>CACWOL010000057.1:0-5222 GCA_902762495.1 uncultured bacterium | reverse complement strand
CGTCGTGCGCGCCGGAGAGGAGGAGAATTTCCTGCCGACCGCGCCCGCTCCGCGCGATCCCGAACGATTCCGCGTCCTGCCGCGCACGCTCCGCCGCGCCATGGCTCCCGCGGCCTGCTTCACCGCGATGGCCGGGCTTGCCGCCATGCGCGATTCCGGGCTCACACAGGACGAACTGCTCGCGCTGAGCGCCGGATGCGCCGTCGGATCCACGATGGGCTCCGTCAGCACTCTGCGCGAAGGCTACGGACTGGTCATTTCCGGTCAGAGCGACAGGCTCTCCCCGATGCACTTTTTCAAAGCCGCCTCCCACACCACGGCGTTCAACCTCGCCCGCACGCTCGGTCTCAACGGCGCGATCTACTCGCCGTGTTCCGCCTGCGCATCCGGGCTTCAGTCCATGGGACTCGGCGCGGCGCTCATCGCGGCCGGACAGGAAACGGTCATGTTCTGCGGCGGCGCGGACGAAACGGGATCGGAAGTCTCCGGCTCGTTCGCCCTGATGTACGCCCACGCGCCCGTCGCGGATGACCCGACGCAAAGCTCGCAGCCGTTCTCGGCGCACCGCAAGGGGCTGGTCTGCGGCGAAGGCGCCGGCATCTTCTGCCTCGAGGAATACGAACACGCCGTGAAGCGCGGCGCGAAGATTTACGGCGAGATCGCCGGTTACTCCTCGAACAGCGGCGGAAACGGCCTCAGCCAGTCCGACGCGCCCGCGATCGCCCGCTGCATGACCGACACCTGCAAATCCGCCGGGATCGCCCCCTCGGACATCGACTACATCAGCGCGCACGCCACCTCCACGCTTCAGGGCGACGCCGCCGAAGCCGCGGCCATCCGCGAAGTCTTCGGCGCGAACGTCCCTGTCTCCAGCCTCAAGGGCCACCTCGGGCACACGCTCGGCGCGTCCGGCCCGCTGGAAATGGCGGCAGTCTTCGAAATGGCGCGCCATGGCGTCCTGATCCCGACCCGCAACCTCGTCGATGTCGACCCCGCCTGCGCCGGGATCGACCACCTGACCGCCCCGCGCGAAAAACGAATCCGCATCTTCTTCAAAAACTCCTTTGCGTTCGGGGGCATCAACGCCTCCCTGATCTGCAAGCTCAACGTATAACAACCTTCCCCGGAGGATCCCGATATGAATCTCACACGCGACGAAATCATCGAAGCCGTCAACGGCGCACTCGTCAACGAAATGGAACTCGACCCCGCCGACCTTTCCCCTGAAAAGACATTCTTCGACGACCTCGGGCTCGACAGCCTCGACATGGTCGACCTCATGATCGGACTTCAACGCAAATTCGGCATCTCGCTCCGCGACAACGAGGAGATCAAGCAGGTCCGCACGCTCGGAGACGTCTACGACTTCTTCGAGAAGAACCAGGCGATGCTCACGGCACAGGCCGAGGCCGCGAAGGCGGCAGCCGCACAGGCCGCACAGCAGGAATCGAAATAAACAGCCTCACCAGTCATCCCGTTTCGCCGTCCATCAACAGGAGCCGGAGATGTTTTCCCTGATCGTCTACACGCACATGGTCGTATGCATCGCACTCTACTGCATACTGGCCTCGCCGTTTTTCCTGATCGCGGGGATATTCTGTCTCCTTACCGGGAGACCGTTCAACGTCGCGGTCCTGAAGTTCATCCGCTCGTTCGGACGCTTCATGATCCGCTGCTGGTACAGCGTGTATATCCCGGTCCGCCTCGACGACTTCTCAGGCGGCGCGGACCACGGCATCTTCGTCGTGAACCACCGTTCGTCCTCCGATCCGTTCCTGGTCTCGATCATCCCCGCCGCGGGCGCCGCCATGGCCGCCGCGAAGGGCTGGGCGCTGCACATGCCGTTCTTCGGCATATTCGCGCGCATGGGCGGGTTCATCGACGTGAACAACCTCACCTACGAGGAGATCGTGGAGCAGACCCGGCGTGCGCTGAGCGATTCCGGCACCATCTACGTCTTCCCGGAGGGCACGCGGTCCGGCTCCCGCACCATGGCTCCGTTCCACAGCGCGTTCTTCCGCGCAGCGAAGGAGCTCGGCGCACCGCTGATCCCGGTCGCCATCGCGGGCAACGAAGCCAGCCCGGACCGTTCGTTCCGCATGCGCCCCAGCCGCGTCATCATGCGTGTCCTGAAGCCGATCCCGCAGGAACGCATCGCATCCGAGCCGCATTTCCGCATCCAGCGAGAAGTCCACCGCATCCTCGAGGAGGAGACCGCCGCGCTCGACCGCGAGATCGACGAGTGGAAACAGGAACGGCGCTATCCGTTCTGCCTCACTTCCGCAAAATCAGCTTAAACATTCACATACCGTTTCAAAAGGAATCCACTCATCATGGCCGAATCCGAAACTCCGAAAAACAACAAGCCAGTCCTCAATCACGAGGAACTGCGCGCCAGACTGCCCTACCCCGCCGTCGGACTGCTTCCGCACGGCGAGCCCTTCGCGCTGATCGATACGATCGTCGAGGAATGGGACCAGGGCGGCAAAACGTCCTCCGTGGTGCATCCCGACCATCCGCTGGCGGCGGCGGACGGCTCCACCGGCGCGGAAACGTTCATCGAATACGCCGCACAGACAGCCGCCGCGCTCGACGCCTTCCAACGCCAGGACAAGTCCTTCGGCGGACTCCTGGTCGAAGTCGTCGACTCCGAATACTCCGCCATTCCTCATGTCGGCGACACCGTAGATGTCGTCATCAACGTCCAGTACGACCTCGGCAAATGGCGCGGCATCGGGTACGAGGCGTTCCTCAACGGCAAGCCCGCCGCGAAGGGCACGCTGAAACTCTTCCTGACCAACTACGAAGAGAAGAAATGACGTTCAACCCGGCGCTCCGCATCCTGACGGCGCTTCTGCTCGTCGGTGCATCCTTCGCCTTCGCGGGGGAGGTTTCCGCACAGACAGAGCCGAAGCCGATGGAAGCGGAAGTCAAGGCAGATATCCCCGACACTGCGGAATTGCTTGCGAACATCGCGAATTTTAAGACGCTCCGCACGAAATTCGTCCAGACGAAGCACCTGAAGGCGTTCAAGAAGCCGATGATCCTGAACGGCGAGCTCTGCCTCGACCGTCCCGGCAAACGCTTCGCCTGGCACGTCGAAAAACCGCTCAAATACTCCTGCATCATCGCGAACGGCAAGCTCACGCAGTGGGACGCCGACTCCGACAGGACCGTCTCCGTGCCTTTCTCCAAATACCCGATGCTCGAAATGCTCTCCGACGCCATGACGGCGTTCGCGTCAGGCGACGTGAAGGCGCTGGAGAAGGATTTCGAGGCGGCTGCGAGCAAGGACGGCACGGTGGTCCTGAAACCGCGTTCCGAACGCTTCGCCGCCTCGCTTATCACCGAAGTCGAGCTCACGCTCGACGAATCGAAAACGAAGATCGTCAAGGTCCGCGCATCCGAGAAAAACGGCGACGTGACCGAGCTCGTCTATACGGATTCCGTGTTCGATTCCGACATCCCGGACGCTCTCTGGCAGGCGAAACAGAAATGAAATCCCTTTTGCGGCGCGTCATTCTGTTCGGTTTAAGACGCCCGGTCCTCGCGGCGTTCCTGTCGCTTCTCGCGCTCGCCCTCGCCGCACTCCCCATCCTCACAGCGTCGTTCAGCGCCGACATCACGCGCATGCTCCCCGCCGGGAGCGAGTCCGAACGCGCCTGCGCCGTGCTCCTGAACTCCGGCCTGTTCAACCAGTCCGCCGTCCTGTTCACAGCGGACACGGAGGAACAGCTCGACGCCGCGTCTTCTGAAATTGATAAAATCTCTGACGAAATCACGTCCGTCCCCGGCGTGACGCGCGTCGACAACCGTTTTCTGCCGGACGACCTTCCCGCCACCCTCGCCTCCTTTCAGGAATGGATCCCGCAGTTCCAGCCGTTTTCCGGGCTTGATGCCGCCGAAATCGTTTCGAATGTCAAACGCAAGATATTGTTCGGCGGATTCGCCTCGCTCGTGCTGGCCGACCCGACCGGATTCGCCGCATCGAAACTCGCCACGCTCGAACAATTCCGTTCCGCCTCGTCGTTCCGCCTGAAGGACGGCGAAACAGCCATCGTTTCCCCGGACGGTCTCCATCGGCTTCTTCTGCTCGAAACGGACGTTTCCGCGGCGGATACGGTCGGCGGGAAACGGCTCATGGACAACCTCGAAAGCGTGCTGGCGGAACACCCTCTGTCCGGCGTCCGCGCCGATCTTCTGCTCGCACACGCGCACTCCATCGAAAACGAACGCGTCATCAAGTCGGACGTGAAGCTCGCTTGCATCCTTTCGATCCTATTCTTCCTGCCCGCGATCCTGCTGCTCTTCCGCCGCGATCTACGCGCGCTGGCGATCCCGGTCTTCCCCGCGGCCGTCTCGCTCGCCGCCGTCGGGCTCCTCGCGATCCCCGGCGAACCCGTCCTGCTTTTCGTGACGGCTACCGGCGGGCTCGTGATCGGACTCGCCGTGGACTACGGTGTGCATGTGTACATGGCCATGCAGACGCCCTGCCCCGTGCGGCGTCTGATCCGCATCGCGCCGTCCCTGATGACGGGCGCGGCGACCTCTGCCGCAGTCTTTCTCCTGCTCGCGCTGACGCCGATCCCCGGCGTACGGCAGTTCGGCATATTCATCGGAATCAGCCTGCTCGCCAGCCTTCTGCTCACGCTCCTGCTGTTCCCGTCCATTCTGATCCGCACAAAAAAGCCCCTGCCGAAGCCGCGCCCGCTGAAAACGTTCTCCCCGAAACTCGCCTCCGGCATCTGCTTCGGCCTGATGGCGCTGTTCGCCGTCCTCGTGGCCCTGCGTCTCACGGTCCGCACCGACCTCCGCCAATTCGATGCCGCACAGGAGAAGCTCAGCGAAACAGCGGACGCAGTGGAACGCCTCTTCCTCGACGGTCCGGCGCAGGGCGTTCTGGCCATTCACGGCACGGACGCCGACGAGGCGCTGATGCGCGCCAGATGGATTTTCGATGTGTTTTCCAAAATGAAACCCGGGCTCGATGATAAAATATTCTCCCCGTCTTTCCTGATCCCGGCGAAAGCTGAACGCGAAAAGAATCTCGCTTCCTGGCGCGAAAACTTCGATTACGATGCCTTCGAAAAGTCGCTCCGCGCCGCCGCGGAAGAGGAAGGTTTCGAGCCGGATGCCTTCGATCCCTACCTAGCCTCACTCGAACGCGGCCTTGAATCGCCCGACCTCGATTCCTATCCAGAAGCCATCGCGCCCGTCCTGAA
>CACWOL010000056.1 GCA_902762495.1 uncultured bacterium | reverse complement strand
CGAATCGCCGTTCTGTCGGATGCTTCACGAGGCGGAACATGGCGCGAACGCGATGGGGTGGAGCGTTCACAGGACGAGCATATTGGATGCCGTCGAAGAAGGTTTTGTGGAACGCGTTAACGCCGTGACCGGATGTGAACTGAGCCGCGAGGAATGGCTGAAGATGATGCGTGCGAAATGCCGCACGGAAGACGCCTGGCGGACGCAGTATCTGATCGAGGCGGCGGAGGCTGGTGCGGCGCTGCTGGATTACGGCATGATCGGCGCGTGCGAAAACAACATCGCTGAACTGGAAAGAGCGTTGAACGAACATCCGAAAGCAATACGGTACGCCGGATATGACGTAGGACGGAAGAAGGACGTCGGGGTGTATTTCGAGCTGACGCGCATCGGGGATATCCTGTGGCAGAGCGGGTACGAAGTCATGGAGAACATGCCGTTCCGCATGCAGGCCGACGCCCTTGCGCGCCGTCTCGACGACGCCCGGCTGGAACGCCTCTGCATCGACGCGACCGGGATCGGGATGATGCTGGCGGAGGAGATGCAGGAACGCCACGGGAAATACCGCGTGGAGAGCGTGACGTTCACCGGGCCGGTCAAAGCCGCGCTGGCGATGCCGGTCCGGGCAGCGTTCGAGTCGCGCGGGATCAGAATCCTGGCGGATGACGTGTTGCGGCATGATCTGCACAAGATCGTGCGAAGCGTGACCGCCGCCGGAAATGTACGTTACGATGCGGAACGCGACGAATCCGGACATTCGGACCGGTTCTGGGCTCTCGCGCTGGCGGTCCATGCGGCCGGACGCGGAAACGAGGCGCCGTGTGGCATCGATCCCCTTCCGCCGCCTCATCAACGACGTATGGAGGAACGTATTTTCGGTTGGTAAAAAACATCAACTCTCCCGGCGGAACAAACAGAATCTCCGCAGGGACAAGAAAAACAAACCATAGGAGCAGGAAATGGGAACTGTAAAACAGGACGCGAACGGAGTCCCGGAGGAATGGACTCTGCTGCATGCGGGCGTGAACCGGCTCGTGAAAAACGGAAAGGACTATGAACTGCGATTGAGCGTGGAGGATCTGGATGCCATTGCGGCGTACCAGGCGAAGAAAGGCGAGGCGGTCCCGATCGACTCCAACCATTACCTCCACATCCTTGCGGAGAAGCATGGCGTGGAGGAAAGCGAAGCGCTGCGTCTGATCCCGTCCGGCGTTGCCGCGATGGGATTCGGGACGCTGTTCCGCGAAGGAGATGAGCTGCGCATCCGAGCGGAGTGGACGCCGGGCGCATACGAACTGCTGAAGGAAAAGATATTCCGGTACTGTTCGCCGGTCATCCGCGGCCTGAAGGAAGGGCCGATCCGCATTACCAGCGTAGCGATGGAAAATGAACCCGCGCTGAACAGCGAAGATGTCCTCGCGGCGGGCGGCGAGGGAGAAGACGCTGATCCGGAAGACATCGGCCGGAACACTGTCGAGCTGAAGCGTCTTCAGGATCCGATCGAATGCGCACTCGGGCATCTGCTCGGGAAGACAATGTGGAACGAAATCGTGCTGTCCGGCGAGGACGATGAAGAAGGCGCTATCGAGCGTACCGCCTCCGCGATCGAGGCGAAAGCCGACGTCATCACGGCCATGCGCGAGGGGCTCGGCATCGCAGACGATGAACCTGATGAAAGCATGTCTGCGGCTCTGGACGCCGTGAAGGAACGCGCCGGGCAGGCGGACGCCCTGCGGCAGGAGCTCGACACGATGGTCTGCGCCGCCGAAGAAAAACGCAAGGCGGAACTGATCGAACAGGGGCTTCAGGAAGGGAAGCTGACGCATGCGCTGGAAGACTGGGCAAAAACCCAGGACTGCGCCGTGCTGGCGTCTTACCTGAAACACGCCCCCGCCGTGGTGCCGGGGCGCATGGCGTTCGCGCCGGACAAACAACGTGCGCCGAAATGGAGTCTGAGTGCAGCGGACGAGGAAATGATCCGTAAATTCGGATTCGACAAAGACGAATACCAACGCGCCATGCATGGCTGAGAAGCCGCGGCGCAAAACAATCACACCAAAAGGAGACATGAACCATGTCAGCACTCACTGAAGTCAGAAACACCCGTGAAATCGCGGCCGGCGGCGTCCGCTACACGCGTGAATTCACCGTCGCATCGGGCAGCACCGTCTACGCTGGCGCAATCACCGCGGTCAACACCAGCGGAAAGGCCGTTCCCGCCACGTCTGCGGGCGCCATCGTCGTGGTCGGCCGTGCCGAAAACACGGCGACCGGCGGCGAAACCGTCAAAACCCGTTCCGGCATGTTCCTCTACAGTCCGGTCAGCAGCGGCGCGTTCGCTGCGAACGACGTGAACAAAACCTGTTACGTGAAGGACGACCAGACCGTCACGCTGACCGGCGGCACGTCCGCCGTGGTCGCCGGCGTCGTCCGCGACGTGCTCCCGGACGGCGTTGTGGCGGAAATCGGCAACGGCCCGCGCTGAGCCGGAGACCCGAGTTCAAAACCAGACAAATCAACTTGAAAAAGGAAAATGAACATGGAACTCAATCATGAAACGCTGTCCGCCATGCGCACCAGCTTCAATCTGAAGTTCAAACAGGCCGTCGAGGGCGCGGAGACCATCTACCGCGACCTCGCCGACATCGAGGGCGATCCGAAGCACACCGCCATGGAAATTCCGTTCCTCGACGCTTTCGCCGGGATGCGCGAATGGCTCGGCCCGCGCCAGATCAAGAACCTCGCCACGCACAAGATCCGCCTCGTAGAACGTCCCTGGGAGGATACCGTGGCAATTCCTGTCCGCGACGTCGAAAGCGACAACTGGGGCATTTACGGCACGCTCGTCGCCGCCATGGGCGAGGCCGGCGAACAGCTGTGGGACACGCTCTTCACCGAGGCGCTCGTGAATCCGCCGAACTGGATCGACGGCGCCAGCTTCTACAACAGCAGCCGCAAGTACGGCCCGAGCACGATCAACAACGTCACGACCAATGCCCTGACGTTCGCCAATTTCGGCTCGTTCTTCACTCAGATGTATTCCTTCCGCGGCCAAAACGGCCAGCCCGTCAACACGCGTCCGACCCACCTGATCGTCGGTCCCGCGCTTGAGGATACCGCCCGCGAAATCCTGTACTCCGACACCTACCGCGACTCCAACGACCAGGAATTCGCCAATCCGCACAAGGACAAGGTGAAACTGGTCGTCAGCCCTCGACTCACCGGCACGAACGCCAACTACTGGTTCCTGGGCCGGTTCACCGGCGCGCTGAAGCCCATCCTGGTCCTGAAGAACAAGGAAGCCGCCCTCACGATCCTGAACCAGCCGAACGATGAAAACGTCTTCATGGACGGCAGAATCCTCTTCGGCGCCGAAGCATACGGCAACGCGGCCGCCCTCTTCCCGCATCTGCTGGGACGCGGCGGCACCGCCGCAGGCTAAGTGACAGCATAACGAACGGCTGACGGTTGACGGGGAGGGGGCGTGGAAATTCGCCGCGAATCATATCTATCTCCTTGGGGCGGAGGCGGACCATTCCGAATGCACATGCCGAAAGATTCTCCGCCGTACGGATTCTCCGCCCTCTCCCCCAGCCGAATTCAGCCTTTTTTTGTCGTCTGCTGCTCAAATCACAACATCGAAATGAAAGGATCGTCTCATGGCATATGCCACGATCAATGAATTGAAAGTGCGCCTCGGCCAGGATTACGCGGGCCTGTATGGCAACGACGAGACCGGGACGGCTTCGGCTCAGGCCGACCTGGACGCATCGGCCGCGGAAATCGACGCGTCCGCGGGATGCCGCTATGAAACCCCGGTCGTGTCCGATCGTGCCGAGGCGCTGCTCCGCGACTGGAATCTGACCCTGTGCGAAGAGCGCGCCCGGGTGCGCTGTGCGGGCGACGCTCTGCCCGACAAACTCAAAATGCGCATTGTCCATGTGCGTGAATCGCTTGCGAAAACCGCATCCGGCGAACTGATCCTGCCAGGCGCGGCGGAATCCGCGCGCGGACAGGGGTTCTCCACGGTCGCCTGCGACGAACCGGTCTTCACCCGCGAGACCATGAGAGGCTATTGACATGCGCGCATTTGGACTGATTTCCGGCTGGGACGGCGACGGCTTCGACATCGCCATGCGGAATATCCGCGTCCGTTCGACGCTGACCGGGACCGTGTCTGTCCACGGAGAAGACGGCAGAAAGGACCGGCTCGCCGCCACAAGCCGTCGTACGGAACTTGATTTCGACGGGCTCGTGGAGGGCAACGGTATTCCGAAGGCGGGGGATACGCTGACATTTCAGGAAAAAACGTACCTCGTTACGTCGGCGGTCCTGACCGCGGAAAAAGGAAAGTATCAGCGGTTCGCCGTGAAGGCGGAACGCAGCGACGAGGCCGAGGTGTCGGGACTGTAACCTCCGACGGGGCAACAAAGAATAAAGAACAACGGGAGACGAATATGAACGGGAAAACGGCTGTCGGGGCGGAAACGCCGCAGGACGAATATGATCCGGAAGCGGAAATCATCATGGAGATCCTGAGGCAGATCAACGCCGAACTCGACGAAATCGCGGAAAAGCTCGAGGAGATCGGAAAGATCGATTGAAACAGGGAGGGAAAATATGCTGAAATTGAAACATAAAAGTGCCGTCCGGAGCAGGGATTCCGGCGGGGCCTCCTACCGCGAGATTTATTATGGAACGAAGGAAGAGGTCGAGGAACGGAGCTCCGGCCTGACGATCGGCGACCGTGACCGGTCCGGCGAATATGAACTGGTCTCCTGGCGTACCCGTCAGATCGGCGGTCCGGTCTACGAGATCGAGCTCAACTGGGAGAACCTGAACGCCGGCAGCAATTTGCGGTTCCTGATCGGGCGTCACGGCCCGAAGGAACACACGCTCGACGTGAGCGTCATGTCCGTGCCGCTGGAACGCCACTCCGACTACCGGACGAACTGGAACTACTGTCTCGCGGCAAAAGAGACGGATGTGGTCCCCGCGTGGTGGATGACCGCGACGGATCCCGTTCTGACCGCGGCGCAGCGCGCCAGCTACCGCTGGGTGAAGACGCCGCAGGCCGTCGCTTCGCTCGGGGAGTCGTGGCATCTGCTGAAAATGCCGATCATGAACTGCGAAACATGGCTGATGCCGAGCTACACCATCACGGAATTCAGCCGGCACTGTTCCCTGAGGGATGCTTCGTGGGCGGCGGCCGCGTGCGCCGGGAAGATCGACACGCCCGCGCTCGGCGACTTCGGAGTGGGCGTAACGAACTGGCTGAACCTCGGCGGTCAGATCCATCCGGACGGACGCCGTTATGTTGCAAAAGTCATCTACAAGGCGTCTCCCGACCCGGCGGGCTGGGACACTACCCTGTATGAATCCGCAGAGGAGTCCGGAACATGATCGTACCCAGACTGGAATCAGGTGAGAATCTGTTCGAAGTCCTCCGCGAGAAGTTCAACGCGCTGGCCGATGCCGTGGAGCAGCTTGACAAGCTCGCGTCCGCTTCCCCGCTGCTGGATGTCCTCGACACCGGCGCCGGCAAGCTCATCCGATGGAACGGGCCGGACCCGGAAAACACGGGCGCGGCGGGCACAGGAAAACCTGTTCCGGCCGGGTATGCCGGAGCATTTGCCGTGGAGCTCGTCGGCGGGACTTCCGCACACATTTTCAACGGCTCGAATCCGAACAGCGAATATGCCGGGGAAATCCGCATCGGAAACATGTCTCACAACATGCCGGCCGGAACGATCCCGTTCACGCCGGACGCCCCCGCTGAGATTTACCTGACCGTGTACTACGATGCCGCGGCAACTCCGCCTGCTCTGGTGTATGGTTTTACGACAAGCCTGTCCGCATCCGTTACCGGACCGCAGGGCTGGTACAGGACTCTGGCGCACATCAGCCGGACCGGAGCAGTGACACAGGCGCATTTGGGCGGCGATATCGAGATCTGCGGGAGATGGACCTGATGAGCTGGGACGACTATCATCTGAACGATCCGACGTTCTGTACCCCGCTTCCAGTGATGCGCGGGCTGGTGTCCGCGCTCTGCGAACGCCGGGAGGCCGTGGATTCCGAATTCCATGCGGACTGTACTTCGTCCGGCACATCCGCAGTCATAGAGAGCCAGCTGGCGCACATCCTTTCGGGGGAGTGGTATGACCAGGCTGACCCGCGTAAGATCCTGTTCCGGGAGATCAGAAAGGAGTATGCCTACGATGAAATCTGGGGATATTCCCGCCAACTCTCGTTCATGCACATCTTTGATGCGTTCCTTCTCCATACATTGGAGGAACATAACGCACGCCGGTTTGCAGACAGCACGGGGAATACGGTCTACGATTCGCTGGAAACCCTTGCATCGGCGTTATCGGAGTTCTTGATCGTGCCGGAAACGGTTCCTGAGGACACTCCATACCCGAAGATTCCCTCCGACGGTACGTTTCAGGTTTGTCTGAATGCCGCCTGGGCATCGCAGCGGACCAGGATGCTGAAGCTGCTCCGGTACGTGCGTGTTGCCAATGGCGGGTTCATGATGTGTCATGCGTACTCGCCGGCCGACCTGCACAGTTTCGGCGCTTCACCGCAGGCGGCATACGACGCGATCCCGGATTGGAGTCTTTACGAGACCGAATTCGGCGGCTGGTACTTCCCGCTCCAGTGTCACTTGAGTTATGAATACACGGGGGCTTCTGATCCAAATAAACGGTGGATGATCAATTCCGCCTGGGAACCCGTAGAGCTTACGCCGGAGCATCATGGCTGCCCGGCGGCTTCAGGCGGCAGAATCGTATTCGATGCGGTTGATCTGCGCGAAAGGGATGAAGATGGGTATCCCGTGGAGGACGAGTACAACACTTATGTTTTCGATCCGCTCTGCACGACCGTGTCGTCCGGGACGAACACGCTTGTTTTGAGCAGCGGCGTTTTTGCTTCTTGGGGATACGGTTCGGCATCGGACTTAGGCGGTCCGGACACTGTGCCGGGCAGTTATATCCGTGGATGGCAGGCTCGGAATGTCAAGGTCATCTACGACTACGAATCGAACTTCGAATTCAAACAAAGGGAATGATATGCAGGATATAGTTTTTTATGTGGCCGCCAATGAGACGCTCGGACTGGTACGGGATTATGCGAATATGCACCGTGCGGATGCGCCGGTTCTGACGATCGGTGTTGCCGTATGTCTTCGGATGAGGCTGTTCGCGGACATCGAAGTTTCAACGCCGTATCCGATTGCATCTTTCAGCGGCATTACCAACTGGCGGTGGAGCATGGACGCCGACTTCGACCGGAGTACGGCATGTAAACTGGTCGCGGACGAGGATGGCATTTCTGTTCATACCGTGACGGATACCGTCAGCGGCGAAACCAGAAGCTTTACGGAGTTTGTTATTCCGATCTCGAACATGAACACGCAGGAGCTTGCCGCCTGGCTTGGCAATGAAAGCACAAGATCAGGATTGACCGGGGAACTGGTCGGTTACGACAACAACGGGAATGCCATATTCGTACTTCAGGTTGAGAACTTCACTGTCCGGAACCGAGTGGCCGGACTTTGCGATCCGACCGCCGTGGACGAAGGGATCGTGACACGTTCCGTTGCGGAACAAATGATCCAGACGGCTGTTTTCTCCTTGGCGGCTACGAAGCAGGACAAACTGACAGCATCCAACGGGGGAACGGGAATCTCTGTCACAAGCACAGGCATTATCAGTGTTTCCAATGTCCCGCAGAGTGCCGTGACCGGTCTTTCTGCGTCTCTTGCAGGCAAACAAAATGCGCTCGCGTTCGGCTGGGGGCTTGACCACGATTATTTAGACGATGTTCTTTCACTTGCGCGTTATCGCACGGTTTACTCTCCGACCGGGGCTACTGTAACAATTGTTCCGGGTGAAGCCTATAAAATCAATGCTGCGGCATCCGCAAAAATGATTGAAGCCGCTTCGATTCCGGATAACACTTGGGGACTTGAAGGGCATCTTGAAATCTTCGTCGCCGGCACAGGCTACGTTCAGACAGGAGAGAATGTGTTTCTTGCAAACGCGCTTAAACCGGATGCCGTGAACAACTGTACAGTACGCTTCCATGACGGCTATGCAATTATTTCTGTTGAAGACCATATTGCGGGCTATATTGTAATGGTTAATGCTACGTCCGGTTCCGGTAGTCTGAATTATGCTCTTGGCGTTTCGACTGAATACATCTCCGTTGATGCCTCGCTGAACGGTCAGACGCTCGACCTCGCGGGCGCAGTCACGAACGGTGAAAAACACGTTGTCGGCAATGGCTACACGGAGACTATTATTTCCGGCGGCATCAACTGCACATCCAAAACCACGCTTTCCAACCTCGCGGCGGATGGCGTGATTGTTAGCTCCGGCACGCTCACGCTGGGTGACGTTTTCATTCCCTCTGGCTCGACCGTGGCGGTGAGCGGCGGCGGCCTCGCGGTGGAAAAGGTTGTCGGTGCAGGCGAGGGGAGCGTGATTGACCTTACGCGCGAACACATCGTAGTTGCGCCGGGTAGAAGCGCATACGCAAGCGGATGCACGTTCACTTCAGGAGGGAAGTATCCTGAAGGCGGCGGCGTGTTTCAGGCTGGGAGCACGTATGTCGCGGGACATTGTCAACTACAACTTGACGGCTGTGTTGTTTCTGGAAATTCCGCGAATTATGGAGGCGGAATCAACGCAATTAGCACGACTGTCCTCCTTTCTAATTCAATCATATCCGGCAATCAGGGTACTCAAGTAAAAGACCTCCTCGTTGCAAGTTCCGGCGGTCAGCTTGTCCTTCTCGGTGGAAATACACTCGGAAACGTTGCGGTAGTTGGGTGCGAAGCCATTTTGTATAATCGCAATAAAGTTGAAAAACTTGGCGGTGCTACAGGGTATGCAACTATAACCAGTGGTGCGACCGTTGACCTCACTGGCAATACCAACGCAACGCCCATCACCCCTGGCGGCGGCATTACGTTCGAGGCGGGCGGGGCTACTGTGTATCCGTCCGCAGGTCAGGCAAGCGCGTATATGCTCGGCGGCATAACCGTGCCGACCATTGGAAATACGAACGTTGTCAATCTCGGCGAAACATCCATCAATCTGACCGACAATAGCACCAGTTATATTTTCGGTGCTACTGTTACGTCCACGCAACGGTCATTTTTGTTTGATGGCAGCAATATTGAACTTCGAGTTTCCAACGCCACCGTCAACGGTCAATTCTTTTTCCGTTATTCAAACAATACACTGTATATCGAAGACAGCGTTTTGACTGGGAATATCGGGGTGCGTGATGATGCCACAGTAATAGGCAACGCCGTTCATATTAACGGTAGCAATACGCTTGGCTTAATTGCCGGGACAAGCAACGCGTCAATGTCTGTTGTTATCTCCAGTGGCGCATCTATCAATCTCACAAGCTCCATCAATCCCGGTGGTGACATTACCGTCCTGACTGGCGGTTGCACGGTCAACGGAGTGACGGTCGAACCCGGAACGTATACCAGTATCGTTTCGAGTGGCGGTTCGGCGGTAATCAATCAGTAAAGGAGACACTACCATGAAAACTTTTGAAATCGACGGAAAAACCTACGACAAACTCCCTGACCCCTACAAAGGGGTCAGCCCTATGACCGAACAGCGTTTCCGTGACTTGGGCGGCGAGATTGAGGATGATGGAGAGCCTACGCCGGAACAACGCGTCTGCGAGGAGTTCGCCGACCTCATCGAAGACCTCGCGAGCAAGACGGACAAGATCACGCCGGAGGAATTCCTTCAGGCGGCGGCGAACGGCATCAGCTCCAGCCTCATCGACTTCGCGCGCGAGCGTGAAGTACCGGAGGCGGTCATTACCGAAGGGCGCACCCGTATCGTGGAGATCATGGCTGACGCTATGCGGTTCGGCATGAAGTGGGCGGAGCTTGTGAATGGGGCGACAAACGCATGATCTCCCGACGTATTCCGTACTTGCGCGCGTTCTGTAACGAATTCCGTGCAGTTGCCCCGGATTCGTTCTGGGACGCATCGGACGTTGAACTTGCGCAGGCATTCAACGGCATTGGAGCGGATCATTGGCCGAACTGGTTGCGGACTACATTGACTGCCTTGCTGAAACCGTTTCAGGCTGCGGCGCTCGTGCATGATTGGGAATACAGCCAGAAGATCAAAAGCTATCGCGCATTTTCTGCTGCAAACTGGCGTCTGGCAGTCAACATAGCACGCGAAGCGTTGTACGACTGCCATCCGGGCGTAATCCCGGCAGGCGTACTGGCGGCGCTTTTGTGCCAACTTTTCGGCTGGTACGCCTTTAAAAATGGGAAACTGCGCTTATGACGGATCAGGACAAAAACGAGATTGCAGCCATTTTCACCGACATCCTCGCCTCGTACGACCACGGTTGTCCGAACGGCATTGACGCGAAGACGGCGGACACGCTGCGTACGCTCGCCGAGGCGTTTCAGACAGGGCGGAAGACCGCTTTGAAGGCGTTCATCACGCTCGTCATCGGGGCCGTCTGCGCCGTCCTCCTTGCCGGGATGAAGGAACTTTTCAACAAGTAAGCTCAAACATCAGGAGTTCACGCATGATCCGTTTCATTTTGTTTTTTGTTCCCGCCGTTTTGCTCTTTGAATTCACCGGGTGTTCCGGCGTCAACTCCGCGCTTGGCGGGCTCGCGGAGAAATCCCTGTCCGGCAGCGGCACGGTCGCGATCCAGCGCATCGGCGTCGATCCGGACACTGCTGCACCTGTGCTGAAGAGCACGATCATTACCGGCGACTATGCTAGCGCGCCGGAGGGGACATACGCGCTTCAGTACCGCCGGAGAATCGCGCCGAGTATCTTCAATTCATCCTCGGTCTCGCACGAGGTCACGATCAATTACATCGGGACCGCCGAGCGCATGGCAGATGCCGTCGGGCTCGTTCTCTCTGACTTCGCCTCGGAACAACCGGAGCATACGGACGAAGCCGTCTCCAAATCATTCGGGAACTGAACGTTTCCCAACCATCGAACAACCCCATAATACAACCATGTTTTTGCCGTCGGGCGGAGTTTGCAGGCTCTTCCCGGCGGCTTTTTTGTTTTTTCTTCCCGGCTTTTCCGCGTTGCGGGCTTGCATTTTCCGCGTGCCGGTGATACAGTATTGCAACAATCGCGGACGCATGAATCAAACCGGACGGATCCGCTGACCGGGACAGGCGTCCAAATCTGCAAATCCGAGGGGGTAATCACATGAGAGAACCGAACACAATCTGGAAATGCGCCGAATGCGGCATCATCTTCGAGGCGCTTCAGCCCTGTGAAAAGGGCGACGACTGTATCCCCGTCTGCTGCGGACGCGGCATGACCCAAATGGTGGCAAATCATTCTGACGGCGCGGGCGAGAAGCATGTCCCGGTAGCCGTTGCGCATGGCGACCAGCTGAAAGTCACGGTCGGCGCGGTGGCGCACCCGATGCTTGAGGCACATTACATCCAGTGGATCGAGGTCGTCGACGGCGACATGGTCTGCCGCAAATACCTGAAGCCGGGCGACGCGCCGGAGGCCGTCTTCCCTATCAAATACCGCAGCGGCCTCATCCTGCGCGAATACTGCAATCTCCACGGCCTCTGGGCCTTCACGATCCCGTAACCTCATCTTATCCTCAACATACCCTCACGAAAGGACACACGCACAATTATGATGAAAGCGATCCGGATCTCCCCCAAAGTCTGGTGGGTCGGCGCCATCGACTGGCAACTCAAGGAATTCCACGGCTACACCACCCGCCGCGGCTCCACCTATAACGCATTCCTCATCATGGATCAGAAGATCACGCTCATCGACACGGTGAAGGCTCCGTTCCTCGGCGAGATGATGGAGCGCATCGCATCCGTCGTCGACCCCGCGAAGATCGACGTGATCGTCTCCAACCATGCCGAAATGGACCACTCCGGCGCCCTGCCGGAGACCATCGCCCGCGTGAATCCGTCCGCCGTCTACGCCTCCACCCTCGGCTTGAAGGCGCTCGAAGCGCACTTCCACGACCTCGCCGGAAAGATCACGCCCGTGAAGAGCGGCGACGCCATCGAGCTTGGCGAATCCTCGCTGAAGTTCGTCGAGACTCGTATGCTCCATTGGCCGGACAGCATGTTCAGCTACCTTACCGGCGACAATATCCTGTTCTCTCAGGACGGCTTCGGCATGCACTACGCGGTGGCGAAGATCTTCGCGGACGAAAACGACCTCCCGACCATGCGCGAGGAGGCCGAACGCTACTACGCGAACATCCTCCTGCCGTACTCTCCGCAAGTCCTGAAGCTCCTCGAAGCCTTCCCCGGACTCGGACTCGACGTCGCGGTCATCGCCCCTGACCACGGTCCGCTGTGGCGCGGCGACATGCTTGGCACCCCGCTCGCGTGGTACAAGGAATTCGCCGAACAGGTCGTCACTCCGAACGCCCTCGTGCTGTATGACACCATGTGGCACAGCACCGAAAAAATGGCGTTCGCCATCGCCGATGCCATCCGCGAAACCGGATGCGGCGTACAGGTCCTCTGCCTGGCTTCCTGCACGCGCAGCGACGCCGCGGCCGCCATGCTGAAGGCTTCCGCAATCGTCGTCGGTTCCCCCACCATCAACAACGACCTCTATCCGCGCACGGCCGACGTCCTGACCTACCTCCGCGGACTCCGCCCGAAGAACATGATCGGCGCGGCGTTCGGCTCCTTCGGCTGGAGCGGCGAATCCGTCGCGAAGATCGAGGAATACCTGAAGGGCGCGGGTGTCGAGCTTGTCGTGCCCGGCCTGAAGGTCAAATATGTTCCCACTGCGGCGGCGCTTGACCAGTGCGCGGCCCTCGGCAAAGCCGTCGGCGACGCCCTGTTCGCGCGCTCCGCTCAATAACCACACCACGTTCGAATCAAGAAAGGAATCTCCGTCATGAAAAAGTATGTTTGCAGCGTCTGCGGTTATGTCTATGACCCCGCCGTCGGCGATCCCGACAGCGGAATCGCGCCCGGAACCGCCTGGGAAGACGTCCCGGAAGACTGGGTTTGCCCCGTCTGCGGCGTTTCCAAGTCCGATTTCAACCCGGAATAATCACAGCATCTTTCCGGTCGCCGGTTTTGATCGCCCTTGCTGAAAACGCGCCGGGGTGATAGATTTACTGCGACAGCCCTTCGCCGTCTCATATCGCGGCGAAGGGTTTTTTGTTTATACCCCTTTAGGTCAAAAAAACTACCGGCTCAGCCGGTAAGTTGCCGAGAAATCTTTAGATACAAGTTGCGCAGAAAAACCTCTTGGAGTACATT
>CACWOL010000055.1 GCA_902762495.1 uncultured bacterium | reverse complement strand
AGGCATATCGTCCAGGGCAGGCCGTTTATCCCTATCAAATCAAATTCAACGGCAAATAATGAAAAAAGAAGAAACAGTCGTATACGAACATAAAGAGTTTCGGAAATACTCGAAGGACGGACATTTCGTTGATATGCCGGACGGATGGGAGTTTGTGCCCTCTGGTGATCCCGGACTGACACGCCGACTCAAGTCGACAGCTCCGGATTACTGGGTTGTAAAGCGCAAATTCGGCCGGAAGGAGTTCGGCGTGGGACTCTGCGCCCCCAAAGGTCTTGCCGCGGCAATTTCCGAGCAGTTGAAAGCTGAACGTGAAACGCCGGAATATCAACATAAACTGGAAGCCGGAAGAAAGCGCAGGGAAAAGAAGCAGGAGCAGTATCAGGAAGATTTCGAGGCAGCGGTTCTTGATTTCCTTGCATTCCATCCCCGCTGGGCTGAGTTGGCGAAGAAGTTCGCAAAGGAGGTTACGGCTTTCACCACGCCAGTAACTGTCGCAAGGACACAGCGCATCCCGATTGAAGACCGCGCCAGAGCCGCTGTCATCGCATGGATGCGTCATAACACCACGAACTATGATGACCGGTATATTCCCCGGATAGCAGGAAAACGCCGCGAGGTCCGGCGCGACCTTGCACAGGATTCCATCGCTCTGTTGAAAAGCTATCGTGCAGGGAAAGATGTGCCTGCGAATTGTCCGTTGCAAAAGGCATTGAATAAATGAACTTGAGGAACCCCCAATGAATAACAAGACTCCGATGATAGACGAGCGACAAGCCCGTACAGCAGAACTGAATGAATGGCGACGCACAAACCGTTTTTGTGGTTGCTGCGGCATGGAGATGAAAATCCACGAGAACATAGCGGAACATGCACTTGTCTGCCCAGGCTGCGGATACACAGCTTATCCGAGGATTTCACCTGCCGTTATCGTTCTCGTCACAAAGGGCGACAAAGTTCTTCTCCAACGCAACTCACACTATAAGCATGTATTGTGGTCGCTTGTCGCTGGGTTTGTGGATGCCGGGGAAAACCTTGAGGAGGCCGTCAGGCGCGAAATCCGCGAGGAAGCATCTATTGAGGTCAAGGATATTCGTTACTTCGGTTCGCAGACATGGCCCTATCCATCCAACATCATGATAGGCTTCCGGGCAGAATATGCTACAGGAGAACTTAAGCCAGACGGTGACGAGGTCATTGAATCAGGATGGTTCGACCGGGAACATCTGCCGCAAATCCCGCGTTCAGGATCGATTGCAAGGACGATGCTTGACGCATGGGGTGCAACCGGGAATTGATCTTTTCCAACCCGCGCATCGTGAAGAGCGATGTCAAGGGTAAGTTCAGAATCGCGGAGTGAGGCCGCCACCGGAGGAAATCCCAAAAAAAAAACGCATCCTGCTTGCATTTTTGTTCGCGCGGGTGTATTCTTAAATAATGCAAGCCGTCATAAGAACTGTATTGTTAGGTCGCTATAATCCCTCTTTATCTTACTTATTCAAACTCTCGACCTTTCGACTTCTCCGTTCAAAGTTGTCGGTTTTTTCCTATGTTTCCCAATCGGAAAAAAATGGTATGGGGTGATTCTCTGAAAAAACAGCGCACAATTCTCTGTTTGAGCTTAATTTAAGATGAGGATCAGTCCCCATCTCGAAATGGCCAAAAACAGAGAATTTGGGCCGGGAAGTCGCGCTGAGCTCAGAGCATAACGCGACCTTTCGGATTCTCTGCGGAGAAAGAGGGAGCCGATTAATCTTTCCGTAACCCCAGAATTGAGTTGGACTTAGGAAGAAAAGAATAAAAAATCTTTATCGGGACGTCGATTGCACGAAGACAAAAAAATGGTGGTCGCTGGGAGACTCGAACTCTCGACCTCATCCGTGTGAAGGATGCGTTCTAACCAACTGAACTAAGCGACCATCAAGAAAAACTGTAACCATTACTATACATCTTTTCCCGAAAAAATCAAGTCGAGGATCTTTTTTTCCGGGAAAAAAGCATCCGTTCTGCCTAAAATGCCGTTTCCGGCCATTTTCCTTTTCAAAAAGTAAAAAAAGGGAAGGAAATCTGTATTTGGGGTTGATTTCCCGATATTCTATGATATTGTTAAAGAGTGTCAGTCAAAATGCCGGGAATCAAAGATAAATGAACAAGAAACAGCCTCAAAACAGCCCTGTGCGTTCCCGGAAGGGAATGCCGTCGAAGATGAGGGGCCGCAAGATGCCGCCGCGTGCACAGATCGTCCGTCTGGCGCGCATCGCCTCGCTTTTGAAGAAGAACAGCTGTCCGACGGCGCAGCATCTGCTTGACGAATACCGCGAAATCGAGCTTGCTGAGGGAAAGACGATCCGGGCGAAATACAGCCTGCGCACAGTATACCGCGACATCGACCTGCTGCGGACCGATTTCGATTGCCCGGTCCGGTTCGACCGCAGACAGAAGACCTATTATCTTGAAGATCCCCAATGGGAATTTAACTGTCCGGCGAACCTGTCGGAATCCGTGATGCTCGCGCTCATTCTCGGCGGGCGCATCGCCGAAGAGGTGTTTCCGAATCCGGTCCGTGCTCGTATCACGAAATCCGTGGACGAGCTTCTGAAGGGGAACAGCCCGGAATTCCTGGAGAAAACGCTCATCCGGTCGCTGAAGGTATTTGCCGAGGGCGGCGTGGCGGAGAATGCGTCGGTCTTTTCCACTGTATTCGAGGCGTGGCAGACGCACCGCAGACTCCGCATCCTTTACGACGACCAGCATGGCGGCGTGATGGAACGCGAGGTCGATCCGCACGTGCTTTTCCTGTACCAGCACGAATGGCGCATCAAGGCGTTCTGCCATCTGCGGAAAGCGCCGCGTACGTTCGTGATCAACCGCATCAGGAACGCCGCCATGCTGAAAGAGACGTTCACGCCGGACCGTGCCATCATCGACTCCGTTACGCTCGACAGCATCGTGAGCTACGAGAAGCTTCGCGACGTTAAGATCCGGCTGACGGGCGACGCAGTGAAATTTGCGAAGGCCAACCGCATGCATTCCAAGCAGAAGATCCGGAAGACCGCCGACGGCTGGCTGTTCTGCATCCCGGAGGTCCCGGGCGAGGTCATTGTGCCGTGGATCCTGTCGCAGCAGGGGCAGGCGGTCCCGCTCGAGCCGCCGGAGCTGATCGAGAGTGTCCGAGCCGGAGCTCAATCCGTGCTGGACAGCCTGACGGGAAAATCCTGAAGCACTGCTTCAAAGTCCTGATCGACGGTTCAACATTCCTACATATTCTGTTCATGCACAAAACGCGAAAAGCATGTGTTTTTTTGTAAAAACCATGTTCGGGGGATTGACAAAAAAGCGTTTTCATTGTACTTTACTGGAAAATCTTTTCAGCCAAAATCAACAAATAAACTCGAAAACAAAGGATTTCCAGTATGAACATGAAGACAAAAGTCTGTATCGCGACAAGCGCGTCCCTGCTGACGCTCGGCGCTTTCGCACAGTTTGGCGGCATGCCCGGCGGCTTCGGCGGCGGTTTCGGCGGACCTGCACGCTCCGCGCTCCCCGAGGGATTCGTTCCGGCGGAAACGAACATCTACAATTCCGAATTTCCGGCGGTCAACCCGAAGACCAAACAGGCGTTTTTCCGCATGCAGGCTCCGGGTGCGCAGAAGGTCACCATCTCGCAGGAAGGCAAGACCTATGAGCTGAAGAAGGACCAGGGCGGCTGGTGGTCCGTCACGACGGATCCGCTGGTGGAGGGCTTCCACTATTTCAACTACACCGTGGACGGCAACAAGGCGTTCGACTACGGCAGCGAGGCGTTCTACGGATGCAGCACCGAGATGTCCGGCATCGAAATCCCCGAAGATGAGGCCGAGGCCGCCTACTACCACTTCAACAAGGACATCAAGCACGGCCAGGTGCGCCATTGCCGCTACTGGTCCGAGATGAACGGCCTGGATCGTCACTGCCGTGTGTACACGCCCGCCGAATACGAGACGAATCCCGAAAAGCGCTTCCCCGTGCTGTACCTGCTCCATGGCGGCGGCGAGGATGAATCCGGCTGGGAGGAACAGGGCCGTATGGCGGACATCATGGACAACCTGATCGCCTCCGGCAAGGCCGTCCCGATGATCGTCGTCATGGACAGCGGCAACGTCCGCAACTACGGCGCGGTGCGTCCGCGCGGCGTCCGCGTGACCGACATCTTCGTGAAGGAGCTCAAACCGTGGATCGACGCCACGTTCCGCACGAAGACCGACCGCGACAACACCGCGATGGCCGGCCTCTCCATGGGCGGCGTGAACACCTGGAACACGATCTTCCCGGACAACATGGACAAGTTCGCCTACATGGGCGGCTTCTCCGGCGCGGGCAATTTCTCCGGCCCGGGTGCGGCTCCCGGCGGCGGCGACGTGAATACCATCTTCGGCGGCGTCTACAAGGATGCGGACAAGTTCAACTCCCGGATGAAGCTCGTCTTCATCAGCGTCGGCGAGGCGGAAAAGACCAACCCGGTCCGCGAGACCTACCGCATTCTGAAGGATCACGGCATCAAGAACCTCGTGTTCTACGAATCCCCGAAGACCGACCACGAATGGCTCACCTGGCGCCGCAGCCTCCGCGAATTCGCGCCGCTGCTCTTCAGGTAATCCCGGACATTCAGCCTGAACAAACAAACCGGCGGTCCTCAGCCACGATGCGGGCCGCCTTTTTCTGTCTGTATTTCGGCTGTTGAAAAAGGCTCCCGCCGGAGAAACGGAGGGAGCCTGAATCGTTTTATACTTGAACCGAGGTGAGGATCAGCCCTTGAACGCAGCGAGCGATTCCTCGACGCGGGCCGACGACAAAACAGTCGATTCTTGTCTCTATGCATTCGCGTCTCGCGTTCAAGTAATCCGTCGAACTCGTGCAAACGAGTTCACCGAGGCCCGCGAATGCGGGCCCCCAGCGTGGGCGCGAACGCGTCCTACCCACGCATAATCTGTCTGTCATAATACTCGCCACAATCATTGATTTCCTCCCTTTATGGCAATATCAAATCTGTTATTCCATCTTGAACGTGAATTAGAAATCAACAAAAACTGATACGCTTTCTATGTTTTGAATTTAGAGAACAGCGTTAAAAAATCGAATATATTCATGTGATATTTGAAAATTGACTATCTTATATTTTAATATTTCATTTCATTGTATATCTTATTCATTTCATGTTCTGCTTCGCAGTCAACCAAACTGGAAATGAGAAAATATGCCAACACAAAAACAATAATACTAATGATCGCATTTTTCACAGGATTCTTTGAATAAAAGCTGTTATGGCAATATGGACAAGTAGTGGCATTTGGTTCTATATCCTTTTTGCAATATGGGCATTTGTTTGTTCCTGCTGAGGGATAGTGGACTTCAACTTTTTTATAATCTTTTTGTTTTGGTACTTTGTCGACAGTATTTTCTTGTTCTAATAGATCCCTTTTTTGAACACTTTTTTGTTGTACAGGTTGTTGAATAGATTCCTCAGGCATCACGGCAAAAAACGTTTCATTGCATACAGCGCATTGAACTTCCTGTCCAATGGTTTCGGGATCAACGTCATAGGATTGGTTGCAGAACGGACAGTTAATAGTTGGCATAATAAAACTCCTCGCGTAAAAATATTTGAGTGAAATATATTGACAGAATTCTTTTACAAAAGAAAGTCGAGAGCCGCCGGAAGAGGAACTTTCCGACTATAGATAGATATTTTTTTGCATAGTGTTCAAACGGAAACATGGTGGCCTTGGGGGAGTTTAGATTCCTGTGCACGAGGCAATGGCCGAACAATAAAAAAGCCGGACGAATCCCCATGCGCACATCTGTAGGTCCCGCCAAGAACCTGCCCAAGAAACGCAAGAGAAACGCCCAGCAAAATATGAAGACACAAAGGTCCTTTGCTGGTATATTTCTTTTCTTGGGCAAAAAAGACAGATTGAAACTTGGCGGGTTTACAGATGATTTTTTGCTGAAATAACCGATGAAATGAGCACGAAACCGGATTCCTGTTGGTTAGGGAAGCGATTCCAAAACACAATTTACACGCATTCTAAGGAAAAATCAAATGATTTTTCTGCTTTTCTTAGTATTTTCTCTTTTTTGAAGCGAGAAAAGGAAAAAGGACGCGTTCGCGTCCCGCTTCGCTGGGGGCGGCTGCGCCGCCTCGGTAGCCCTCGCTCACGCTCGGTGATTCTTTTACATAAACGCGAAACGCGAACAACAGAGGAATGTGAGGACGGAGGGTTGAGGATCAGCCATTTTTTTACAGCGGGCGCACTACAGGAGAAAAGTCCTTACGGAAAAAACAAAAAGGCTCTCTCCGCGCGAACGGAGGGAGCCTGAATCTTTTTTACGGAAACTGAAGAAACGATCAGCCCTTGAACGCGGCGAGGGATTCCTCGACGCGGGCAAGCTTGTCCTTCAGGTCGGCAAGCTGCGTCTTCACGTCCTCGACGACTTTCGCCGGGGCGCGGCTGACGAATTTCTCGTTGTTGAGTTTCGCCTCGGCGGCCTTGATCCAGCCGGTAAGCTCGGCTTTCTGCTTCGTGAGCTTCTCGCGTTCGGCGGCGGGATCCACAAGGCCCTTCAGCGGCAGGAAGATCGCGCCGGCGTCGCAGACGATGGACGGCGCGGGCGTGCCGTCTTCGCTCGCGTAGTTCTCAAGCGAAACGCTGATGAGGGAGGCGTTCAGCATGGCGGTGAGGGAGTCCATCTGTTCGCAAAGGGAATCGAGGATCTCCTGCGAGGCGGCGCGGATGTGGTACTCGATGCGCTTACCTGGGGCGATGTTGTTCGAGAGCCTCAGGTTGCGGCCGGCGGAGATGAGGGCGTACTTGTCGGCGGTCATCTCGGAGATCTTGTCGGCATTCGCGGGAAGCTTCAGATCGGCCTCGGGGAACGCCGCGGTCATGATGGACTGGCCGTCTGCGAGGAATCCCATGCGGTGTGCGAGTTCCTCGGTGATGAACGGCATGAAGGGATGCAGGAGGCGGAGGAGCTTCCAGAGCGCGTAGTCCAGCACGGCGAGCGCCTGCTGTTTCGCGGCTTCGTCGGCGTTGAAGCGCGGCTTGCACGCCTCGATGAACCAGTCGCAGAAGTTGTTCCAGACCAGTTCGTAGATGTCGTGCGCGGCGGAGTGGAAGCGGAATTCGCGGAGGGAAGTGTTCACGTCGGCGCATGCCTTTTCCAGCGTGTTGAGCATGTGGATCTCGTCCTGCGTGAGCTTGTCGACCGGGATCGCGAGCTTGTCGAACGAAGCGGAGACGGGACCCTGCATGGTGCGGAAGCGGCAGGCGTTCCAGAGCTTGTTCGCGAAGTTGCGGCCGAGCTCGCACTTCTCGTTGGAGTAGCGGATGTCCATGCCGACGGGGGCGATGTAGACGATGGAGAAGCGGAGGGCGTCGGCGCCGTAGGTCTCGATGACCTTCAGCGGGTCGGGCGAGTTGCCGAGGGACTTGCTGAGCTTGCGTCCGAGCTCGTCGCGGATGATGCTGGTGAAGTAGACGTTGCGGAACGGCAGGTCGCCCTTGAACTCGTATCCCGCCATGATCATGCGCGCGACCCAGAAGAAGATGATGTCCGGGCCGGTCACGAGGTCGTTGGTCGGGTAGAAATACTTCAGCTCGGCGGTGTCTTCCGGCCAGCCCATGATGGAGAAGGGCCAGAGCCAGGAGCTGAACCAGGTGTCGAGCACGTCTTCCTCCTGATACCAGCCGTCGCCTTCGGGCGGGTTCACGCCCACGTAGACCTCGCGGTTCTCGTCGTTCACGTCGCCGCGGTACCAGGCCGGGATGCGGTGACCCCACCAGATCTGACGGCTGATGCACCAGTCCTGAATATTCTCCATCCAGTGGAAATAGGTCTTGGCCCAGCGGTCGGGATAGAACTTGATCGCGCCGGAGCGGACTGCCTCGATGGCGGGCTTGGCGAGCTCGTCCATGCGGACGAACCACTGGTCGCTGAGGAGCGTTTCGATCTCCACGCCGCCGCGCTCGGAGAAGCCGACGTTGTGGACGATGTCCTCGATCTTTTCGAGGAGGCCGAGGCTTTCCATGTCCGCGACGCACTGCTTGCGGCATTCGTAGCGGTCGAGCCCGGCGTACTTGCCGCACTGGGCGTTCATGGAGCCGTCGCGGTTCATGACGTTGATGAATTCGAGGTTGTGGCGCTTGCCGACCTGATAGTCGTTCGGGTCGTGCGCGGGCGTGATCTTCACGCAGCCGGTTCCCTTTTCCGGGTCGGCGTGTTCGTCCTCGATGATCGGGATCTTCCGGTCTGTGAGCGGGAGGTTCACGGTCTTGCCGACGAGGTGCTTATAGCGCGGATCGCCGGGCGGGACGGCGACGGCGGTGTCGCCGAACATGGTCTCGGGACGCGTGGTGGCGACGACGAGGTAGCCGGAGCCGTCGGTGAGCGGGTAGCGGAAATGCCAGAACTTGCCCTTGACTTCCTTATAGATGACTTCCTCGTCGGAAAGCGCGCTCTGGGCGGCCGGGCACCAGTTCACCATGCGTTTGCCGCGGTAGATGTAGCCCTTTTCATAGAGCTGGACGAACACCTTGCGGACGGCGGCGCTGAGGCCCTCGTCCATGGTGAAGCGTTCGCGGTCCCAGTCGCAGGACGTGCCGAGCTTGCGGAGCTGTTTGATGATCGTGCCGCCGTAGAGCTTCTTCCATTCCCAGACGCGTTCGATGAACTTCTCGCGGCCGAGCGCGCGGCGGTCGATGCCTTCCTTCTCGCGGAGGACCTTGTCGACCTTGCTCTCGGTGGCGATGCCGGCGTGGTCGGTGCCGGGGAACCAGCAGACTTCCTCGCCCATCATGCGGTGCCAGCGGATGAGGATGTCCTGGAGCGTGTTGTTCAGGACGTGGCCCATGGTGAGGATGCCGGTCACGTTCGGCGGCGGGATGACGATGGAATAGGGCTTTTTGTCGGGATTCGGCTGGCCGTGGAAGCGCTTGTTGGCTTCCCACTCGGCATACCATTTCTCTTCGATTTCAGCGGGCAGATATGCTTTCGGCATTTCCGGCATGATGACGGTCTCCTGAGTAGTATCGTTGATTCAAAAACAAAAGTCAAAACATAATATAGCACGGTTTCAGACATTTTCCCATAAAATAATACGAAAAGAGACGTCTTTTTTTTGAAAAAAAGGCGATTCGGGGGTATAGTATGAAGTTATAGTAATTTAATCCGGGAAAAACGATGGATCAGAATTTCGCCCAGAGCGCCAGTCAGAGTCTGGAACAGACCCACATCCTTTCGCCTCAGCACCTTCAGGCGCTGAAGGCGCTGCAGGCGCCTGCCATGGAACTCTCCGGCTCGTTCGCGGATGTCCTGGCGGAGAATCCCCTGATCACGACCGCGGACGACGAGGCGGAATACGAGGACGAACCGGACATGAAGACGGACGACGCCCCGGTCCAGGACGACGCCCCGGTCGAGAACCTGGATGAAAACCGTCTGGACTACGACGAGGAGCTGGCGCGCATCCTGGAGGGCGACGACGATTGGGCGTCCGTCCGTCAGGAGGACGGCGGCGATCCGCCCGACAGCGAGGCGGAGAAACGCCGCGAATACATGTTCAACTCCGTGGCGCAGGAAGTCTCGCTGCAGGAGGTCCTCATGGAACAGCTCAACACCGAGGACTGTACGCCCGAGGTGCGCCGCGCCGCCGAAGAGGTCATCGGCAACATCGACGACGACGGCTTCTTCCGCAGCGTTCCCGCCGAGATCGCGCAGTCCGTGCCGTGTTCGCTGGAGACCGCCGAGGCCGCGCTCCGGCTCGTACAGACGTTCGATCCGCCGGGGATCGGGGCGAGTTCCCTGCCGGAATGTCTCCTGATCCAGCTCGAACGCGCCGGAAAGAAGACGGATCGGATGACCGAGTTCGTGACCCGGCATTTGGACGATCTGGAGCACAACCGTCTCCCGAAGATCGCGAAGGACATGGGCGTGTCCGTGCCGGAGGTAAAAGCCATGGCGGATGAACTCCGCCGCACCTGCGACCCGCGGCCCGCCGCATCCCTCGCGCAGTCCCGCACCGAATACTGCCCCGTCGAGGTCACGGTCGAGCGTTCCGGCGACGAATACACCGTGCGTCCGAACCGCGAATACCAGCCGAAGTTCCTGATCCCGAACCGCTACATGAAGATGCTGGACGACCCGCTGACCGACCAGGAAACCCGCGACTACATCCTGAAGAACCTGAAAAGCCTTATGGAGATCCGCAAGGCGCTCGCCGACCGCGAAAGCACCATCGTCCGCATCGCACGCGTCATCGCGGACCAGCAGTATGATTTCTTCGACAAGGGGCCGGAATATCTCCGACCCATGACCATGCGCGACGTGGCGGACCGCCTCGGCGTCCACGAGACCACCGTCAGCCGCGCCATCGCGAACAAATACATGGCCACGCCCGCCGGCACGTTCAAGTTCCGCGACTTCTTCACCGGCGGTTACCAGAATACCGAAGGCGAGGATGTCTCCAGCTCGGCAGTCAAGGAATACATCCGCGAGGCTGTCAAAAACGAAAATCCCGCTCACCCGCTCTCCGATCAGAAGATCGTGGAGGGCCTCAAAAAGAAGGGGCTCGACGTCGCCCGCCGCACCGTGGCGAAATACCGCGAGGAACTCGGCATCCCTTCATCGCAGGGAAGGAAACAGTACACATGAAAAACATACTTTCTTCGTTCACAGCCAGACACCGGCGCCTCTGGAACACATTCCTCTTCCTTTTCATCCTCCTCACGGCGTTCGCGTTCCGCACATACCACTACAACACCTCCGTGCAAATGCTGAACGACGATAATCTCCTCGGCGAGGTCCCGAAGCAGGAACGCGTGTACCGTTCTTTCTTCGAGCGGTTCCTTCCGCTCCGCCACAACAACTTCTCGCCGTTCACCATCGAGAGCGCCATGATGTTTTCCTATTCGCAGGACATCGCCGAGGGAAAGGGCGTGCCGGAACGTGACGAGACGCTGAAACACATGGAGGACATCCCGCCCTACGCGCAGATGAACATGGCGCTGGAGTGGTTTCTCGGCTGGGGCTGGCGGCTGAAACAGATGATCGCGTCCGACCCGGAGAGTTCCCCGCGCGAAAAGCTGTTCCAGGACCATCCGTACATGGCGCAATGGATGAGCGCGCAGATACGATTGTGGGCGTCGCTCACGTCCGCGCTGATCTTCCTGTGGCTTCTGCTCCTGAAATGTCCGCGCAAACTGGCGTTTTGCGGCGGTTTCCTGCACGCCGTGGCGCTGTCGGCGATCGCGCGTTCCACCGGGCAGGACCTGGTGCGCGGCGAATTCTGCATCCCGCTGATCACGATGACGTTCGTGCTGGCGACGTGGTGCAACAACCGGGCGCGCTGGTGGAAGATGCCGGTCATTTTCGCCGTGGTGTTCCTGGCGTTCATCGCGTGGGACCTGTGCCAGATGATCTTCTCCGCGTGGGCGCTGATCGAGGTCCTGCGGGCGGTCTGCGGATACCGGATGAAACGCGGCCTGCTGTATTCGTGGATCGCGATCGCCGCCGCCGTGCTGCTGAACGCCCTCATCGTGCCGTTCAATATCACCTACGGCCTGATCCATGCGCCGATCCTGTGGGTGGCCATTCCGTCGCTCTTCTGCTGCTATGCGCTTCAGAGCGTATCCCGCCGTCTGAATCTGCGCGGCGGACGCAAGCTCGCGCTGCGCCTGGCGGTGCCGATTCTGGCGGCGGCGTTGTACATGAACTGGGCGCAGTTCGGCAACACCCCGGAATACGCCTCGAACTACAGCCATTTCTCCGAGGCGATGAAGGCGAAGATCCAGTTCAACAACGTAAAGCCTGCGAACGCCCTGCTGCTGAACTACGACGCCCGCATCATGTGGACGCCCTCCATGCACTCCGCCACCTGGGAACTCGCGTCGTCTTTCTTCCCGAGCCTCATTTTCGGCCGTCAGTTCCAGTTCGGCCTCTTCCGGTTCCTGTTCGGCCTGCTCCCGGTCACGCTGGCGCTGTACGCCGCTCTGCTGCTGGGATTGACCTTGTTCCGGATACCGCGGGAAGAGTTCGCGAAGACGCTGTCCCGGACGTTCCTGCCGAACATCTTCACGGTCGGGTTCATCGTCGGGTTCATCTACATCGTGCGCTATCATGAGTTCGTGATCCTCTTCCTCTGCGTCTCCCTGCCGATGCTCGTCCGCACGTACCTGCGGGCGTTCCGGCACGCCCCGTGGAAGGTCGATCCCGCCGAGGCGTGCACGGTCATCTTCGACCGTCCGCGCCTGCTGAAATTCCTCCGCCGCACGCTGATCGGCGTCCTCGCGTTCATTCTGTTCTGGGAGACGATCGTATCCGTCGGGACCCCCCGGCGCTACACGGGCGACGTCCCCCTGAAGGAGACCGCCATGCTGATCCTGTGGTTCCGCCAGCACAAGGACGCAGTGGCGGGGAAGGGCGTAGCGGCGAACTTCACCGTCGGGCCGATGCTGAAGGCGTACGCGGGGACCGGACTCGTCATGAATCCGCAGTTCGGCATGAAGCGCATCCGCGACGCCACGGAAAAATACCTGAACGCGATGTTCCACGGTTCCGAGCTCGATCTGGCGCGTTACTGCGGCGAATACGGCGCGGACTACGTGATTTACAACAAGGGCGCATGCTTCTCTTATTCGATCTACTCGAACCGGTATATCGCCGGCGCGAACAAGATCAAGTCCGACTCCATCGTCAATCTCATGATCGCCGATCCCGACAGCCTCCACTGGTTCTATCGGCTCGACGTCCCGCGCGGGCTGGAGAGCATCAACCGCGTCTACACCGTTTTCAAGGTGGTAACCCCGGAGGCAAAACGCGAGGCCGCCCGCATCAGCGCGCTCGGCCGAAACGAGCTTGCCCTCGGCCGAAAGGAATCCGCCGCCGACCTCGCGAAGAAAGCCGTCTGGCTCGACCCGACCGCCGACGGTCCGAAGTTCCTGTACCTGGAAACGCACGGCTATCTGCCGCGCATCACGCTGTCCGGCGTGGAGGACGAGAAATAGTTTTTTGCGCTCGGTCCCGTCCGGCGTTTTGAACGGCATCGATTTTTGCATGCCGCGCTCCGGCGGCTGTGTTTTTTGCGAAAAAAACAGACCGTATGCTTGTATTTTTTCCGTTCCGGGTGTATAGTATTTTATGTTTCTTCCGGTGTGTCCCCATCGTCTAGAGGCCTAGGACATCAGGTTCTCATCCTGGTAACATGGGTTCGAATCCCATTGGGGATGCCATTTTTTGTGCGTATGGATTCCAAGCCGTTTTTCTTCTCATGGAAAACGGCTTTTTCTACGTTCGGATAAACAAAAATGCCTCCGGGATCAGCCGGAGGCACAGCAAGCTGTATTGTGGTTGTGCCCGGCTGCGCTCGGGCACAAAGTCTTTTGATTACGCGATCACAGTCCACTGCATATCGACGCCCCTGCCCATTTCGACCCAGCCGGCATCCGAGGTGTCGCAGGCATTGTAGTAGCCGAGCATACCGGTCGAATACTGACGGACCAGTAGATCGTCCTTGCCGTCGGCGTTGTAGTCGCCGGCGCCAACCACGAACCAGTCGTTTTTGTCGAGCTGGCCGATGGACACAAAATCGTCGATGTTGCCGTCAGCGAGCATGACCATGGAACCGGATTCCTTGTGGAACAGAACGATGTCGTCCTTGCCGTCGCCGGAGAAGTCGCCGATCGCGCGGAGATCCCAACCGGACCAGTTGGCACTGCCGAGGCTCGTGGGAGCTTCGTCGCCGATGCCGACGGTGTAGAGGAACTGGCCGCCGTTATAGCTCATAACAACGGAGTCCTTGCCGTCGCCGTCGAAGTCGCCGATGCCGGCCAGAGTCCAGCCGTCCATGAAGGCACCGTTGAGCTGGACCCAGTTTTCCGTGCCGTCAGTCCAGACGCCGACGGAGCCGAGTTCCGGAGCATACCAGGCGATGGAGTTCACGCCGGATTCGCTGCCGGTCATGTTGCCGACCTTGTTCTGCCAGGCGATACCGGCGGCGTTCGTC
>CACWOL010000054.1 GCA_902762495.1 uncultured bacterium | reverse complement strand
CTGCTGCGGCGACGGCAGCGCCTGCAACGAATACAACAAGCCCGTCAATACCTATGCGCCCGGACAGGAACAGCCCCTCTTTCCTCTGCTCCCGAACGGGGCATCGCAGCAGCAGAAGGACGACGCCATCTTCAGGAACACCCGCGTGACCGCGAAGACGTTCGACGCCGACGGCATCAAGATCAATTACTGCGAGGGCACGTACAACATGGACGCGCCGGGCAAGCCGACCGTGCTGGTATTCCTGCATGGCGTGGGCGAACGCGGCAGCGACAACAAATCCCAGCTCCGCTACGGATTCGCCGAGATCGTTTCCTACATCCTCGCCCATAAGAATACCAAGGTCGTCGTGCTCGCGCCGCAGTGCCCCGCGAGCGAGGGCTGGGGCAACAACGTCCAGCGCGGCGGCGACGGCATCATCCGTCCGGAAAGTGTGTTCGCCAACCTGCCGAAGCTGGTCCGCTCGAAAATGAAGGAATTCGACGCCGATCCCGCGCGCATCTACGTGACCGGGTTCTCCATGGGCGGACACGGCACGGTCGAGCTCGCGGGCCGCAATCCCGACCTCTTCGCCGGCTGTGTGGCGATCTGCTGCGGAGGCACCCGCGAGGAGGCCGAACGCCTGAAGGACATGCCGATCGCGCTGTACCAGGGCGACTACGACGAGACGGTCCGCACCGAGCTCACGCGCGACTTCTTCAAGTTCCTGCAGGAGGCCGGCAACACGCAGTGCAGCTACCGCGAATATCCGCTGATCGCGCACAACGCCTGGGACGTCTGCTACAACGACTACACCACGCTCGACTGGCTCTTCGCGCAAAGAAAGAAATAAGCGCAGTTTCTCCGGTCTTCGGCCGGAATCACAGCCCGGAACAAACAAATGCTCCCGTCAGGATGAACCGTCCCGGCGGGAGTTTTTTATTACGGGAAAAGGGGGCTCAGTCTTCGTATGCGTAGATGTCGAAGTATGCGACGGAGTCGTCGTACAGCTTCAGGACGTCTTCGGACGGGGTTCCGGCAATCTTGGCGGCGACGAACGCGGCAATCCATCCGGCTGCGAATCCGGGCAGGATCTCGTAGATGCCGGTCTGCTTCAGGAAGACGAGCCAGCAGATGTCGACGGCCGCGCCGGCCACGATTCCGGCCACCGCGCCCGCGAAATTGAACTTCCGCCAGAAGAGCGACAGGAGAATCGTCGGACCGAACGCCGCGCCGAAGAGTCCCCAGGCATTTTCCACCAGCCCCATGATGGAGCCGGAGTTCGGATTGGAGGCGATCACGAGCGCGACGACGGCGACCGCGAGCACGACGAACCGTCCGATCCACAGGATTTCCCGGTCGGATGCCTTGTTTTGGCGGATGATCGGCTTGTAGACGTCGCTGGCGAGCGAGGACGAAGCGGAAAGCAGCTGGCTGTCGGCGGTGCTCATGGACGCCGCAAGCACGGCGGAGAGCAGGATGCCGGAGATCACGCTGGGGAAGATGCTGCGGACCATCTGGATGAAGACCAGCTCGTTTTTCGCCATGTCGGCATCCATGCCGAAGTCCAGGCGCCCGACGATGCCGATCAGCGCCGCGAAGATCAGGATCAGAACCGTCCACGCGATGCCGATCCAGGCGGACCGCTTCAGCGCCTTCTGCGTCTTGATCGACATAAACCGGATGATGATGTGTGGCATCCCGAAATAGCCGAGCCCCCACGCCAGCCCGGACACCACGTCGCGCCAGTCCGCGGCGGGATTCCAGTAGTGGCTGGACGAGTCGATGGGCTCGCCGAGGAAGTCCAGCATGAGGAAAGCGAACACAGGGGCGAGCATCATCGCACCGAGGATCAGCAGCCCCTGGAAGAAGTCGGTCCAGCAAACGGCGGAGAATCCGCCCAGGAACGTATAGCCCACGATGATGAACACGGCGAGATACATCGCCGTCATCGGGTCCATGCCGATGACCTTGTGGAACAGCGTGCCGCACGCCTTGATGCTGGACGCCGCGTAGACCGTGTACGCCAGCAGGAACACCACCGCGCAGATCACCTGAAGCGCCTTCGATTTCGCCAGGAACCGGTTCGAGAGGTATTGAGGGATCGTGATCGCGTCACCCGCCACGATGGAGAAACGGCGCAGGCGCGGCGCTTCGATCAGCCAGCTGGCCGTGTAGCCCGCCACAAGTCCGACCGGGATCCAGATCTTGCCCAGCCCGAACGCATAGACCGAGGTCGGAAGCCCCATCAGCACCCACGCGCTCATGTCCGACGCGCCGGCAGACAGCGCCCCGACCCACGCGCCCACCTTGCGATCGCCTAGAAAGAACGTCTTTTCGCCGCCTTTGCGGTCCTTGATAAAGAAATAAACTCCGACTCCGAGCATGCAGAGCAGGTAGAGGACGAAAACGATGACTTCAGGGTTCATAGGGCTTGTTTCCGGGGAATATGGGGTGTCAAAAAAACGCGAATACAGCGGAAAAAACGAAAAAAGCATCCGCCTGTGATTAAAATTAATTAGTAATGTAATGCGAAAACAGCAGGGATTCAAGCCGGAAACGGCATTTTGTCGGTTTTTTTTCCGTCAACCCGCCTGAGGTGTTCGGCGAAGACGGATTCAGGCGAGGGAATCCAGCAGATTCGAGACTTTTTCCACGCCGGGGAAGTCCCGGAACAGGAATCCGTGCGACTGGAAATAGCCGCTCGCTTCGAGGCGTTCCTTCAGCACGCCGTCCTTCTTCAGCAGGGACCGGTCCACGCCGAGCAGGAGGTTGCGGTCCGGGTGCGCCTCGCACCAGGCGAGACGCTGTTCGAGCTGGGCCGCGTGCCAGAGATGGAACAGCTCCATCGGGTATTCGCGGCCGGACTCGTCGCGGAATACGAAATCGGGGAAGAGCAGCGCCTGTCCGCCGAGCGGGATCCAGCCGGGCATGTCGTCGAGCGTCCAGCCGGTCTGCGTGGTGCGGAAATAGTCGGAGAACATGCGGATCTCCTCCGGCTGGTATGCGACGAAGTTGGCGTAATGGCTCACGAGGCCGCTGGATTCGTCGAGCTTGAGCTTGCGGTAATGTTCCTTCCACATGACCTCCGCGGCGATGCTCCATTGGGGGAGCTGGCAGACCGCGGGGAAAAACGAGGCGATCTGGAGACCGTATTTCGCGCTGTGTTCCAGCACGCTCGCGGGGCCGTCGAACGTGAGGCGGATGGCGTCCTTTCCGGTCATCTCGGCGGTGAAGAGCAGCCGGAAGAACTTCATGTAGCGGAAGAGGCGGCGGAGGAACGCCGGTTCCGATTTCTCCGGGATCGTCACGGTCAGTTTCGAGGCGAAGAGCAGGAGCGACTGCACGAGCGAGACGTTGTAGCGTTCCGGCACCTCGCGCACCAGCATCTTCTTCATCGGCAGGAGGCGTTCGCATTCCGGCAGGTCGCAGTAGATGCCCTGCGCGAACGTTTCGGCGGCGGACGGGACCGAGGCGAACACGGCGGTCCGCACGTCGTCCAGCGATTCGGGCGCGTTACCCGAACGCAGCAGCGCGGCGGTTCCGCGGAAGAGTTCGACGCGTGCGGCGGGGTAATCGCAGTCGGCGGGCAGAGAGAATTCGGCGCGGTCGCGGACTGTCTTGTACAGGCCCTCGGCAAGCTTTTTGTCGCGGAATGCGGCGGCGAGCGCGGCGGCGGATTCGTCGAGTTCGGCGGCGGTCGTTCCGACACCCTCGCCATAGAGGAGGATCAGCGCCTCGGCGTAACGCAGGATCTCCGGGTCGTCCGTTTTGACGAACTGCGGTTTGATGGACTCGCCGGAGAGGCGGGCTCGGATGAGGTCTTTCGTGAGCATCAGTAACGCCTCCGGGAATACGCGCTGTTCTTGCGGCGGCGGTCACTCACGTTCATCTCGCTGGTGCCGTTGCTCACGAGTTCGTAGAGGACGGCCTCCTTACCCTCGGCGCGGCGCAGAATGCGTCCGAGGCGCTGGACGTGTTCGCGCGTGCAGCCGCTGCCGGAGACCACGATGCCGATGTTTGCCTCCGGGACATCCACGCCCTCGTTCAGCACCTTGCTCGTGACGAGCACCGGGTATTCGCCCTGACGGAACCGTTCCAGAAAATCCTTGCGTTCCGCCGCCTTTGTCTTGTGGGTCAGCACGGGCAGGCAGAGCGTCTCGCCGATGCGGTACGCGGTGTCGTTGTCCGCCGTGAACACGATCGTGCGCGCAGACGGGTTTTCGCGGATGATGCGCCAGACTTCGCGGAGCTTGGCTGAGCCGCAGCGGGCGATGGCGCGCTGACGCAGATACGCCTGATACGCTTCGCGTCCGCCGGGACGCCGGGCGCACAGCGCGATGAAGTCGCTCCAGCCGGAATTGTCCTGGAACCGGATGTTGTTGGCGCGCAGGAACGCGACGTATTTGGTGTGCGCGGCGTTGTATTCGGCGGTCTCCTCCGGGGTAAGACCGAGGCGGAGCCGCACGGTGCGGTAGGGCGACAGCACGCCGCCTTCGAGTTCATTGATCTCGGTCCGGTACACCGGCTGGCCGATCAGGTCGCACATGACGGGGAACGTATCCCCGGTATCCGGCGTGGCGGAGAGCCCCAGGCGGTACGGCGCGAGGCAGAGCGAGGCGGAGAGGCGGTTCACCTCGCCGGGCAGATGGTGGCATTCGTCATAGATCGCCAGCCCGAACTTGTTGCCGATCTGCGGCATGCGGAGCACGGCGGAATCGTAGGTGCTGACCGTGATCTGCCGGACATCGCTGCTGCCGCCGCCGAGCATGCCGACCGGCACCTCGAAGGCGCGTTCGAGCTGGGACGCCCACTGGTGCAGCAGGTCGATCGTCGGCACCACGACCAGCGTGGACCGCCGGACGGCGGCGATCGCCAGGAATGCGAGGAAGGTCTTGCCGGAGCCCGTGGGCATCGCCACGATGCCGCGGCATTTGGCGGCGAGCCACGCGGACAGCGCGGCGCTTTGGTGGGGCATCGGCTTGAACTTCGTGCGGAGCGGCGCGCCGAACACGGTGTAGTCGCGGGCTCGGTCGTCGGGCTGGATCCCGCCCGCGTACAGCCGCCGCATAATCGCTTCGTAACGGCAGGCCTCCGCGCGCCATGCGCCGATACGCGGATCGTCGGTCACGAGGTCGATGACGAGCGCCGCAGCCTCGTGAGAACCCTCCAGCACGACGGTGCCTTCGTCGAACCGCAGGAGACAGCCGTGATCCTTCATGCCGCGGCCTCCGTTTGAGCTGAAAAACCGAGGTTCGCGGGCAAAAAGAGAGGACCGCATACGGCGTTCCGCACGTCCGTCGCCGGATGTCTGAACACGGCCATGAAGCGGTCCTTTCTTCTGAGAAAGCGGATGAGATTTGGAGATTACCCGATGACCACCCGCTTGAGGTTTTTCTTGCCCGCTTTCAGGATCAGGGCCCCGTCGGTGAAGTCAGCGGCCGTGACCATGCGGTCGATTCCGGCGATGCGTTCGTCACCGCAGTAGGCTCCGCCACCCTGGATCAGACGGCGCGCCTCGCTGTTCGTCTTGCAGAGGCCCGCCTGGACGAGGAGCGTGATGATGTTGATGCCTTCGGCGGGGAGTTCGAGGTTGAACGTGGGGAGGTCGGCGGCGGCGACGCGGCGGACGGCGGCGAGGTCGATCTTCGCTATTTCGCTGGAGGTCGGGATCGCACCGGCTTCATCGGCGAATCCGAACTTGGTGCCGGCAGCGCAGAAGACCTTTTCGGCCTCGGCCTTGCCGTGTGCGAGCGCGGTCGCCTCGTAGGCGAGGATCTCCTTGGCGCGGTTGATGTTGCCGCCGGGGGCGCAGAGGCGTTTGATCTCGTCGACCGGGAGCGCGGTGAAACCGAGCATGAGCTTTTCGACCTGCGAGTCGTCGGTGTTGCGCCAGAACTGGTAGTAGTCGAACGTGCTGAAGCGTTCGGCGTCGAGCCAGACGGCCTGGCCGTTAGACTTGCCGAACTTCTTGCCGTCCTTGTCCATGAGGAGCGGCATCGTGAGGCCGTAGACGGAGTTCTGTTCGAGACGGCGGACCAGTTCGGTGCCGCAGGTGATGTTGCCCCACTGGTCCTGTCCGCCGAGCTGGAGGCGGCAGCCGTGGGTGCGGTAGAGATGCAGGAAGTCGTAGCCCTGCAGGATCATGTAGTTGAACTCAAGGAACGAGACGCCGACCTCGGAATTGAGGCGCATCTGCACGGATTCCGCCTGGAGCATGCGGTTCACGCTGAACTTGGAGCCGATGTCGCGCAGGAAGTCGAGGTACAGCATGCCGCCGAACCAGTCGGCGTTGTTCGTGAAGATCGCGTTGTCCACGGAGATGAACCGCTGGAGCTGGGACTTCAGGCACTCCACGTTGTGCGCCACAGTCTCCTTCGTGAGAATCGGACGCTCCGTGGACCTGCCGGACGGGTCGCCGACGAGGGCGGTCGCGCCGCCCACGAGCACGATCGGGGTGTGGCCGCATTTCTGCATGATGCGCATCGCCATGACGGGGAGCAGGTGTCCTACGTGGAGACTGTTGCCGGTCGGGTCGAATCCGACGTAGAAACGGACTTTTTCCTTGCCGAGAAGTTCGTGCAGTTCGTCTTCGGCGGTGCACTGATAAACAAAGCCGCGTTCCCGCAGCACATCGAATGCGTTCTGTTCCATAGTGATTCCTTTCGAGAAAAAATATATCTATTTAATATAGCATGGAATACGCTTTTCTGCAATCCGATCCCGGCGTTTTCCGGACATTATTCCGGCAGGATCACCGGACGGCCTCCGCAATCGAAGCGGCGGAACGGACAGCCGTAGACGGGCAGGAGGGTTTCGGGTGTGAGGATGTCCGAGGGGTTGCCTTCCGCGGCGATGCGGCCCTCATGCAGGAGCATCGCGTATCCGGCGCAGTCGAGTGCTAGCTGGAGGTCGTGCGTGACGACCAGGATACCCACCTCGGGCGCGAGGCGGCGGAGCAGCGAGACGATCTTCCGCGTGACGGCGGGATCGGCGGCGGACGTCGGTTCGTCGAGCAGAAGCAGCCCCGGCGACCGCACCAGCGCCGCGGCCGTGAAAACGCGCTGGCGTTCCCCGCCGGACAACGTGCCGCATGGACGGTCGGCAAATGAGGCCAGGTCCAGCAGATCAATCGTTTGTTCGAGGCGGACGGACTGTTCCGGCGACAACGCGCCGGATAGATGGGACACGCCGGTCAGCCCCATCGCGACGGTCTCCCGGACGGTGTAGTCGGTGAGCGGCGCGGCAACGTGCTGCTGGACGACCGCCAGACGGCGGACGCGTTCCGTGGGGGACCATTCGGAAACCGGACGTCCATCGAGCGTGACGGAGCCGGAATCCGGGTTCAGGTAGCCGGAGAGCAGGCGCACGAGCGTCGACTTGCCGGAGCCGTTGCGTCCGAGCAATGCGGCGATCCGGCCCGGCGCGATTTCGAGGGAAACGCCGTTCAGGAGCGGTTCGCACGCCCCGGGATGCGTGTAGACGAGTTGTTCCGCGGTCAGCTTCATGATCCGGCGCGGCTCCTGTTCAAAAGCCAGAGGAAGACGGGACAGCCGACCGCCGCCGTGACCATGCCGACCGGGAGCTCGCGGACCGGCGAGACCACGCGTCCGAGGATGTCCGCCAGCATCAGGAAGACCGCTCCGGCGAGCGCGGCGGGAATCAGGATCTTCCGGTGGGAGCCGCCGTGCAGACGGCGCACGATGTGCGGCACCACGAGCCCGCAGAACCCGATGATCCCGGCCATGGACACCGTGACCGCCGCCAGAAGAGATGCGAGCGCGAGCAGGACGACCGTCATTACGCGGGCGTTCACACCGTGGTTCCAGGCATATTCCGGGCCGAATGTGAGCAGGTCGACGTCGCCTGCGCGAAACAGCAGAAAGACCGTGGCGGCGGCGAGCAGGACGGCGGCGGGCGCGAGCTGACGCGCAGGATCCACGTTCTGCACGCTCCCGAGCATCCACCACACCACGCCCGCCATGTCGCGCGAATGCGAAAACGTGATGAGGACCATGAGCAGGCTTGAGGCGAGCGTGCCGATCATCACACCGCCGAGGAGGAGTTCCTCCGCCGTGCGCCTGCGGACTGCCGCGAAGACCAGCAGATTCGCCGTTACCGCGCCAAGCAGGGCGAAGAGTGGCACGGACATGAACCCCCACGCGCTGAACCCGAGCAGGATCGCGCCCGCCGCGCCGAGCCCCGCACCCCCGGAAACGCCCAGCAGATAGGGTTCCGCCAGCGAGTTGCGGAGCACGGCCTGGAACACCAGCCCGGAAACCGCCAGCGATGCGCCGACGACGGCCGCCGCGGCGGTCCGCACGATGCGGAGTTCCACGATGGGATTCAGCGCGCCGTCCTGAACGAACTCGGACAAGGGGACGCGGGTGGCGCCAAACAGCACGCCACACACGGCGGCGGCAAGCGCGACGGCGAGGTAGATCAGGATGATGCGCGCGGTCTTCATTTTTGCGTGCCTAGGGAAGAATCTTTGCCCGAAAACATCGTTTCGAGGTCGGATTTCAGGTCCGCGATGCCGTCGAAGATGCGCGGACCGGGGCGGAGCAGCGCGGAGTCGTCGCGCGGGATCAGCACGCGCCCCTCGCGGATCGCGCGGATGCCGCTCCACGACGGATTCGATTTCCAGTCTTTGCCGTGCGCGAACCACACGATCACGTCCGGGTCCTCCTTCAGCACGAATTCGAGCGAGATGGACGGGTAGCCCCTCTCGGTCTTCACGATATTCTCAAGCCCGGCGAGACGCCCGACGGCGTCGGGGAGGGAATCCGCGCCCGCGGTGAGGAGCGGACTGTCCCAGATCACATAGAGGGCGCGGAGCGGTTTCTTCTGCGCAGATTTGAGTTCGGCCTCGAATCCCGCGATACGGTCATTGGTACGTTTCAGCTCGGATTCCGCTTCGCGCGGGCAGTCCAGCAGTTTTCCCATGAGGGCGACCCATTCGCGGTAGTCGTCGAATCCGTCGCAAGGGTGCAGCTCGACCTTGATCCCGGCCTGACGCAGCGCGTCGGCGTCCTTCGGGTTCACGAACTCGTTGGAAACGACCAGCACGGGCTTCATGGCGAGGATGCGTTCGAGTTCGGGTTCGGCGAAATCGCCCGCGGTCGGGAGCGTTTTCACGCTCTCCGGCCAGTCGCACGCCGTGCTCCGGGCGACCAGACGGTCTTCCTGCCCCAGATGGCAGATCAGCTCGGTCAGCGCGGGCGACAGCGAGACCACGCCGCCCGGCACGGATTTGTGTTTGTCCGAACAGGCGGCCAGGCAGAGCACGGCCAGGAGAACGCAGACCAGACTGAACAGACGACGCATGGCTGACCCTCCTCGCACTTCAAATCGGATTACGGCTTCATCACGGCGATCGCCGTCTGGACGTTGCCGAACGGCGCACTCACATGGATGCCGCGGACAGCGGACCGGATGGCGTCGACTGCCTCGCGGGCGATGGCGATGCCCTCCAGACGCTGGTCCTCGCGCGTTTCGGGGCGCGCCATGCGCGCCATCACGGAATCTGGGACGACCACGCCCGGCACCTCGTTCTTCATGAACTCGGCGTTGCGGAGGCTGGCGAGCGGCCAGATGCCGGCGATCACCGGGACGGAGCCGTCGGCGAGCTCGGGAACGGCTTCGATGAAGCGCAGGAGCGGGGCGGTGTCGAAGACCGGCTGGGTCACGACCGCCTCGGCTCCGGCATCGATTTTCTCGCGGATGCGGCGAAGTTCGCGCTCCATGTCGATGGCGTTCGGGTCTGCGCCGACGAGGCAGAACGCGGCGGTCTGTTTGCCGATGGACTTGCCGCCGAAATCGACGCCGCGGTTCAGCGCGGCCTGCACCTTCACGGCTGCGATGGAGTCGAGGTCGAACACGCCGGACGCGAACGGGTAGTCGCCGAGCTTCGGCGGGTCGCCGGTGATGAACAGGATGTTGTGGATGCCCATGGCGGCGCAGCCGAGCAGGTCGGCCTGAATGCCGATCACGTTCTTGTCGCGGCAGCAGCAGTGCAGGACGGTCTCGATGCCAACTTCCTGCTGGATCTTGATCGCGGTCACGATGGTGGAGACGCGGGAGCTGGCGCGCGGGCCGTCCGGGATGTTGATGACGTCGAAACCGGCTTCGGCGCAGACTTTCGCCTTGGCGATGGTGGTGTCGAGCAGGTAGCCCTGCGGCGGGACGATCTCGACCGCGTTCACCCACTTGCCGGAGGCGAGCTTTGCGGCGAACGAGCTTTTTTCGGCGGCGGGGACCGGGTCCAGAAGCGGAACGGACGGTTCGGACGGCGCGATCTCGACCACGTGGGCGTGTTTCGCGAGCGGACTCACGCTGCGCGCCATGTCGGCGATGTGCTCGGGCGAGGTGCCGCAGCAGCCGCCGATGCCGCGCACGCCAAGCTGGGCGAAGCGCATGGCGTAGGTGGTGAAATACTCCGGGCTGCACATGTAGAGCATGCGGTTGTCCACGCTGCGCGGAGTGCCCGCGTTGGGCTGGGCGATCACGGGGAACTTTTTGTCGACCAGCGGCAGGACGGTTTCGAGCGCACGGAGCATTGAGCCGGGTCCGCTGCAGCAGTTGAGCCCGATCGCGACGGGCTGGACCGGGGACGCGGCGATGCGTTTCAGAATGGCGGAGAAGGGTTCGCCCTTGGCCGTCTGAGCCTTTTCGTCCAGCGCGAAGCTGAGCACGAACGGCACGCCGTCCGAAGATGACGCCGCGGCCTTCAGCGCGAGGTCGAGGTCGGCGAGACTGGCGAGCGTCTCGAACATCAGAAAATCGGGCGCGGCCTTTGCGAGCACGGAGACCTGTTCGGAGAGGATGTCGAGCGGATTGAGGTACGACGGGAGTTCGCCGACGGGGCCGACGGACGCGGCAACCATGGCGTTGTCGCCCGCCACCTCGCGCGCGAGCTTGACAGCGGCCTCGTTGATCGCGGCGGTCTGTTCGGCGAGGCCGAACTTCATGAGCTTGGCGCGGTTCGCGCCGTAGGAATTGGTCGTGAGGACCTCGGCTCCGGCGTCGAGGTACGCCGTGTGGATGGCGCGGATCACGTCGGGCCGGGCGAGGCAGAGGTTTTCGAACGAGATGTTGACGAAGAAATTCCGCCGGTATATTTCGGTGCCCATCGCGCCGTCGAAGATCACGATGCGGTCATGAAGGGCCTGCTGAAGAGTCTGTGACATGAGGTGTTTCCGCTGGTTTGATTAAGGATTGCGTTTATTTCAGCTTATTAATATGCCGTCTTTTTCGGATTTTTCAAGTCATTTGGCGGGGAAAGTTGACTGCGACAGCAGGACTTTCATGCGCTCAACAGAGAATCCGCGGGCTTCGGCGAGCGCGGTGATCTGGTCGTCCCCGATCGGGCCGAGCGCGCGGTAATCCGCCCTCGGGTCGGGGATCACGAACGCGCAGACCGAGGAGGGCGGCGACATCATGAAATTCTCGGTGAGTTCCACGAATTCGTCCTGAATGTCGAACAGGTCGAGCAGATGGAATATCTCGCGTTTGAGGCTATGGTCGGGCAGGACCGGATAGCCGGGCGCGGGCGCGATGCCGGACGGCGGATCGGATTCTTTCCTCCAGCCCCAGTCACAAGTGGAAATCCATTCGAAAAGCTCGGACGCGGCGGCATCCGCCAGGAAATTCGCGAGCGTGCGGTCGAGCAGAGAAATGTAGTCGTCGCCGGGCGTCTCCGGGACTCTCACGGACACCACGAACATGCAGAGCCAGTCGCCGATGAAGTCCGCGAGGGAACGGCAGTCACCGGTCTGGGCGCGCGGGAAGGTGATGACAGCGGAGTCGCCGACGCCGTCTTCGCGCAACGTCCGGTGATGGCTGGTGAACACTTTGAACGAGTCGCCTTCGAGGCGTTTCACAGGGAAAATGCCCTCCCGGGACTCAATGGAGAAATCGGCTTCGGCAAGGCGCTTTTTCGCGTCGTCAATGAGATTTCCGGCGGCATCGGACGGCGTTTTCCATGCGCGTGCGAACGCGTTCCAGTCGAGCTTGCCGGAAAGATCGGATGCGTTAAAATTGTGCCCGCTCTCGACCTCGGGAGCATCAGTATCCTCTTCCAGCTTATACCGCGGGACGGGGCAGAACGGTTTTTCCCGGGAGGCTTTCGCGCAGGCTTCCGCGTAGGGAATGAGTTCGGGGACGGCGCGTTTTGCGGCCTTCCCGGTAAGCTCGTCGTAGAACCCGCGCAACGATTCGAGGTAAGCGCCGCGTTTGTCCGGGTTCATGAGCGTGTTCACCACGACCGCGGAATCGGAGGCGTCCGTGGTGTGGATGACCGGGCCGGAGTAAAGCGGCTGGAGCTTTAAGGCGGTGTGCAGTGCCGAGGTGGCGGCGCCGCCGACCATGATCGGGATCTTCAGGCCGCGCCGTTCGAACTCGGCGACCGTATGCGCCATTTCGTCAAGCGAGGGCGTGATGAGTCCGCTGAGGCCGACGAAATCGGCGTGTTCGCGTTCGGCGGCATCGGCGATCTCGTTGGCGGGGATCATGACGCCGAGGTCGTGGATCACGCAGTTGTTGCACTGGAGCACGACCGAAACGATATTCTTTCCGATGTCATGCACGTCGCCCTTGACCGTGGCGAACACGCCGACGGGGCATTTCGCGCCGGACGAGGCGGATTTCGAGGCTTCGATCACGGGCATCAGCACGGCGACCGCGCGTTTCATCACGCGGGCGGTCTTCACGACCTGCGGCAGGAACATCTTGCCAGCGCCGAACAGCTCGCCGGTCTTCCGCATGCCGTCCATGAGCGGCCCCTCGACGATCGCCATCGGGTCGGGGTACGCCGCGAGCGCTTCCGCCATGTCGGCGTCGACGAAGGAATCGTCCCCTCGCACGAGGGAGGCGGCGATGCGTTCCGCGAGCGGGAGCGAACGCCATTCCGGGGCGGTCTCCGCATCGGGTTTCGAGGTCGCGCCCGCGCTTTTCATGGAGTCGGCGAGTTCGAGGAGGCGTTCTCCCGCGCCGGGCGAGGTGTTGAGCACGACGGCTTCGACGGCGTCGCGGAGGTCGGCGGGTAGCATGTCGTAGTTGCCGAGCTGGGCGGCGTTCACGATGCCCATGGTCAGTCCGGCGTCAATGGCGTGCTTCAGGAAAACGGTATGGATCGCGCCGCGGATGAGGTCGTTGCCGCGGAACGAGAACGAGACGTTGCTGATGCCTCCGCTGATGCCGCAGAGCGGGAACCGCCGGTGCAGTTCAGCGACGGACCGGATGAAGTCGGCGGCGTAGTCGTCGTGCCCGGCGATGCCGGTCGCCACGGCGAACACGTTCGGATCCAGCACGATGTCCTCCTCGGCGAATCCCGCCTGTTCGGTCAGGAGTTTCACGGAGCGCGACAGCGTTTCGATGCGACGTTCGTAGCGGTCGGCCTGGCCCTTCTCGTCGAACGCCATCACGAGGACGGCCGCGCCGAGGCGGCGGATCTCGCGGGCTTTCGCGAGGAACGGCTCTTCGCCTTCCTTGAGGGAGATCGAGTTCACGATGGCGCGTCCCTGCACGCAGCGGAGCCCGGTGCGGACGACGTCCCAGTTCGAGGAGTCGATCATGAACGGGACGGCGGCAATGTCGGGCTCGCCCGCGGCGTATAGCAGGAAGCGTTTCATAGCGGCGGGCGCGTCGAGCAGGGCGTCGTCCATGTTGACGTCGATAATGGCGGCGCCGTTTTCGATCTGGTGGCGTGCGATCGCCATGGCGCCGGGCATGTCGTCCGCCTTAACGATGTTCAGGAACTTGCGGGACCCTGCCACGTTGGTGCGTTCGCCGATATTGATGAAATTCTTGTCACGGGATGCTGTAAAGGCATTGAGGCCGGAGAGGCGCAGGAGGCGCGGCTGAGGAGCGGGAACGCGCGGCTTCACGCCGTCGAGCGCCTTCGCGATGGCCGCGATGTGAGCGGGGGTCGTGCCGCAGCATCCGCCCGCGATGTTGAGCTGTCCGGCGTCGGCCAGCGAACGGATCACGGCGGCCATCTGTTCGGGCGTCTGCGTGTACTTGCCCTCAACGTCGGGCAGTCCTGCATTGGGATGCGCGCTGACCAGGAAAGGCGATTTCGCGGCCATTTCGGCGATGTGCGGACGGAGTTCCTCCGCGCCGAGCGCACAGTTGAAGCCGACGGAGAAGAGGCAGCGGGCGTGGGAAACGGAGATCAGGAACGCCTCGGCGCACTGGCCGGAAAGCAGGCGTCCGCTGGCGTCGCTGAGCGTGGCGGAGACCATAACG
>CACWOL010000053.1 GCA_902762495.1 uncultured bacterium | reverse complement strand
CGGAGCAAATTCAGTCAGCCGACCTCCCGCCGGAGCAAATTCAGTCACTCCAAGTTTGCTTACCTTTGCAAGTGGAACAATCCACGAGCAAGGAGATTATGGCAAACAACGCAATTGACATGAGCAAGTTAAAGAAGGTTCTCCGTCTGTTCAGAAACGGCTCCATGTCCAACCGCAAGATAGCGGAGGCAGTGGAGCTTGACAAGAACACGGTGAACAAGTACATCAACCAGGCCAAGAAGGACAGCCTCAGCGTCGACGAACTGCTGGCCCTTGACGACCCCGTGCTGGCCCACCGCATGACGGGCGGCAACGCGGCCTACAGCGACAGCCGCTTCGAGGAGCTGAAGGACAGGCTTCCCTACTATGCCTCCGAGCTTCGCCGCCCCCACGTGACGATGCAGCTGCTTTGGGAGGAGTACAGCAGGGAGTCCGAGCATCCCTACGGGATCACCCAGTTCAAGGAGCACCTCAACAGGTACATCGCGGGAACCGAGGAGAAGACCGCCTCGACCATCCTCAAGGACCTCTACGTGGGTGGCGAGAAGGCGTTCCTGGACTTCGCCGGAGGCAAGATGCAGTACGTTGACATCGACACCGGCGAGGTGCGTGAGGTGGAGATATTCGTGGCCACGCTTCCCGCCACCGACTACGGCTTTGCGACGGCCGTCCCCTCACAGAGGGTGGAAGACTTCCTGACGGCCGTGGAGCGGTTCTTCGAGCACATCGGCGGCGTGCCGAAGATACTGGTGCCGGACAACCTGAAGTCGGCCGTCATCAAGCGGGAGAACGGCATGCCGGTGCTCAACAAGCTTTTCGACGACTTCTGCAACCACTACGGCTGCGTGGCCATCCCCGCGCGGCCCGTGCGCCCCAAGGACAAATCCGGAGTGGAAGACCATGTGAGGATATTCTACCGCAGGGTCGTCGCACCCTTGCGCGACGCAACGTTCTATTCCATAGAGGAGATGAACGCCGCCATCTCCCAGAAGATGAGGGAGAGCAACCAGAGGCGCATGCACCAGCGTCCCCAGACCCGCGAGGAACTGTTCCTGGCCATCGAGAAGCCACACCTGATGCCGCTGCCGAAAGAGCGGTACGAGGTGAAGTTCTACACCAAGCTGACGGTCCAGGACAACTGCTGCATCTATCTCGGACGCGACATCACGCGCAACGAGTCCTGCAGCGAGCAGACCCAGCGCGAGATCGACGACGAGGTCAAGCGCATCATCGGCGAGTGCAAGGCGCGCGCCACGAAGATTATCACCGAACAGCGCGAACGCCTCGACAAGCTCGCGAACGCCCTGCTCGAACGCGAGACCATCTCCGGCGCGGACATCCGCAAACTGCTGGCTCTCCCGCCCGAAGAGGAAAAAGCGCCCGTGCTTTCCGGCGACGCTTCCGGCAACCCCGCCGACAACGATACTTCCGCTTCCGCCGACAAGAAGGACGACGGCGGCGATCCGCCCAAGTCCGATAACACCGTTATTTCCGTAAAGACGTTCTGACCCCGGAGCGTCCGCATGACGGCCGAAACTCTCGCACCCCTGATCCGCGTCAACGAATCAGGGGTGTTTTTGTCGTGCCATGTCCAGCCCGGCGCGAAACGCACAGCGGTCGCGGGCGTCTACGGCTCGGCATTGAAAATCTCGCTCGCCGCGCCCCCGGTCGACGGCAAGGCGAACAAGGAACTGTGCGTGTTTCTGGCGAAGAAGCTGAAACTGCCGAAAAGCGCCGTGTCGCTGGTCTCCGGCCAGACTTCGCGCGACAAGGTCATTTTCCTGCCGGGCGTCACGGCCGCCGCACTCGCCGCCGCTTTGGAGTGAAACCATGCCGCAGAACAATCCCTATGCCCCTTTCCGGCGGCTCCCGCAGGGCTCCCGTATCCTGATGGCGTTCAGCGGCGGGGTCGACTCCGCCGTCGCCGCCGTCCTCGCGCTCCGCGCGGGATATCAGGTCACGGGCGTCCACATGACGCTTCTCCCCGGAGGCGAGGATTCCCGCCGAAAAGCCGAAGAAACCGCCGCGAAGCTCGGGATCGAACTCATCCATGCGGACTGCACGAAGGAATTCGAACAAGCCGTCCTGCGTCCAAGCTGGGACATGTACAAATCCGGCTTCACGCCGAATCCGTGCGCCATCTGCAATCCGAAGGTCAAATTCGGCGCGCTCATGCCCCTGATGGAACAATACGGCTGCACGGCGTTCGCCACGGGGCATTATGCAAAAGCAATTGACGCGGAAGACGGGCAAACCACCCTCGCCCGCGGTTCGTACCGCGAGAAGGACCAGTCGTATTTCCTCTTCGGGCTCTCGCAGGAACAGCTCGCGCGCATCGTCTTCCCCCTCGGCGGCATGACAAAGCCCGAGGTACGCGAAATCGCCCGCGTGCTCGGTCTGCCGAACGCCGAATCGAAGGAAAGCCAGGATGCGTGCTTCATGCCGCCGGACAAGACCGCTGCCGAGTTCCTGCACGAGCATTTCGGCGAGACCATGCCCGGAGGGACGTTCGCCGCCGCCCCGGACGGGCGCATCCTTGGACGGCACGAAGGTATTTACGCGTACACGATCGGGCAGCGCAAGGGCACGGGCGTGGCGATGGGCGTCCCGGCATGGGTCAGCCGCATCGATGCGGTCGAAAACAAGGTCTGGCTCACCACGAATCCGGACGACCTGCAGCACGACGCGCTCGTGCTGCCGTGCGCCCACTGGATCACGAAGCCTGCCGAAGCTGTCGAATTCCGCGCGCAGGTGCAGATACGCTACCGTTCACGCCCAGCGGACGCCTCGGTCCTGCTCTCGCCGAACAGCGTGGTCTTCATCAAGTTCGACGTTCCCCAAAGAGCGGTCACGCCCGGACAGGCGGCGGTCATCTATGATGGGGAAACACTTCTCGGCGGCGGCTGGATTCCCTAAGGAGGACAAGTCCTCCACTTGGGTAGTGCGCGGCTCCGCTCGCGTACGGGGCTTATACAGATTTTGGCGTGTCGCTGCTGACCACTACCACGGCGGCGCGGCCGAAGACATCCGACGGTGTACTGGTCAGCACCACGACGCGGCGTTCGCCGTCGATCTCGTATTCGCGGACAATCGTTCTGCCCGTGTCGAACGCCTCGCGCACGGCCTTGCCCGCGTCGATATCCTGAAGCCACGGCACGGTAGCGATGTTCCTCCACGGGATTTCAGCCGCCTGCTCCATCTCGCCGTACTGCATGTGGTAGTCGATGATGCGGCCTTCGCGGTCCGTCACCAGCACACGCACCGGCAGGGATTCATAGACTTTTTCCGCCAGGTTGCGTCTTCTGCGGCGCGCACGGATGGAAAGCAGCGTTATCAGCGCCAGTCCGCCCAGCACGGCGGCGTTTGCCGCGAGCAGAGCGAAGATGCGTTTTTTCGTCCAGGTGGGGTACACCCTCCTCTGCGGCGCTTTCCTGGTGGTCGTGTTCGCCACGATCACGTTCTCCGGGAAATCGGCCAGATTCAGACCGTAGCGCTTCAGCGCCGCCTCGTTGAGCCAGAGATCGTCGCTCTCCGGGATGGTCATCGGGATATTCTGCCGCGATGCCTCAAGCGGGGCTTTTTCAAGCTCCTCCAACAGGTCGCCGACCTGGACCGCGAGTTTCTTCATGGAACGGCAGAAGCCCCCGACCGCGTTTTTCCGCGTCGGCGGCGTATCGGCGAAGATCGGGCAAGCGTCGAAGTCGGCGGGCAGCCATTCGACAGGGTCGATCCCCCACTCGAACGAGGACAGCGAGACGATGACCGTGTCCGGCTGGGCCTCAGCCTGTACCGCCGCGCGAAACGCCTCGATCTCCTTGCCGGGGACCTCGGCAAGCGACGGATACTGCTGCCGCATCATCTGGGAATAGTCTCCGGGCACAAAATCGGACGGCGTGACGGAATCGGGGAGCAGGACGGTCTTCAGCGTCTTTCCCGGACCGAGCATATCGCGGAGCGCCGCCTCTTTCTTTTCGTCCCAGTTCATGCGGGACGCCAGCAGCACGATCTTCTTCGTATTGGGAAATACCCGAAGCGCCAGATCCACGTTCGGCCACGGGTCCGCAGGGTGCACGATCGCGAAGCTGTTGAGTTCCTTTCGTTCCGAATCCCTTGTATCGGTGTATATGCGGAATTTTTCATCGAACGAGCTCACGCCCGCGAACACCACGGCGAACTCGCCGTTCAGGTTTTTCGTTTTGAAATCGATGTCGTAATCCCCGTCGAGCAAATTCGCGATCGACGAGGCGATCACGTCGGACGCAACGACGATCACGGCACTGTACCGACCTTTCGCCTCGTATAATTTTCTGAATTCATCGTCGGGGAGAACCACGCTGCTATGGAATGAGTTTTCGACCCGAACGGGGATCACTTCCGTTTCGTTCAGGAAAGACGGATGCACATACATCATCTCCCGTTCCTCGGGGAGCATGGAGAAAACGTCGGGATCCTCAATGTCCTCCCACCAGTTTTCGCCGAATTGTTCGGCGATCCTGTCCAGCTTCGCTTGTTTCCTCACCTTGCGTTCCGGCTCCGTCTCGCGCCATTTCCGCATAAGCTCGCGGTATTCCGCCTCGTGCTGTTCACGCACTTCCTTCAGCCCGGCCATGAACTCCTCCTGAGCGGCGGGTCCGGCCTCGGCGGGGAACAGAATCAGGACGCGTTTGAACTCCGGCGGCTCAGGCAGCAGATCCGCCCTCGCGGGCATACCGCAGTCAAATAAGGACCGACCGGTCATCAGCATGGCACAAAACAAAAACAGCTTGAAAAGCAGACGTTTCAAATCCATTCTCCTGAACAGAATTCGGAAATCCGGTTTTCCGATTTATACAGAGAATATTATACTATCAAATAGGTATAAAATCAAGCAGAACGGACTATTTTTCGAGGAAAAAGAGGCGAAATCATGGTTTTGCCTCGGTTTCTGCTTTTTTCCCGTCAGTTTTAACCTCCGCTTTCTTTGAAATATAAATATCCTCTTCCTTCAGCGCGGCATCCATCGGGGACACGTCGGACTCCTTGAAGAGCTCCGCGATCGGAAGTTTGTTCTGTTTTGCAAGCAGGGCAAATGCTTTCGCATAGAAGAGCGCGCCGCGGAAGCAGATGTGGCAGCGGTCGGACTTGCCTTCGGGGTAGTTCGGGTAGTCGCCGGGTTTCAGCACCAGATACAGCTGCGTACCTTTCTTCTCCCCGGCGGCGTTCAGTTCCTTGTCGGCATACGCGTACAGGTCGACCAGATCGCATTTCGTTTCGGCTGCCACCTCGCGCGCGGATTGCAGATAGGGATTCAGGAATCCGGCGGGCTTCAGCGAGCCGTTCTCCAAATAGATGCCGAACGGGATGGACGTGGCGATCACCGGGATGCCGCCCGCCTTGCGGACGTCCTCCACGAAGCCCTTCATATTTTCCTTGTACTCGGTCTTCGGGTCGGTGTAGCGTTCCGGCTTGTCCTTCGTGCCGTCGTTGTGCCCGAACTGGATGATCACGAAGTCGCCTTTCTTGACCTCGCGAAGCAGTCCTTCCCAGCGTTTCTCCGCCTTGAAGCTCTTCGTGGAGCGCCCGCCGATCGCGCGGTTCTTCACGGTCACGCCGTCCTTTACGAGCTCCTGCATGCGCTGCCCCCAGCCCTGCTGCGGCGCGTCATTGCCGCGGTAGGTCATCATGGTGGAATCGCCTGCCATGTGGATGTCGGCGGCGGCGAGCGTGAACACGGCGGAAGCGAAAACGGCGGCAAGCAGTTTTTTCATTGGAGAACTCCTGAAACAGTATTTGACGATTTGTCCGATACCATACACCGGAAACGACTGAAATACAACCTCGAATCAGGAAAAAAGGCATGAAAAAACCGGGAAAGCGCTGGGCCTTCCCGGTTCGGGATCAATGCTGAGGAACCGGAAACCGGTTCGTTCAGATCGTTTTCAGCCGATCAATACTTGCGGCTGTCGACGATTTCCTTGGTGATCTTCTTGGTGACAACAGGCTCTCTGTCGGTACCGACATTGACGTTGCCATCGGCGTCATACACGCCTTCCACGGAGGGGATGCGGGAGGGAACGCTCTTGCCCGCATGAATCTGTTCGACCACGTCGAAGAGCTGGGCGCCGATGAGCGGGTTGCACTCGACGGTGCAGTTGGCCTTGCCGGCAAGAATCTGCTCGAACATGGTCTTGACGCCGTCGATGGAGATGATGATGATGTCCTTGCCGGGCTTCTTGCCGGCTTCTTCGATGGCCTGGATCGCGCCGAGGGCCATGTCGTCGTTGTGGGCGAAGAGGACCTGGATCTGGTCGGCTTCAGGAGACTTCAGGAACGATTCCATGACTTCCTTGCCTTTGGCACGGGTGAAATCGCCGCTCTGGGACTTGATGATCTTGATGCCGGGATAGTTCGAGATGATCTCTTCGAAGCCTTTCTTGCGGTCGATGGCCGGAGCGGAACCGACGGTGCCGACGAGCTCGGCGACGTTGGCGTTTTCGCCGACGGTCTTCACGACCCAGCGGCCGGCACGGCGGCCTTCTTCCACGAAGTCGGAGCCGATGAAGCTGACATAGAGACCGTCTTCGGAGACGTCGACGGCGCGGTCGAAGAGGACGACCGGAATACCGGCTTCCTTGGCTTCCTTCAGGACGTCTTCAAAACCGGTGGCGACGACGGGGGAGAAGGAGATCACGTCCACGCCCTTGCTGATGAAGTTGCGGATGGCCTTGATCTGGTTTTCCTGCTTCTGCTGGGCATCGGAGAACGTCAGTTCGATGTTGGCGCGCTTGGCGGCTTCGCCCTTGATGGAGTCGGTGCTGGCCTTGCGCCAGTCGGATTCCGCGCCGACCTGGGAGAAGCCGACTTTGATCTTGGAGCTGTCGCTCTTGGAGCATCCGGTGACGAGGAGCGTCGCGGCCGCGGCGGCCATGATGACGGTTGCAAACTTATTCATGTTGCTTGCCTTTCTTTGGTTGTTGTTAGGAAAAAGTTATTGGGATTTCGATTTGGATTTGGAGATCTTCGTGATCAGGTTCTGCATGAAGATGAACGCGAGCACGAGGAGACCGACGATGATGCGCGTCCACCAGGAGTTGATGCGTCCGTCGAACACGATCAGCGTCTGGATCAGGCCGAGCACCAGCACGCCGAAGAGCGAACCGAAGACATAGCCGACGCCGCCGGTCAGCAGCGTGCCGCCGATCACGACCGCGGCGATGGCGTCCATTTCCAGGCCGACGCAGTTCAGCGGGTTGCCAGCCTTCAAGTATACGGCGTAGACCACGCCAGCGAGCGCGGAGCAGAATCCGGCGATCGTGTAGGTCATGATCTTGGTGCGGCCGACCGGGATGCCCATCAGCGTCGCGGCGAGTTCGTTGTCGCCGATGGCGTAGATGCTGCGTCCGGCGCGGGTGCGCTGGGAGAAGAAGATGGCGGCGATCAGCACCACGATGTACACGATCACGATGAAGCGGAGGTTCATGCCCTTGCCGAGCTTGATCGTGAGGTCGTTCTGGATGAAGTTGAACACCGGGTCGTTCTTGATGGGGATGGATTCCTCGCTCACGATGAAGCCGCAGCCGCGGATGAAGAACATCCCGGCGAGCGTCACGAGGAACGGCGGCAGGCTGAAGCAGTGGATCAGCCAGCCCTGGAGCATGCCGAACGCGATACCGATCACGAGCGCGAGGGCAATCGCGACGAGGGCGTTGCTGCCGGAGGCGATCATCTTCGCGATCAGGATGCTGGTGAAGGCGATGATGGAGCCGACCGAGAGGTCGATGCCGCCCGTGAGGATCACCAGCGCGGTGCCGATAACGGCGATGCCGAGGTAGGCGTTGTCAACGAAGAGGTCGAGGAACACCTTCGGCGAACCGAAGTTGTCGAAGGAGATGATGCCGATGAGGTAGACGATGAAGAACACCAGGATCGTCGCCGAGATCGGCACGTAGCGCATCGGAAATTTGAACTTTTTCATTGGACGCCTCCTTTCGCGGCCTTCGAGGCGAAGATGGAGAGCACTTTCGCGCGGAAGACCGGCGACTGGAGCAGGCACACGATGATGACGACCATGGCTTTCGGCACGGCGACGATCGCAGGGCTCACGTTCTTCATGTACATCGTGGTCGTCAGCGTCTGGATCAGGATCGCGCCGACCAGCGAGCCGGAGAGGAAGAACCGGCCGCCCGCCATGGAGGTGCCGCCGATCACGGTGGCGAGGATGGCATCAAGTTCGAGGTTAAGGCCGGCGTTGTTGGAGTCGGCACACTTGATATTGGAGGCTGCGAGCAGTCCCGCCATGCCCGCGCAGAATCCGCAGATCACATAGGTGAGCCATTTGATGCGGCGCGCTTCGATGCCCGCATAGCGGCTGGCGCGCTCGTTGTTGCCGACGGACTCGATGAAGAGCCCGAACGCGGTCTTGCGCGTGAGCAGACCGAAGATCACATACATCGCGACCACGATCCACACCGAGAACGGCAGGAAGAGCGCGTGTCCGTTGCAGAGGAACACCAGTCCGGGGTTGTCGAACGTGATGATCTGGCCGTCGGTGATCAGCTGGGCGACACCGCGTCCGGCGACCATCAGCACCAGTGTGGCGACCATCGGCTGAATGCCGAAGCCCGCGACCAGCATGCCGTTCCAAAACCCGGCGAGCGTCGCCAGGACCAGCGCGGCGAGGACCGGGATAATCCAGTAGACGGACGGTCCCATGCCCGCGCCGATGCAGTTGCCGGCGTCAAGCATGGAGATCAGGAGCGCGGCGATCGCGCCCGCGATGGCCATGACCGCGCCGACAGAAATGTCGATGCCGCCCGTGGCGATCACGAGCGTCATGCCGATGGCGAGGACCATGACCTTCGAACCCTGGTTCAGGATATCGATCGGGGTGCCGTAGAGATAGTAGCCAAAAATGGAAACGCCTTTGTCGTCTTTCTTCTCAGGGACAGCCTGCTGTCCGGCGGATTCCTTCACGGTCTGCTTGGCGGCTTCGACTTCCTCTGCCGCGGCGGCCGCGGCGACTTCCGTGGGGTCGATCGCCGTGCCAGGCACAGAGGAATCGCCCGGAACGGACGGAGCCTGGACGGACTGGGTGGAATCCTGTTTCTTGACTTCGATCTTGAAGAAGTTGTCTGTGAAGATCGCATTGAACAGCAGGAGCAAAGCGAGCGAGACAAGGGGCCATACGAGATGGCGGAATTTATTCGATGATTTATTCATGTCGGGGGTCCCTTAACCTGCGATGAGTTTCATGACGTTCTTGAGGGAAATGTCCTCTCCGGCGACTTCGCCGACCTTTTTGCGGTCGCGGAGCACGATCACGCGGTCGCAGTCGCGGACGACTTCCTCAAGTTCGGAGCTGATGAAGATGACGGCCATGCCTTCGCCGCAGAGCTGCTGGGTCAGAGCCTCGATCTCGGCCTTTGCGCCGACGTCGATGCCGCGCGTAGGCTCGTCGAGGATCAGGAGCTTCGGATTGGTGGCAAGCCAGCGGGCGATCAGCACCTTCTGCTGGTTGCCGCCGCTCAGGTGCTTGATGAGCTGTTCGCCGCTCGGGGTCTTGATGCGGAGCAGTTTGATGTATTTCTCCGCCATCTCCTCCTGCTGCTTCAGCGTCATGGTCTTCCAGATGCCTTTCGACGCCTGGAGCGCGAGCATGATGTTTTCGCGGATGGTGAGGTCGGGGATGATGCCGGTCACTTTGCGGTCTTCGGCAATCAGGGCGACCTTCGCCTTGACGGCCTTCTGCGGGGAGTTGAAGTTCACGGACTTGCCGCACATGGTCATGGTGCCGGAGTCGTGCGGATCCACGCCGAAGATGATCTGCGCGATCTCGGAGCGTCCGGAACCGAGCAGGCCGGCGAGGCCGAGCTGTTCGCCTTCGCGGATGCTGACGTCGACCGGGCTGATGGTGCCGACGCGGCCAATGCCCTTCGCCTCGTACACGGTTTCGCCGAACTTGGTGTTCTTCACGATCCCGGCCTGCATCTGGTTGATCTCGTCCGGGGTCTTGCCGATCATCTTCGCGACCATTTCGATGCGCGGCAGGTCCTTCGCGTCGTAGGAGCCGACCAGTTGGCCGTCGCGCAGGATGGTGATGCGGTCGCTGACCTCGTACACCTGATCGAGGAAGTGCGTGATGAAGATGATCGCCATGCCTTCCTCGCGGAGCTTCTTCATGACCTTGAAGAGTTCCTTCACCTCGTTTTCGTCGAGGCTGGAGGTCGGCTCGTCGAGGATCAGGAGCTTGCAGTCCACGTCCAGCGCACGGGCGATGGCCACGAGCTGCTGGATGGCAATGGAATAACTGGAAAGGTTTTCACCGACGTTGATGTCGATGTCGAGACGGGCGAGCGCCTTGCGGGCCTGCACCTTGCGTTCCTTCTTGTCGATGAACCCGAGCTTCGTGCGGGGTTCGCGGCCGATGCAGATGTTTTCGGCCACAGAGAGGTCGGGCAGCAGGTTCACTTCCTGGTACACGGTGCTGATGCCGGCGTGCTCGGCATCCAGCGGGGAACGAAACTTGCACTCCTTCCCGTTGAAATAGACCGAACCGGCGGACGCAGGATAAACGCCCGTAATGATCTTGATGAGAGTACTTTTCCCGGCGCCGTTTTCTCCCATGAGGGCATGGATTTCGCCGGCTTTCACCGCGAAATCTACTCCCTTGAGAGCCTTGACGCCGAGGAATTGCTTCTCAATGCCTTTGGTTTGCAGTAAATCCATTCGTCTTTCCTGTGTGAGGGTGAGTGGACAGTTAATTTAGAATATGTTCTAGAAAAGATAGCACGCTTTCGGCATTTTTTCAATCCTGTTTTCCTTTTTTTCACGAATAATTTCTTTCGTTTTTCAAATATTATTTCCCTATCCATATTTTTCTCTTGATTTTTTGCGGACGTTAAATTATATTATGCCGAATCCGAACATATCAATTCCGACATTTTTTAGAAACATGGAGGCTTTTTTATGGGTAAAACTGCCCTCGTCACGGGCGCGGGACGCGGCATCGGCGCCGCAATCGCCGAGAAACTCGCTTCGGAACACTGGGACGTCGCTATTTTCGCCCGGAAGCCGCAGGCCGACGGCGACGCGCAGTGTGCCGAGATCGCGCGAAAATACGGCGTGACCGCCCGGTACTACGTCTGCGATATCTCGCAGGCGGACGACAGACAGAACACGGTCGGCGCGGTCATCCGCGATTTCGGCGGCATCGACGCGCTGGTGAACAACGCGGGCGTCGCTCCGAAAGTGCGCGCGGGCCTGCTCGAAATGAGCGAGGAGAGTTTCGACTACGTCATGGGCATCAACCTGAAGGGCATGCTCTTCCTCTCCCAGCTCGTCGCGCGACATTTCGCCGAAAGAAAAAGCGGCGTGATCGTGAACATCGGGAGCTGTTCGGCGACGGTCGTGAGCACGAACCGCGGCGAATACTGCATCTCGAAGGCCGGAGTCGCCATGGTGACCCAGCTCTTCGCCGTCGAGATGGCGAAGTACGGCGTGAACGTGTACGAGATACGCCCCGGCGTGATCGCCACGGACATGACCGCCTGCGTGAAGGAGAAATACGACAAGCTCATCGCCGCGGGGCTCACGCTCCAGCCGCGCTGGGGTTATCCTGAAGATGTCGCGAAGGCTGTCGCCATGATGCTCCGCGGCGACATCGGGTATTCCACCGGACAGGTCGTGAACGTGGGCGGCGGCCTGGAGGTCGTGAGGCTGTAATGAATACGCGCCGCGTCCATACGCTCGTGATCGGGAGCGGAGCAGCCGGGCTGTGCGCTGCCGTGCGCCTGCACGCGCTCGGCGTGACCGATGTCCTGATCTGTTCCGAAGGGCTCCGCATGGGGACCTCCATCAACACCGGCAGCGACAAGCAGACCTACTACAAGCTCGGCATGTACGGCGCGGAACCGGATTCCCCCGCCCTGATGGCGCGCGACCTCTTCGCGGGCGGCGCGGTCCACGGAGACCTGGCGCTCATCGAAGCCGCCGTCTCCCAGCAGGCATTCGCGCACCTCGCCTCGCTCGGCGTCCCCTTCCCCCACGACGAATTCGGCCAGTTCATCGGCTACAAAACCGACCACGATCCGAAACGCCGCGCCACGAGCTGCGGCCCGTACACCTCGCGCGACATGTGCCTGCGCCTCATCGACGCCGTGAAATCGCGCGGCATCCCCGTGCTGGAGGACCGCGTGGTCTTCGCCCTCCTCACGGCGCAGGAGGGCGAGGTAAAAAGGTGCATCGGCGCGGCGCTCGTGAACCGCAGGGCGAAAAAGAAATCCAATATGATCGAGTTCATCCGCGCGGAAAATGTGGTGTTCGCGACGGGCGGGCCAGGCGGCCTGTACGCCCGGAGCGTGTACCCGGCCGTCCACACGGGCGGCATCGGCGCGGCGCTGGAGGCGGGCGCTGCGGCACGCAATCTGCCGGAATCTCAGTTCGGGCTCGCCTCGCTGAAATTCCGCTGGAACGTCTCCGGCAGTTACATGCAGGTGCTCCCGCGGTTCATCTCCACGGACGAACACGGCGGGAACGAACGCGAGTTCCTGCGCGAGTATTTCGACAATGTCCGCGCGCTGGAGGACGCCGTGTTCCTGAAGGGCTATCAATGGCCGTTCGCCGCCATCCACGTGCCCGGATCCTCGCTCATCGACCTCATGGTCTACGTCGAGACCGAGCTCCGCGGACGCCGCGTGTGGCTGGACTACCGCACCGACCCCGCCGACCTTGACATCGCCGCGCTCTCGCAGGAGACGCGCGAGTATCTGGAGAAAAGCGGCTGCACGGGGCGTTCCCCATTGGAACGCCTCATGCAGATGAACGCGCCCGCCGCAGAACTGTACCGCGCGCACGGCATCGACCTCGCGAAAGAACCGCTCGAGATCGCCGTCTGCGCTCAGCACAACAACGGCGGGCTCGCCGCGAATCTCTGGTGGGAATCCGAAAACATCCGCCATCTCTTCCCCGTCGGCGAGGTCAACGGCTCGCACGGCGTGATCCGGCCCGGCGGCTCCGCGCTGAACGCGGGCCAGGTCGGGGCGTTCCGCGCCGCCGAGTTCATCGCCGCGCAGTACGCGCCCCCCGACGGCTCGTTCGACGCGCCGTTCAATGCCGCCGCAGAAAAGATCGAGGAGGAAATCTTCGACAAGATGGGCAAAGGCACGTTCTTCGACTGGAAGGAACAGCGCACCATCATGCAGGCGCGCATGAGCAGATCCGGGGCATTTCTGCGCGACAAGGAGTCGCTGGAAACAGCCCTAAAGGAGACGCGCGCCCAGCTCGCGAACCTTCAGAACGACGGCCTCGCATCCGCCACCGCCGCCGAACTCTCCGAACGCCTCCGCACGCGCAGTCTCGTCTTCTCCGCCGCAGTCTACCTCGCCGCCATGCTCGAACAGGTCGAGGCGGGCGTAGGCTCGCGCGGCGGGTCGGTCGTACTCACGCCTGACGGACGCCCCGTGCATGACAAACTGCCGTTCAAGATCGCGAACGAGGACAAATCGTTCCGCGCCTCGGTCCAAATGATTACTGTCGCGCCGGACGGTTCGACGGTGATCCGCCGCGTCCCGTGCCGCCCAATCCCCGAGACGGACGGCTGGTTCGAGACCGTCTGGAAAGCCTGCCGCGAAAAAAAGATTTACGACATAGGAGACTGACGCATGGACTACCCGAAACCCGCCTCGTTCCGCACGCTCGACGAATTCCGCGCGCACCTCGCCGCATCGAATATTCCCATCGGCCTCGCCGAGCTCCCGCCCGCCGGCGAGTCCGCGCTCGCGAAACCGCTGAACGGGATCGGCAACCGCTGGGCGGTCCTGCCCATGGAGGGCTGGGACTGCGGACGCGACGGCGTGCCGTCGGAGTTCACGCGCCGCCGCTGGCTCCGGTTCGCATCGAGCGGGGCGAAGCTCATCTATGGCACCGAAGCGGCGGCCGTGATGCACTCCGGCCGCAGCAACACACGCCAGCTCCTCGTCGCCGACCACACCGTCGGCGCGCTGAAACAGCTCAACGCGGAGATGCGCCGTACGCACCGCGAACGCTACGGCACGGATTCCGACCTGAAGATCGGGCTCCAGCTCACGCATTCCGGGCGGTTCTCCCACCCCGACGACGACCGCGTGCTCGCCTCGAAGACCGCGTACGCCCATCCGCTCCTCGACAAAAAGTTCCACAACGACGCGTCGAACGTGATCTCGGACGACGAGGTCGCGGACATCATCGCGCACTTCATCCGCGCCGCCGAGCTCGCGCAGGACGCCGGGTTCGACTTCGTGGACGTGAAGCTCGCGCACGGCTACCTCGGGCACGAATTCCTCACCGCCTACGACCGGCCCGGCCCGTTCGGCGGCTCCTTCGAGAACCGCACGCGCTTCTTCCGCGAGATCGCCGAGGGCATCGTGAAACGCTGTCCCGGCCTCGAACTCTCCTCGCGCATCAGCATCTTCGACATCCGTCCGTTCGTGAAGGGCGCGGACGGCGTCGGCGTGCCGATGGACTGGTCCGGCCCCTACCCCTACGCGTTCGGCGGCGCGGGCAACGGTCTCACGATGGACCCGGATTTAAAAGATACCGTCGAGCTCGTCAAGCTCATGCGTTCGCTCGGCGTGAAGATGATCTGCGCCACGATCGGCAGCCCGTACTACTGCGTCCACATCCAGCGGCCGGCGTTCTACCCCGTCTCCGACGGCTATCTGCCGCCGCACGACCCGCTCCGCAGCGTGTGGCTCCACATCGAGGCGGTGCGCCGTCTGCGCGAACTCTGTCCCGGCCTGATCGTGGTCGGCTCCGGCTATACAGCTCTTCAGGAATACCTCCCCCACGCCGCCGAATACGCCGTGGCAAACGGCCTGACCGATTTCGTCGGGTTCGGGCGCATGGCGCTCTCCTACCCCGATTTCTGCGCCGACGTCCTCGCCGGACGCCCCCTGCGCCGCACCTGCATCTGCCGCACGTTCGGCGACTGCACGAACGCCCCGCGCGCCGGGCTGATCTCCGGCTGTTACCCGCTCGACGAATGCTATAAAAGCCGTCCTGAAGCCAAAACGCTCGCAGAACTCAAGAAGGCCGCAAAAAGCAAACAATGACCACTGGCTGAGAAACAAGACGATTCTCCCACAAAATGAACTGAGACAACACGCAGAGATCAAGCACGAGGTTACCCCGAAGGGTGACCTCTTTTTTTTGCATCGTCTATCGGAACGAATCCTGTCATCCGGCTTCCTCAATCATATAGATCGGCGCAGTCACACGGAATCCGGCTGCAAAACAAACGCAGGAGTTATTTAGAGACGCAAAAAGCATCTCCCCCGACACTGACCCGTTTTACCCGTTCCCCTGCCCGGAAACAGCCTCCGCGCGCATTCTCTGACAGACAAACCGGCTGTCCCCTGCCCTTTTCTTGAAGAAAACACCCTCCTCCCTCATATTTTCGCACGGATTCCTGCCCGTTTCGCCATTTCATCCGGGCACACCGTGCCGTTGCGAAGCGGGGCACAGCCCAGGCGGAGGAAATACTCTCTCATGCAGGCAGAGAAAAGCCCCTGCACCCGTTTCCAGGTGCAGGGGCCGTTGGTTCAGTAGAACCGTCCGGTTTTAGCGGACAGAGTAGAATGTTTCACGCATAACTTATGCGATCACAGTCCACTGCATGTCGACGCCGGCGAACAAGGAGGTCATCCATCTTGTCGCCGTTGTAATCGCCGCAGCCGACCACGAACCAATCCTTCGCATCGAGCTGACCGATGGACTGGTAGTTGTCAGAGTTGCCGTCGACCAGCATGGCCATCGCTCCGAATTCCTCGTGGAACAGAACGATGTCGTCCTTGCCGTCGCCGGAGAAGTCGCCGATCGCGCGGAGATCCCAACCGGACCAGTTGGAAGCGCCGAGGCTTGTCGGGGCTTCGTCGCCGATGCCGACGGTGTAGAGGAACTGACCGCCGTTATAGCTCATAACCACGGTGTCCTTGCCGTCGCCGTCGAAGTCGCCGATGCCGGCCAGAGTCCAGCCGTCCATG
>CACWOL010000052.1 GCA_902762495.1 uncultured bacterium | reverse complement strand
CCGACCAGCAGACGCGCAATGGCCGTGCGCTGTTTCTGTCCGCCGGAAAGCGTCACGCCACGTTCGCCGACTTTCGTGTCGAATCCGTCCTTGAACCGGTCGACCGCGTCCTCGACGCAGGCGGTCCGGGCAGCGGCGCGGACGGCATCTATGCTGATACCGGGAACGGTGATCCCGATGTTTTCCGTGATCGTGCGCGAGAAGAGGAACGGTTCCTGAAGGACGATCCCCACGTTCCTGCGGAGGTGGTCGCGGCGGATTTTCGTGATGTCGACGCCGCCGATTGAGATGGTGCCGCAGCCGGGTTTCAGGTCGTACAGGCGGCACAGCAGGTGCATCAGCGTGGACTTGCCGCTGCCGGTGCCGCCGAGGATGCCGAACACGATGCCGGACGGGACCTTGAACGATACGTCGTGCAGGAGTTCCGGGCAGCCGTCGTAGCCGAAGCTCACGTGGTCGAATACGATGTCGCCGTCGAGCGGGGGCGTGAGCGCGTCCGGCGGGTCGGCCTCCTCCGGCGACGCCATGATCTCGCGGATGCGGTTCAGGGAAATGCCAGCCTTGCTCAGTTCGGAGATCATGCGTCCGAGGTGGCGGATCGGGAACATCAGCATGCCGTTGTAGGACAGAAACGCGATGAACTCGCCCGCGGTCAGCTCCCCGCGGATGGCGAAGACGGAGCCGCAGACGAGCAGGAGCAGCACCTGCAGAACGGCGATGAGGTCGCCCGTCACCCAGAACAAGCTCAGGATACGCCCCAGACGCACCCACAGCGACACGTAATACCGGTTCTGCGCGTCGAATTTCGCGACCTCGTACTGTTCACGACCGAACGCCCGGATCACGCGCACCCCGGTCAGGTTCTCCTGCACGATGGTGGAGAGTTTTCCCTCGTTTTCGTCGCACTCCAGAAATTTCGAGGCGATCTTCCGGTGGAAGACGACCGACGATCCCACGACCAGCGGGATCACGATCGACGCGAGCGCCGCCAGACGCGCGTTCATGCCGAACATGAAGCACAGCGACAGCACGATCAGGATCACGATGCGGAAGATGCCCGTGAGCTGTTCGGAGAGAAACCGCTTCACCATGTCGACGTCCGAGGTGCAGCGCTGGATGATGTCGCCCGTCTGGTGCGACATGTGCCACGCGAACGGCAACCGCTGGATGTGGCCGAACAGCATGTTCCGCATCGTCTCGACCAGCGTCTCCGCACCGACCGCCTCCGTGAGCTGGAAAAGATAGCGGCACAGCAGAGAGGCCGCCGACACGGCCAGCACGGCGCACGCCGCGACCCACAGATGCGCCCGGATGAACTCCGTCCCGCCCATGAGTTCCGGCAGGACTGCGAGCAGGCCGCCGGAATCCGGTTCCTTCCCGCCCAGCACGGAGTCCACGGTGAACCGGATGATCTGCGGATTGAGGAGTTCCAGCAGGGAGACGAGCGAGGTGAACAATGCGGCGAGCGCGAACCAGCGTTTGCTGCCACGCAGGAAGAGCCGGACAAGTCCGGTCCTCGTAAGTTCTTTTTGTGGTGTATTGTCCGTTTTCATCATGTTATAATATACTTCATGCTTCAAGTCGTTTCCAGTCCGCCGGACCATTTTCGGGCGATTTCATGAAAAGATTTCGTGAACGCCCCCATGTCGGATTCCCTGTATCGCATTTCCGGTAAAAAAACCGGAAAAAAAAGGATTTGCCGCTTGATATTCCTCCGGTTTCTATTATATTCCTGATATAACTTTAAGAGAGCAGACGATATTTTAAGATGACGAATGAACAAAAGGAAATGAATTTCGACCGGAAGCCCGTCGTCTGCCGCAGGACCCGCATGGACGATCTGGCGGATCTCCTGATCGACGAAATCTACGCGGAGATCCGGGCGGGGCGGGATCTCTTCCGCAGGATCCCGGTCATCGTGCCGAACCGAAGCATCGAACGGTATCTTTCCCTCCGGTTCGCGCACCGGCACGACGTGACCGCCCAGATCGAATTCCTCCCGCTGATGTCGGTCTTTCACCGCTTCATGCCCCGGAACCCGGCCCACGGCCAGTTGAACATCGACGAAAAGACGATCGGCTGGCGTGTCTACCGGGTCCTGCTGGAACGCGACTCCGAAACGGCGTTTCCCGAACTGATCCGGTGGGTCAGCGGCGACGCGAAGAAACTGTATGAACTCTCCCGCCAGCTCGGCAGCCTGTACGACAAATACATCCTGTACCGCCCGGAATGGATCAACGAGTGGGAAGAAGGGCGGATGCCGCGCGGCCTGGAAGGGGAACCGGATGCACATTGGCAGGGCGAACTGTGGCGGAGGATCGCAGGCGCGGACTGGAAAGGCAAACATTTCGCCGCGGTCTACAAGAAGATCCTGCTCGGTGAAGCCGACGGCGTTCTTTCCGACGCGGACAGTATCGAAAAGGTGCGGATCTTCGGGTTTTCGCAGCTGCCTCCGGCCGTACTGCGGTGTCTGGAGCGGTTCAGCGCCGGGGGAACGCAGGTCGCATTGTATCACCTGGTGCCGGGGAAATCCTTCTTCATGGAGGACATCCGCCGGGAAAAAGACGAACTGAAAGAGTTTCTGGACCGGTTTTTCCATGAGGGACAGGACCCGGCCCGGCTCCGGGAAGACATGGAAACATTGTATTTCCAGCACAACCCGCTGGCGGCGTCGTTCGCGATGCAGAGCCGCGTCCTGCTTAGCGGGACGGGAGACTGGGACGGCGATACGGGCTATGATTACGAGGCGGAGGAAAGACCTGTGCCGGAAAACGACACGATCCTGCACCGGCTTCAGGACCGCATCAGGAGGGACATCCGGCCGCGCGGCGTACAGGCTGCCGCAAAGGAAAAAGGAAGCGGCTGCCGCTCGGTCCAGATCAGAAGCTGCTACTCGGCGTTCCGCGAAGCGGAGGCGGCGCACAATTTCATCCTGCACTGTCTTGCCGAAGACCCGGACCTTTCGATGAAGAACATTTTCATCATGACGCCGTCCCCGTCGGAATACGCCCCGCTGGTGGATGCCGTGTTCAACCATTCGCACGACACGATGAAACTCGGCATATCCGTGGCCGACCGTCCGCAGACGGAACGCCTGCCGTCGTACAGCACGCTGATGAGGATACTGGCCCTGTTCAAGGGCGATTTCGCCTCGTCCGACGTATTCGGCATCATGCAGGACAGGGATCTTCAGGCGAATTGGGGGATCACGGCGGACGACTGCCAGTATTGCCTGACCGCCGCGATGCGGGCTGGCATCCGCTGGGGCTGGGACGCGGACGAACACAGGCTTTCCGGGGGAGCGGCGTTCCCGGAAAACAGCTGGCGGACGGGATTCGACCGGATGCTGCTGGACTACGCCATGGACGCCGATCCCGCGGCCCCGTGCCGGATCAGCGATGAAAACGAGGTCTTCCCCGTTCCGGGATTCGACGGCGGCCGGGCCGATCTGCTGGGAAAATTCATCGGTCTGACCTCGAAACTGCACGAGATCGCCCAGTTCATGCGGAAACGGGAACGGAACGGCATCCCGCTCCGGGAATGGGAAACCATGCTGACCGATACCGCAGGGTATCTCTTCGGAAAGGATTCCGAGCTGAAAAACCTGTTGCAAAGCGTACTGAGTGCATGGTTCAGGATCCTGACGGACGCGGACGCCGCGGACGTGCCGCTGACCAGCGGGATCGTGCTGGCGTATCTTCAGGACAAACATGTCAAACCGGAAGACAACACCGTGGGATTCATGCGCGGCAGGATCACGTTCTGCGGCCTGCGTCCCATGCGGAGCATCCCCGCCGACGCGATCCTGCTGCTGGGCATGGACCATGGGGCATTCCCGGAGGAAGACGACAACCGCGAATTCGATCTCATGCAGCAGTACCGGGACGCCGGAAAGAACGGTTCCGCCGCCGGACGCGAGCCGGGCGACCCGCTCCGGCGCGACGAATCGCGCCAGCTTTTTCTGGATACAATCATGGCAGCACGGAAATATTTGTATATCAGTTATATCGGACGGGACAACCATGACCGCAAGGAGAAACCGCCGTCCGCATGCGTGGACGAACTCAAAAACTATCTGACGCTGGAATTCGGCGAAAACAGTTTTGTCGAACTCCAGGAGCCGATCCACTCTTTTTCGACGGAGCTTTTCCGATCCGGCGCGGTGAACCAGTCGTATTCGGCGACGCTGCTGGCAGCAGCACGACAGATCGCGGATCCGGCGCGGGAAAGAAAGCAGCTTCCCCTGTTCCATATTCAGCCGGGAATCCGTCCGTCCGCGTCCGATGACGGTGAACTCGCGCCATCCGAAACGGCGATTCCGAGAATCGATCTTTCCGAACTGGCTGGATTTTTCCGCAATCCTGCCGGGACGTTCGTCCGGAACGGGCTTGACGCATCCGTGACCGTGTTCGGGAATGCCGCCCCGGAGGATTCGGAGTTGTTCGAAGGCGGGCTGGACTGGGATCTGAAAAAAGAACTGCTCCGGATGTATCTGGAAACGGAGGAAACGGACCGGACAGAACTGAAACGCAACAGTTTACGAAGATTGAAACTGAACGGGGCCGTCCCCCTGACGCAACGGGAAGACGACTGGCAGGACTGGACGGAGATCGCGGAACTGGCCCGCGGGATCGAATCCGTCACGGCGACCGGGACGGAAACCATTCCGGCTGAAGAAAGAGAATTCGAGTATTCCGCGGCGGACGCTGGCGAATCCGGTATGGAGCTTCAATCTGTCCTATCCGGTACATTCCGCACCACGCTGACCCTGCCGGAAATGAAAGTTTCCCCGTCCGGCGAACCCGACGGGACCTGCATCCAGGCGATCCCGAGCCTTACGGACAAGCTCTCCGGCACATTGCTGATCGACCCGATCATGGCGCATCTCCGCACGAATCTCAGTCGGAAGACCCGGACGCGGATCGTGTATATCGGGAATAAAGGCTCCGCTTCTTTCGTGGAGGCGGACGCGATGGAATCGACTGAGGCGGAACAGGTCGTGAAATGCCTCCTGTACCTTTATCATGCCGGGATGTACACTCCGCTGCCGTTCTTCCCGAAGGCATCCTATAAATTCTTCCAGACGAAGAACATAAGCGATGCGGAGTCCGCCTGGGAGGGCAACATGAATTCCAAAGGGGACGCAGAACGGTTCGGCGCATTCTTCGGCAGCGAAATGCCGTCGGGAAAACTGGTCGAATCCCTTGCGGAGGCATTCTTCGGCGCGGTGGTCTTCACCGGCGGGAAAGGGGGAAAAGCATGAACCTTTCCGACTATCCGATCGACCATGGCCGATATCTGATCGAGGCGAGCGCGGGGACCGGCAAGACCTACACGATCACGCATCTCATCCTGCGTCTGATCCTGCAGGGCGTCCCCGTGCGGAAGATCCTCGTCACGACGTTTTCCAACGCGGCCGCGGACGAACTGAAAGCTCGTATTCTGGCGCTGCTGAACGAAGAACGGAACAAGCTGATCCCGGATCCGGAACAAACCGCCGAACCGGAAACCGCGGAAACGTATCACCCTGACCTTTTCCATTCGTCCGACGACCTGAAATCCCGGATCCTGCTTCAGCTCGCCATCAGCTCGATCGACGAGATGACCGTCAGTACGATCCACGGATTCTGCCAGAAGATGCTCCGGGAATTCGCCCTCAAATCGGGAAAGGCGTTCGAGACCGAGCTGGTTCCGGACGAAGCCCCGTACCGGGACCGCCTGGTCCGGGCATTCTGCCGGGAACGGTTCTATGAAGACGGCGCACAGAACCCCGGAATGTTCGGGGCTCTTTCCAATGCGGCGAAACTCGCCTCGGAACCGGTCGACCTGGATTCCTTCGAAGGCGAGAAGTTGGATGAAATGCAAACGCTCCGCCGGGACGTCTACCGATTTGTCCGGGACAGACTTCCGGCCGAAATGGAGAAAGACGGCGCGATGTCGTTCAACGACATGATCCGGGACCTGGATGCGGCGCTTCAGGCGGACGACGGTCTGGCGAAGCTGATCCGGGCACGGTATCAGGCCGTTTTCGTGGACGAATTCCAGGACACCGACCGCATCCAGTACCGTATTTTCGACAAGTGTTTCCCGAAAGGCTGCCCCAACCTGTTCTACATGATCGGCGACCCCAAGCAGGCCATTTACGGATTCCGCGGCGCGGACATCTACACCTATCTGCTGGCGAAAAATACCGCGGACGACCGGTTCACCCTCACGAGAAACTTCCGAAGCTCGCCCGCCATGATTGAAGCCGTCAACCGGATGTTCGGCGACGGCGATCTGGAAGAAGGACACACGACCGACGGCGTTTTCCTTCAGGACGATATTCCGTTCGTCTCGATCGCATCGGGGAAGAGCGCCGGCGACTTCCCGGACAATCCCGGCGGAAGCCTGCGCCTCCGGCATTACATCGGCTCAAAGGGCGATTGCGCACACAGGATTTCGGAAGATGTCGTGCGCGAAATCCGGTATCTTCTGTCCGAAAACTGCCCCGTACGGGTGTTCGAAGGTGACGACCATACGCCGAGACCGCTCCGCGCGTCCGAGATCGCGATCCTGGTGCAGAGGCACGAAGAGGCCGCCGGATTCGTGGCCATGCTGAACCGGGTGGGAATCGCCGCGTCCGCATGCAAGTCCGGCAAAGTCTACCAGACAAACGAAGCGAGGCTCATGCTCCTCCTGCTCCGCTGTTTCCTGCATCCCGACATGCGGACCGTCCGCGGCCTGATGCTTTCCCCCTTCTTCCGCATCTCCGCGGGGGACGCCGTGTCCAATCCGGCTTGGGTCGAATCGCTCATGAAACAGCTTGCGGACTGCGGCAGGATATGGTCGCAGTCCGGTTTCCCCGCCGCCTTCCTGCAGTTTCTTGATACGCCGTTCCAAGGCGTTTCGCCGCGCCGGCATATCCTGTCCGAATTCAACGGCGAACGCGTCATTACGAATCTCGTCCAGCTGATGGAGCTGCTCTACCGGAAGGAATCGGAGGAACACCTTCCGCCGGAGGATGTCTTCAACAATCTGAACGCGATCGTCAACGATCAGGCGGACAGCGGCGACGCGGGCGGCTCCGAAGAGAATCCCGACCAGCTGCGCCTCGACCGGGATTCCGCCTCGGTGCAGATCCTGACCATGTTTGCGGCTAAAGGTCTGGAATTCCCCGTCGTATTCCTCCCGTATCCGGCCCTGAAGGACTGGAAGCACATGCAGTCGGGCACGGTCGCCTGCCGGATCAATACCGCGGCAAGACCGGGACAGACTTCCTCGCCGGAAAGTGGCGAGATCATCCTGGATTTCGGCATGGACGACGCCAACCAGACGACCGCCAGAAATGAAGAATTCCGGAGTTCGCTGCGCCTTCTCTATGTGGCGCTTACGCGCGCCTCCTTTGTCACGTATCTCTATACCCGGCAGCTCGCGAATTTGAGAGGCAATCCGATCAACTTCACGAAATCCGCACAGGGCATCCTCCTGATGTCGCATGAACACTGCGCGCCGGAACCGGGAACGGAACCTGCCGGGGAAACCGTCGTGGAGCAGAAGTGGAAGGCGGGTTATTTTATTGATACGAAAGACCTTCTGCCGCAGCCGACCGCCGACTGGTGGACGGATCTGGACGAACCGGAAGACAAGGCGGACAAGCCATTCCATATCCGGCGGAACGGCGTCTTCGAACGCCATTTCGGCAGACGCGACGACATCGGACCGCTCCGCCCGGAAGACAAACCGGAAAGCCTGACTACGGCGGAGTTTACCGGAGAAGTCCGCGACAACTGGAGTATCATGAGCTTCTCCGCGTTCCATAACATCCTGAATGACAGGGCGGAAGCGGAAACGGAGACACCAGCGGACCTGGACGAACGGAACGATGCGCTCGCCGATGCGGCCGAATCCGAGGTACCTGACGAAACACCGGATGCCCCGTCCGACGACCGGAACCTTTTCCGGGACTTCCCGCACGGCGCGACCGTCGGCAGCATGACGCATAAACTGCTGGAAAACTGCGCCGGGCATTTCGATCTTTTCGCTCCGGCAAATCAGGATGTCCCGGCGAACGCGGACGCCGTTCAGAACCGGATCGCGGGCGTCCTCCGGGAGTTCGGCTACGATCCCGAGAACGAGACGCTGAAACGGCAGCTCCTCGACGGCGTATCCCGCACGTTTCAGATCCCCCTGCCCGAAACGGGAATCCCTTTCTCCTGCCTCGATCAGGACCGGATGGTCCCCGAAATGGAATTCTTCCTGGATGCTCCGGCCAGTCTCGACATCGGGCGCATCATGGACGTCCTGTCCGCGTCCGCATCCGATCAGGCACGGGCGCTTGTCAACCGGGCTGACGTCACATTCGACAAGAAAGGCATCCTCAACGGCATCATCGACCTGGTCTTCGAACACGACGGCAAATACTATATCGTGGACTGGAAAACGAACTGGCTTGGCGGTTCCGATGCGGACTACACGCCCGACCGCGTCCGCGCCGCGATGGGACACGCCGGATATGTCCTGCAATCCTACCTCTACGCAGCCGCCCTTCTTCAGATCCTCCGCCAGCGCGGACTGGATTACGATTCGTTCGGCGGCGTCTGCTATCTCTTCCTGCGCGGCCTGAAACGCGGGACACGGGACGGCATCTGGTATGACGTCCCGCCACGGGATTGCCTCGAAAACCTTCTGACGCTGTTCCGGAAAGGAAACGGAAAATGACGGCCATCTTCGAGTTTTTGAATCAGCTTCGCGGACGCGGCCTGCTCGCGGATATCGACGTCGCGTTTGCACGGTTTGTCGGAAGGAACGCGGACCACGATCCCGCCCTGACGCTGCTCGCCGCGCTCGTCTCCAACGCCGCGTCCATGCACCGGGAAATCGCATTGCCTGTCAAAAAGATCGGTTCCCGCGCATCACTCCGGTACTATCTGGAAAACCTCTCCGCCGAAAACGAAGATGACATGGTGCAGGATTCCGGCAAAACGGCTGATTTCGGTTTCATCGACCGGTTATCCTCATGGCCGCCGGAATCCGGCGCGTATCCGTACCTTTTCCGGGAGTACCGCCCCGAATCGGACGAAACGTTCCAGCCTGCTCCTCTGGTTTTGGCGAACGGCCTGTATTACCTCGGACGCGCGTTCCAAAACGAACTGTTCCTGCGGGATCATCTGCGGTCGCGTACACGCAATGCACCCCCTGCGAAATCCATTCCGTTTGAAACGGTTACAAGCCTTGAACTCGGCGAGAAACAGAAATCTGCCGTGGCCGCCGCGGTCAACTCGAAGTTCCTTGTCATCAGCGGCGGTCCCGGGACCGGCAAGACGACCATCGTGTCCATCATCCTCGCCCTCCGCGGGGAAAGACCGTCCGACGTCATCCTGTGCGCCCCGACCGGAAAGGCGCAAATGCGCATGAAACAGGCGCTGAACCAGCAGCTGGAAAACCTGCGCGACGAATCGCGCCGTGCGGAGATCGCGCAGATCCGGTCGTCCACCATCCACCGTCTGCTCTCCTGGAGCCCGAAGGACGGGACGTTCCGCCACGACCGGAAGAACCCGCTCCCCTTCAAGCTCTTCATCGTCGACGAGTGTTCCATGATCGCGCAGTCCCTCATGGTCAGCCTCCTGAAAGCCGTCCCCGACGACGCGTCGCTCATCCTGCTGGGCGACCATTACCAGCTGTCCTCCGTGGAACCCGGCTCCGTCTTCGGCGACTTCTGCTCCATCCTGCACGCCTCCGCGCCCGTCTGCCTCGCAGAGCTTAACGAGAGCCGCCGGTTCCCGCAGGGCGGCGAGATCTGCACCATGAAGGACGCGATCAACGGGGGACAGTCGGAAGAGGCCTGGAACTACCTGACGCAGAAGGACCGAAAGGACGTCGTTTCCCGCGACATCCCGCCGAGACCTGCGCTCCGGCAATTCCTTTTGGGCGAAATAGAGGGTGCGGACGCGTGGTTTCATAAGAAAGGCTCCGTCGCGGTCCGGTACTGCGATGAAGACGCCATCGACGACGCCTGGAACCGTTTCGAGCAGTTCCGCATCCTCACCCCGTTCAACGTCGGCCCGTACGGCGCAAACGCGCTCAACAGGCTCGCCCGCTCCATCCTCGGATTCCCGGATACGGGCGGTCCGGTCCCCGGCGAGACGTTCCTGGTCCTCCGGAACGATTACGGTACGAATGTGTTCAACGGCGACACGGGGATCCTGTGGTTTGCCGGAGAAGATGGCCGTCCGCTCCGGCGTTCGGAGGCCGGAAATCATACAGACCGACTTCTGGTCTTCTTCCCCGATCCCGCCTCCGAATTCAAATGGCGAGGGATCCCGCCGGAGTCCCTGCCGGAATACGCGCCTGCCTATGCTTTCACCATCCATAAATCCCAGGGCAGCGACTATGACAACATCCTGCTGTTCCTTCCGCCGTCCGGCGCGGACCGAAGCATCGTGACGCGCGAATATGTCTACACCGGCCTGACCCGTGCGAAAACGAAAGCCGTGATCGCCTCCGGACACGATGCGTTCTGCGGAGCGGTCGACCGTCATATCGACCGCGTTTCCGGCCTGCCGCGTCTCTTTGCACAGGCAAAATGAGCATTTCGGGAAACGTTAAAAAACGCCCCGCGGAAAGCCAAAACGGAATATCAGTTCATCCGCGCCCGTTTTTTCGCTGTTTTTTACTTGACTTTATTACCTGACCCGCATATATTAACCGCGAAATGCGGCGGGACGGCTTCAATCCACCTTAATAATCCGCCCGCTTTATGATTCATACAACCTCAACCCTGGAGTTTTCCATGAAAGCAACCCTCAAAACTCTTACGCTCGCATGCGCCATGATCGCGGGCGCGACTCTCTCCGCTGCCGATTTCCATGACTGGGCCCCGACTCCGCCGATGGGCTGGAACAGTTTCGACTGCTTCGGCCTCAGCCTCACCGAGGCACAGGCGAAGGAACAGGCCGAAGCCATGATCAAACAGCTGAAGCCGTTCGGCTGGGACGTCTTTGTGATCGACCACCAGTGGTATAACGACAACCAGAAGGGATTCCAGAGCGACGCCCGCCACCAGTTCTCCATGGACGAATACGGCCGCTTCATCCCCGGTCCGGAACGCTTCCCGTCCTCGAAGCCGCTCGCCGACTACATGCACGAACGCGGCCTGAAGATCGGCGTGCACCTGATGCGCGGCATCCCGCGTCAGGCCGTCCGCGAGAACACGAAGGTGAAGGGTACGAACTACCGCGCGCAGGACATCGCAAACACCCGCAGCATCTGCCCGTGGAACTCCGACATGTACGGCGTCGACATGAGCAAGCCCGGCGCGCAGGAATACTACGATTCCCTCTTCGAACAGTTCGCGGAGTGGGGCCTCGACTTCATCAAGATTGACGACCTCTCCCGTCCGTACGCCACCGCCGAAATCGAGGCCATCCGCAAGGCCATCGACAAGTGCGGCCGCCCGATCATCCTCAGTCTCTCCCCCGGCGACACCCCGATCCAGAACGGCAAGCACGCGGACGAGCACGCCAACATGTGGCGCGTTTCCGACGACTTCTGGGACCGCTGGTCTCCGCTGTACGGGATGTTCGGCCGTCTGCACCGCTGGGAACCCTACCGCATCAAAGGCTCCTGGCCGGACGCCGACATGCTCCCCTTCGGCATCATCCAGTTCAACCGCAAGACCAATTTCACGCAGGACGAACAGCGTTTGTGCTTCTCGCTCTGGTCGATCGCGCGTTCCCCGCTCATCCTCGGCGCCGACATGACCAAGCTCGACGACTGGACGCTGAAGCTCCTCACGAACAAAGAAGTCATCGAGATTAACCAGAACAGCGAAAACAACCGCCAGCTCTCGCAGAAGGGCGACCTCTTCGTGTGGGCCGCGGACGTTCCCGGCAGCAAGGATAAATACGTAGCGCTGTTCAACGCCTCCACGCCCGGCACGCACAACATCGATTACCAGAAGGCCAAATTCCACAGCATCAAGGTCGGCGGCTCCGGCATACGCGAAACCGAGATCAAGGCCGACATCGGCGGCTCGAAGTCCTTCGCGCTGGCCGTGACCGACGGCGGCGACGGCATCAACTTCGACCACGCCGCCTGGCTGGAACCCGTCCTCTCCGGTCCCGCGGGCACGAAGAAGCTCACCGAACTCCGCTGGAAGAGCGCAACGGCTGGCTGGGGAAATCCCCGCGTCGGGCAGTCCTCCGACGGACGCCGGATCGACGGCATCGGCACGCACGCCGCCTCGGTCATCATCTACGACCGTCCGGAAGGCTACGACACCCTCACCGCGCGCGGCGTCCTGGCGGACGGCACCGAACGGCAGGGTGGTACGATCGAATTCCTCGTCCTGACCGACGAGGCGTTCGATGTAGAAGTCAAGGACACGGCGGAAGTCTCCGTGGACTTCGCCGAACTCGGCATCGGCAAGAAGGCAAAAGTGCGCGACCTGTGGGAAGGCAAGGACCTCGGCACGTTCGAAGGCTCCTTCTCCCGCGTCCTCAAATGCCACGACGCTGGCGTCTACCGTATCACGCCAGCCGACTGACCTTCAAGTTCAGTCTGAACTGAATCACACAAAAGCCTCCGGGAATCCCAGCGGTTCCCGGAGGCTGTTTTTCGCGTAATCCTGAGTTGAAAGAAAAAAGAGGTCAGCGTTTCGACGAATTGGACGGAGTCGGGTCCGGTTCGGTCAGGGCATTGTCGACCGCGCGGACCGTGCAGCCGGAATCGTTCCAAACGAGGTAGGCGTAATTGCTGTCCACGGTGAAGCTCTTTTTCGCATCCAGTTTGATGGAGTTGTTGCCCGCGACGGATTCGGCGTCCAGCACGACCGTGAACGTGACCGGGACATCGCCCTTCGCGCCGTTTTCCGCGATCGTTTCCACGGAGTCGAACAGGGTGAGGATGACGTAACGTCCGTCGGTGACGATGTCGGTGATAGTGCCGGAGAACGAGAGGTTGGTATTGGACGGGATAGCCTTGGCGCGGATGCAGTCGGCGATCTTGGCGGCCGTCTTCCAGCGGCGTGCCGAAGAGGATCTTGCACGGTTCGAAGTCGTGCCGAACGGGGAGGCCGTGACGGTGCTCCTGCCCGCGGCGGGCGCGGCAATTCCGGTCCTCTTCCCGGCATCGGACGAGGTCGCGATGTCGAAGATGCCCCTGCCGCCGGACTGGTTCGCGGACGTCTTCCCGGAATTCGAAGGGGAGGACTTCAGCAGGTCGCCGCGCGACGATTTCGCGTCGCCCTGCCCGGTCCGGGACTGGGCAAAGACGGCGCAGGCGGCCGTCAGGCAGAAGAAAGCGGTAAGTGCGAAGCGAATCCTCATGTGTCCGGTCCTTTCCGGGTTAAAATACCATCCGTGCAAAGGGTTGTGTTCATAACTATAAAAATACTACTTATACGCGGAAAAGCAAGCCGTTTTTCCGAAAAAACTTGAATTCCGGGAAAAAACGTGTAGATTAAGAGATCGATAATTCCCGCGGCGTCCGGTGATCCGGGGGCGGGAACCTGTTCTATTTGTCTTTATAGGGAGTATGTCTTTATTATGCCGATGCTTGATCTCTTCCGCAATCTCGGGCTTGCCGTCCTCGGGGTGGCGCTGCTGTACTACGGGGCGGAATTTCTGGTCAGGGGCGGCGTTTCGCTCGCATTGAAAGCGCGCATCTCCCGCCTCGTGATCGGCCTCACGCTCGCGGCGTTCGCCACCAGTGCGCCGGAACTGGTCGTGAGCATCGACTCGGCGCTGCGCGGCTCGGCGGACATCAGCCTCGGCAACGTGGTCGGGTCGAACATCTGCAACGTGGCGCTGATCCTCGGGTTGTGCGCCATCCTGCGCCCGATGCCGTTCCACGCGAATCTGAAGCGGTTCGACCTGCCCGTGATGCTGTTCGCCGTGCTCGCGCTGACCGGATTCTATTTCCTGAGCCACGGCATCAACCGCTGGGAAGGCGCGTTCTTCTTCCTGTGCATCCTCACCTACACCACGCTGAACGTGATCCTGTCGAAGAAACAGGAGGCGAAGAAGGCGGCGGAGGGCGCGGCGGAAGCGGAGGCGGATTCCAGCGTCGATCCCGAGGTCGAGGAAAGCATGAACAAGCCACTCGGCGTACCGCTGGCCCTGCTCGCGGTCGCGGGAGGCGTCGCCATGCTGGTGTTCGGCGCGAAGTCGTTCCTGGTCGCCGCCGTGGCGTTCGCGAACGCCGCCGGCATCAGCGAGGCCGTGACCGGACTGACAATCGTCGCGGTCGGGACCAGCCTGCCGGAACTCGCCACGTCGTTCGTGGCGGCGCTGAAGGGCGAGAACGACATCGCCATCGGCAACATCGTGGGGTCGAACATCTTCAACGTCTTCTGCATCCTCGGCATCGTGCCGATGATCTCACCGCTGATGGGGCAGTCGATCCGCGGGCTGGATTTTGCGGTCATGCTCGGCACGTCCGGCGCGCTGTTCCTCTTCGGGATGTTCGGCAAGCGCCTCAACCGCGTTCAGGGCGCGCTGCTGCTTTCGGCGTACATCGCGTACACCGTCTACCTGGTGATGCACCACGCCTGAAGCCGGAAAAACGCAAGAACTACTTCGCCGGGTTCGCCTCTTTTTCCGGCGCGGGGAGCAACTTCACGGTCCGTGTTTCCCACATCTCAAGCAGTTCAGCCCTGTGCGCGAGCAGCCACTTGTCGAGCGTGTCCTGCTTTTCCTGAGGCAATGACCACTTCCACACGAAAACGGCTTTTCCCGTCTGAACGTCGATGTCTTTTTCGCTTTCTCCGCATGTCACCTCGATCTTTGCGTTTCCGCGCTCCTTGCCGTAGGGATGCATTTTTACGGTCATCCCGTGGAACTGCGCGATCAGATCGGTGCGGATCTTTTCCGAAGACGCGTTCGGCGGATAGATAAGTTTGCCCTTGCTGAACTGGTTGTAGTAATATTCGATCGGTTTGAATTCCCCGGGCGTCAGCAGACATGCCTGTTTCAATTCCGCTTCGGTCGGCAGCAAGGTCGTTTTGCCGGTCGCGTATTCCAGATAGCCGAATGTCCCGTCCTCTTTCCGGAAAACAGCGAAGTCTTCCAGCGGATGAAGATGCGTAATTCTCCCCCCGACATCAATCCCTTGCATGGATTTCGATCCCGCCGCGATATCGCCGCCGGTATGCTCCTCCAGATATCCTTCTCTCAGTTGGTCGATCGTCGAGATCTGGTACGGATATTTCAGCGGAAGACGGTACCAGTCCCGGTAGCCCGTGTATGTGTAGAACGGATGCATGGGCGGCGGCTTCGGCGAACTGCCGCCGCTCAGTTTTCGTTTTATGCGTCCGCAGCCTGTGAGCAGCACGACCAGACACAGAAGAACAAAGAGCAGTGACCTTTTCATGGTTTCACCTCGGGGATGAGTTCGGGCGGCAGTTTCATTTTCTTGCGTTTCGGGTCGATGTTTTTGAGCGGATCGCCGGAATGTTCGATGATTAATCTGTCGCCCTGAATATACCATTTGATCCGACCCGATCCATAATCAGACTTGTACCGTTCCTCAAGAAAATTATTCTCGAATTTCACGTCGTCCAGATCTTTCGGCAATTCTCCGGTTTCCTGCAGTTTTTCCGCAACAATCCCGAGCATTTGTTCCAACTGATAGTTGAGGGTTTGTTCCCTGGGTACAACGTCACCGAGAAGATACGCGCCGAAATAATCCGCAACGAAACTCAGAAAAATGATGCCGATGAGGATAAAAAACACCAGAAATACCGGGCTGATCCTGCGTTGCTTCTTCATCGGGAAACTCCTCCGGAAGAGAAGGCTGTGTTTAAATGAGGGCGATTTTCTTTCCGCAGGCGCGGGCATAGCGTGCGAGCGTGGAGAACGTGATGTTCTTTTTGCCGTGTTCGACCGCGGCGATATAGGTCTGGCTTGTTCCCATCCGCCGCGCCAGTTCCTTTTGGGTCAGTTTTGCTTCCCGGCGGGCTTTGTACAACTCTTCTCTGAGGCGGAAACGTTCGAACATGGCGTTGACCTCTTCCGCATTTGCCGGGTCGTTGAAATACGTATCACGGGCAACTTCGTCTTCGTCCGGGATTCCGGCGGCATCCCGTGCAGCAATCGCCGCAATATCGGCGGCGATTTCCTCTTCCGTCCAGTCTTCCTGACGTTTCTTTTTCATACTTGGCCTCCTTGAATCAGCAGTTTCAGCATTTTTCGTGCTTGTTTCAGTTCGTTTTCGGGTATCTGTTCGGTTTTCTTCACGTAGCCGTGAATACCGAATATCTTATCATTCAGTCCGTAGACGTAAAAGATACGAATGTTTCCGGTCTGAATCACGCGAATGGCAAACATTTCGTCTTCGACTTTTTCGGCGTTCGGGTAATTCAGATAGCCGTCTCTTTCAAGTTGAAAGATCAAACCGTTCAGCTCCTGTTTGACTTCGCCGGGCTGATCGCGCAAAAAGTCTTTCACTCTGCCGAGCATTCTAAAGTGTTTTTTCTTTTCATTCGGGCGGCGCATGATTTACTCATTTGTTCCGGGCTCTAAGTAATATATCCGCCGGGATAACTTTTTTCAAGCATTTTCTTGTTCTTTTTCAGAAAAAAGCGGGAGCCAAGGGAATAACAATGCAGTATGGCAAATCGGATTATATGCGCTCAGAAGATCACGTCGTCGGCGAGGATCAGGAAGACGATCATCGCGCCGAACTCGGCTGTCTCGCAGACGGCTCCGGCGAATTCGGGCGGCGGGCTGACGCGCAGCTTCTTCGACGCCTCGGTGTTCCAGTACAGCACGGACAGGAACCCGCTCGCGAGGAACGTGACGGCATCCTGGATTCCAAGGCTGACGACCGTGAGGACCGGGGAGAATCCCGTGGCGTCGCCGGTGCGGCTGCGGAACCCGGACATCGTGAGCTTCATCGAACGAAACGAGAAGAAGTCGCCGCCGTAGGTGCGGATCATGCCGAGCGCGAACGCCAGAAGCAGCATCGCGACAACGACCCAGCCCAGGCGGATCACGTCGTAGACCTCGGGGCGTTCCCTGCCGGACCCGGACGGATACGCGAACAGCATCGCGATGCGTCCGAAGAACGGCACGGCGACGAGCGTGAGGGCGAGCATCATGTTGTCGCCGAAGAGCGCGGTCCGCATGAAGATCAGGTACATCACAAGCAGTTTCAGCCCGACCAGGAGGGCGGTGCACGGGGAGGAACCCGGCTGCGCGGCTCGTCTGAGGCGTTCCTCGGGGGAGACGCCCGCGCCCGCGAGCATCCGGCAGGCGGCGTCGAACGCATGGAGATTGTCGAACCGCGTGAGCCATTCCAGCAGGAAGACATAAATGCCCGAGGCGAGAAGGATAAATCCCTGCAGACCGCGGAAACTCGCGCTGACGAACAGCGTGGGGATCGCGGCGACTGCCCCGGTCAGGAGTCCGAGGAACGGCTGGAACGCCAGCGCGCGGGAGTACAGCGCGGGCTCGGCGGGCTTCACGGGACCATGGAACCGCGTGCCAAAACTGAACGCGGCGAAAAGGACTTGCAGAAAACGGGGCATGATTTATCTTGCTTGTTGAAAGGTGAAAAAGCCGCCGGACGTGTGGATGGAGCTGCGCCCGGCGGACGGGATTACGTTTGAGAGAAGATCACTTCATCAGGTCGAGCTGGACCACGTCGCCGGGACGGGTCTGGACGTCGGCCCAGATCTTGCGGCCGGGATAGATGGCCGTGTGGATGCCGGTGTGGACGTTCTCGCCGATGATGGAGCCGAATTTGCGGCGGCCGGTGTCGATGAGGCAGCCCTGGACCATGGACCGGTGGTTCTTGCCGTCGTGGCGGAAATTCGAGGTAATGGTGCCCGCGCCGAAGTTGACGTTCTGGCAGACGATGGAGTCGCCGATGTAGGAGAGGTGTCCGGCGGCGACATGCGTCATGAGGATTGAGTTTTTGATCTCGACGGCCTGCCCGATATGGCATTTGTCGGAGATGAAGTTGTAACCGCGCAGGTAGCAATTCGGGCCGATCTTGCAGTTCTTGCCGATCACGGCGACGCCCTCGATGTAGACGCCGGGGAGCAGCACGGAGCCTTCGCCCAGGATCACCACGCCGTCGAGCGTGACGCGTTCGCGCACGGTGCCGTTGATGACGTTTTCGGTGTAGCCCGCGAGGTATTCCTCGTTAATCTTCAGCAGATCCCACGGATAGCGGATGCGGAAGGACGCCTCGTCGGCGGGGATGGCGACGGTGTTCGCGCCGCAGCCGGTGCATTCGGCGGCCACGCCGTCGGCGTCGGTCACGGAGAAGGATTTGCCGTCCGCGATCGCGGCGGACGCCTTTTCGAGCAGGGCCTTGGACGGCCAGAAGTCGGACGCGAGGCGGAGATGCGCGCCGGGCGCGGCGTTCTGGATCGAGGACCAGCGGGCCAGCAGGGTGGATTCCAGCGTGCCGGCGGCGAGTTCCAGTTCAAGGGCGGGCTTTTTGCAGGTCAGGGGTTCCAGCAGGGCGGGATTGCCGTGCTCGACGATTTCAAATGCGAACGTAGCCATTATGGGATTACCTCCAGTTCGCGGGCTGCTACGCCCGCTATTTTGTCATGCCAGAGCCGCGCGGCGGATTCCGTTCGGGCTTCGGCGAGAATACGAAGTTTGTTTTCGGTGCCGGAGTAGCGCACGATCACGCGTCCGGCGTCCCCGAGGTCCTGCTTGGCCTCGCGGATGCACTTGGAAAGCTCCGGCAGGTCGTCGAACGGCACGCGCTCGGCGATGCGGAGCGAACTCTGGATCTGCGGATACTCGTGCATGAATCCGGCGAGCTCGGCGATGGATTTTCCGGTCTCCTTCATGATGCGCATCACGTGCAGGGCGGAAATGAGGCCGTCGCCGGTCGGGGAGTGCTCCAGAAAGATCAGGTGTCCGGTCTGCTCGCCGCCCAGGTTCAGCCCTTTCTCGCGCATGCGCTCGATCACGTAGCGGTCGCCGACGTTGGTGACCTCGACCCTGATGCCCGCCTGATGCATGGCGTCGTGCAGACCGAGGTTGCTGATGGACGTGACGGCGACCGTGTCGTTGCAGAGCTGGCCGCGCGACTTGTAGTCCAGCGCGCAGAGACCGATGATCCGGTCGCAGTTGATGACGGTCCCGGTGTGGTCGCAGAACTGCACGCGGTCGGCGTCGCCGTCGAACGAAACGCCGATGTCCGCTCCATACTCCTTCACCAGACGGCACATATTCTCCGGGTGGAGCGCGCCGCAGCCGTCGTTGATGTTGAGGCCGTCCGGCTTCACGCCCGACGTGATGACCTCGGCTCCGAGCTCGCGCAGCACGATCGGCGCCACGTAGTAGGACGCGCCGTTCGCGCAGTCCAGCACCACTTTCATGCCTTTCAGCGAAGTGTAGCCGATGGAGCGTTTCGCCTGGTGAATGTAGCGGCCGCGGGCGTCGTCCACGCGGAATGCCTTTCCGATGTCCGGCGTGCCGTCGGCGGGATGCTCCATCATCGCGAAGATGGCGCGTTCGATGTCGTCCTCGACCTCGTCCGGGAGCTTGAATCCCTCGGAATTGAACAGCTTGATGCCGTTGTCCGAGGCGGGATTGTGGGAGGCGGTAATCATGACGCCGCAGTCGGCGCACATGGATTTCGTGAGGCTGGCGACCGCGGGCGTCGGCATAGGGCCGATCTCGTAGGCGTCCATGCCCATGCTCACCATGCCGCTGATCAGCGCGGTTTCGAGCATGTAGCCGGACAGGCGCGTGTCCTTGCCGATGATGGCGCGCGGGTTGCCGCGCTGCCCGAAGGCGTCGTTGCGGGACGTGTTCCGGCAGAAATGTCGCGCGACGGCTTTGCCCGCCAGCAAGGCGAGCTCCGGCGTGATTGGATATTCATTGGCTTTGCCTCGAATGCCGTCGGTCCCGAATAAACGCCCCATACACTGTTCCTTCCTGTCCGCACACGCTCATTTCGGCGTGCCCGGACGCTGTGTTTTCGTCTTTTTGATCGCCAGATTGACTATAGTTCTGCTCATGTTTCCTTCCACAAACAAAACCATGCTGTTAATATACATTTTTTCTCGCTATTTTTCAATAATCCTACAGCATTTTTTCAAAAAAACTTGCACGGGACGGAACATAAACAGGTACCCCCTCCTCCGTCGCGAATCCGAGGTAAAGAAAGCCGCACTCCTTCGACCTCTGCGAAACAAGCACTCTGATTCCGTCATCGATATGTAATTGTTTTCAAGAGGAAGCTCCTTTCGATTTGCTTTTCAGCCTGAATTGTGGTATATTGGAGTGATAAATGCTCGTCGACATACGACAAGATCAACAAGAAAGGTTTCTCCCATGAAAGTCACGATTCTCCTGACAGCAGTTGCCGTTTTTGCTGTTGCAATCTTTGTTGTCGCCTGTTCCAAGTCGAAAAATGAAACTCCCTCGAATCCGTCATCCGAGAAGTTTGTCGATGTTGATGAAGAGGACAACGGCAGTACCATCCATGTGCTTCCGGGCGAAACGATCCGCGTAAAACTCCGGTCCAACCCGTCCACGGGTTTCTCCTGGGCTTTGGGACCGTTTGAAGAACGGGGTCTCGAAACAAATGGGGAAAGCGAATTCGTTGCCGATCCCCACCGTGAGGGGGAAGCAGGGTACGGCGGATGCGAAATCTGGACTTTCAAGGCCAGACACTCCGGAAAAACCGAAATCTCACTCTTCTATGCCCGGTCATGGGAAGACGTAGACCCAGCCAAAAGATTCAAACTGAATGTTGTCATAGGCGATGCTTCTTCCCTGACTGCCACCGGAGATGAGATCAATCTGTCCGAAAACGATAGCGGCAAAAACATTGAGGTGCATACCGGAGACGTCATCCGAATCGTGCTCGAATCCAATATCACGACCGGGTACAGCTGGGATAATGCCGACAAGGTCGACAAGGACATCCTCGCGCTCGATTCAGACGACTATGTATCCGATCCGAATCCGGAGGAAATGGATGGCGTCGGAGGCAATACCGTCATCGTCTACCGTGCATTGAAGCCCGGCAAAACGAAAGTCGACCTCGTCTATTCGCAGTCCTGGGAGCCGTCCGAGTTCGATCAAAGGTTCAGCGTGACGGTAGAGGTCTCCGACCGACCGTAATCCTCACACTCTCGTCGGCATTCAATCGGACGCAGTCTGCTTCGCAGGAAAAGGCCGCCTCGATTCGAGGCTAAATGCGCTTTTTTTCAGACTTTTTGGCATAAATCTCTGATTTTTTCCTAAAAAATGACTTTTTTCTCTTGACATGAGCAGGAAGCGAGGTTATATTTACATAACCCTTAACCTCAACCAAGGAGGATTTTTTATGAAACACAGCTTCTACGACGTCAAAATGAAGAAGAAAGTCACCGCCGAAGTCACCAAGGCCGTCAAGTACGGCAAGGGCACGGCCACCCGCTATGCTTTCAAGGCTGAAACGAAAGATGGTCGTTCTCTGACCGCTTTCGTCAAGAAGGCTGACTGGGATGCTTTCAAGAAGTAATTCCCGCTTCAGCTTCCTATGATCTCCGACGCTCTGGATTCGTTCAGGGCGTCTTTTTTTTGGGGGCGCCCTGCCTGGCGAACAAAAAAAGCTGACGGAGCAAATCCCCGTCAGCCATAACCCTTAACCCCATTGAGGAATGGTATATTTCTCAAAAAGGGCCATATAATTTACACCGGAAATCCGAAAAGTCAAATCCCCGCCTCAGCCGCCAACAAGTTGTAAAAAAAGCTGGGGAGAAGGTTTCCAATCCTTCGACCTCCGGGATGCAGGGCTCTCTGATATGGCTGCATCAGGGCCATTTCAGCCTCTCTCCGTTCCTATGGTATAAAATATTGCAGCATCAGTTCCTTTCAGAAATAATATCAAAACACCATCTATCGGTTCATAAGCTCAAGTCCGCAACCCGAAAAAACGCCCCGTCTCCTGGACTCCGAGTGAGGTGGCGCTTTCTGCTTTCTTATCAAGTCCTGTATCACGACTGAGTCTTGCGCGATGGCGTCGAATGGACGTTTGCCGGTCAACCCATTACAGATTGTAATGGGTTGAGGTGCGGATTTCTTCCCGCACATGAAAAAATCGGCTACCAGGCGGGCATGGGGGTATAATATGCCCCGGCGGTGGCGACTGGCAACCGCTCAGAACATCCGACCCGTGAGTTTACGGCTCGCCTCAAAAGTTGTTAGACCATTATTAGACCATTCGTGCTTTGTTCCGTTCAAAAACAGCGCAAAACAACGGAAAAAATCAAGAAACCATGAAGCATGTTCTTATGGATGTAACCGACTGAAAAATCAGGGCAAAAAAAATGGAGCCAACGCTCGGAATCGAACCGAGGACCTGTTCATTACGAGTGAACCGCTCTACCGACTGAGCTATGTTGGCATCCGTGAGATAATAATGTAGCATGGAATCCGGCAAAAATCAAGGCGCGATGCGTTTTTTTTGGCAAAAAAGCGGAAAACGGGGTGTAAAATGAAGAGGTGCGCGCTATATTAATATGCGTAATCACAAATTTCTGCGCCGGATGCCGGAAGCCGCGGACGCGGTCCGGACGGGATCCGGTTCGATTCAATCACACAAGGAGTTCACCATGCTGAAAATCAAATCCGCCGACTCGTGCAAATACGACATCCTCTCGCTCGGAGAGATCATGCTTCGCTTCGATCCGGGGCCGGGCCGCATCCATACCGCCCGCCAGTTCAACGTGTGGGAAGGCGGCGGCGAGTACAACGTGGCGCGCGGACTCCGCCGCTGCTTCGGCCTCCGGGCGGGCGCGATCACGGCGCTCGCGGACAATCCGGTCGGCCGCCTCGTCGAGGATTTCATGCTGCAGGGCGGCGTGGACGTCTCCCTCATCAAGTGGGTCCCGTACGACGGCGTGGGGCGTCAGGTCCGCAACGGCCTGAACTTCACGGAACGCGGCTACGGCATCCGCGGCGCGGTGGGCTGCTCCGACCGCGGCAACACGGCGGTCTCCCAGCTCAAGGCGGGCGACGTCGACTTCGATATGATCTTCGGCAAGCTCGGCAGCCGCTGGTTCCACACGGGCGGCATCTTCGCCGCGCTCTCCGATACCACCCCGGGTGTCGTGATCGAGGCGCTGAAGGCGGCCAAGAAATACGGCACCGTGACCAGCTACGACCTCAACTACCGTCCGTCGCTGTGGAAGGCGATCGGCGGCAAGGAACGCGCCCGCGAGGTCAACCGCGAGATCGCGCAGTACGTGGACGTGATGATCGGCAACGAGGAGGACTTTACCGCCTGCCTCGGATTCGAGGTCGAGGGACTCGACGCCAACATCAGCGCCATCGATCCCGCCAACTTCCGCAAGATGATCGAACGAGCCGTCTCCGTTTATCCGAACTTCCAGGCCGCGGCAACCACGCTCCGCACCGTCCGCACCGCCACGGTCAACGACTGGAGCGCGATCGTCTGGAGCGACGGCAAGTTCTACCAGGCCAAGCAGCGCGACGGCCTCGAGATCTTCGACCGCGTCGGTGGCGGTGACAGTTTCGCCTCCGGCCTCATCTACGGCTTCATGGAAAAGGGCGATCCCGCGCTCGCGGTCGAATACGGCGCGGCCCACGGCGCGCTTGCCATGACCACCCCCGGCGACACCTCGATGGCGCGTTTGGCCGAGGTCGAGAAGCTGGTCGGCGGCGGCGGCGCCCGCGTGGACCGCTGACCTCGTCTCAGCTCGAACGAAATACTTTCGGGAAGCCTCCGGTTTGGATGAAACGACCGGCGGCTTTCCTTTTTTTTGATAGTATCCCCTGAACGGCTTGAATTCTCATTTCCCGCATGTATATTAGCTGTCGGCATCTGCAATCGCGAACCGGAAAAGGAATCATCGGCGATGGATTGGAACGGCATGAATCTGAGTGAATGGCGAGCCTGCGAAAACGCCCGGGCGCAGTACGCGAAGGACCCGGCGCTGTACCGGCTGAAGCTGTTCCTGAGCTTGGTCCTGGGATACGGCGTACTTGTCCTTTTCGGCTGGCTCCTGATCCTTTCGATCCTTTTTTTTATCGGGCTTTCCGTTTATATGCCCCTGGTCACAAAAGAGCATTATATGCTGCTGATCGTTCCGCCCGTTCTCGCGCTTGGCTTCACGGCGATTCTCCTGACGATATTCCGCCGCCGCAAATCCTCGCTCAACGGGATGCCGCTCGATCCGAAGCGTTACGGACGACTCTACGACGAGGTCGGCGCGATCTGCCGCGACCTGAACATCTCCCCGGTCCGGCGGATTTGCCTGGACCAGAGCTGCACCGCCGCGGTCGTTTCCCCGTTCCTGTTCATGGCACGCCTGAAACGGGACACGCTCGTCATCGGGTATCCGCTGATCTGCGCTTTGGACGCAGAATCGTTCCGGGTCTGCCTCGCGCGGGCGCTCCGGCACGAAAAGCCGTCCGGCGATTCCCTGCTGGAATGGATCGGGCGCGTCTGGACGGAGCCGTCATGCGGCGAAGACCCGTATTTTGTCCTCGAGTCCAGAATCCGGGAGATCAGGATGAACGGGATCGCCATTCCGGAGTCTGGATGGTTCTTCCGGTCAATCGCTCCGCTTCTGAGGGATGTGGAACAGTCCTGCGACTCATTTTGCCGTGAGAAATTCGGCGCGGAGCGGTTCGCCTCGTTCGTGACGCAGACGCAGTTCCTCGCCCGGCGTTGCGACCCGCGGGTGTTCTGGCTTCAGAGCCTCGTGGAAACGGATTGTCCGCACCCTGCCGCCGCGATTCGGGAGAAAGTCCGCAGGGCGTCCCCTGAGGAGGCGGACGCGAAACGCATCCTCGGCCGCATGCTCCGCGAGTCCGATCCGCCCGCGGAGACGATTCCGTCGTTCCGGGAACGCGTCCGCACGGACGATCCCGCCGCGCTGCTGCCCTTTTTCGAGCGAACCCCGGACGCCGCCGAGCACTATCTTCTCTCCTGTCCGGACTTCGAGCCGGAATACGACGCTTGGCTGGAAAACCAGCTCAAAACGGACAAACTGGAAGATGTGATCCGGCATCTGCGCGAGGCGGAAACTCTGGATGAATCGTCCGCCGATCCGGCTGTCTGGTCCACTGCCGCCGAGGCCGCCGCGCGGCTGGATCATGCGGACCGCGAACGCGGCATTCTCGAAAAAGCGGCGGAACGGTTTCCCGACTGCCTGTCGTTCCGGGGGCGTCTGCTCGTCCGGCGCATGAAGGACGCCGTCACGGACGAGGAGGAAGCCGGGGTCGCTGCCGAGCTCGAACGTCTCACCGCGCAGGATCCGCGGCTCGTGCTGGAATTCCGCGACGTCCTGTGCAATCGTGCCGCGCGGCGAGGCGAGGAGAAACACGTGGAATCTCTGCTCGCCTCGGTTCAGGACGCAAGGAAACGCATCGCCGAAAGAAAACATGGCAAAGAGAACATCTTTTTATTGTTTTTGGAGATCGCGGGGTGGTACGCATGGATCATTGTCGCTGTCTCGGTTGTCAGGATGATGCTTGATGGCAGATACGGGGGCTGGGGGTATTTCATCGGAACGGCTGCTGCTGTCGCCTCTTTGAGCATGCTGGCGATCAATGTCCGGGAACGGGACCGAAAAGAGAAGGTGGCAATGGCAGAGAAGAGAGCCTCGCTTCTGCCTGACAGCTCCGGGATCATTGTTCGGGGGATGCCCAGGCGTCCGGAACTGATCCTTCTGCCGAAGTGGGAAAACTATCCGCCGTTTTTTGCATCGCGCGAAAAAGACGCCTCGGACCGGTCCGGGAAATACTGCCATCTCTTTTCGCTTTCCAGGAAAACCGGGCCGCTGTTCCTGCTCGCCTCGCTGTTCGTGTTCGCGGGGGTGTGCCTCATCGTCAGGCCGTTGGTTTTGCCCCTGGTCACGGAGGCCGGTTTTGAGGTGTTCGAAGCTGGGAATCATAAAAAGGCGGTCGGGTGGTTCCGCGTTTCCGCCGAACTTGGCGAACCGGCGGCGCAATACATGCTCGGCATGCGCTTTCAGAAGGGCGAAGGCGTGGAACAGGACATGGCGGAAGCCGTCAAATGGTACCGCCGGGCTGCGGAGGAAAGCGAACGCCATGCGGCGTTTCCTGCGGCGCAAGCCAGCCTCGGCGAGTGCTACAGGAAAGGCGATGGCGTCGGGCAGGATTACGCCGAGGCAGTGAAATGGTATCGGCTGGCCGCGGAAAACGGGCTTGCACGGGCGCAGAACAGCCTCGGCAAATGTTATGAGGATGGTACGGGCGTCGAACAGGATTACGCCGAGGCGGCGAAATGGTATCGCAGAGCCGCTGTGCAGGGGAATGCGCAGGCGCAGATCAGTCTCGCGTTTTGCTATGAGCGGGGGCTGGGCGTGGAACAGGACATGGCGGAGGCCGTGAAATGGTACCGCCGCGCATCCGTACAGAGTCAGTCGGACGAGGAGCAAAAACGGGCGGCGGAAGCTCTGGAAAAACTGGAAGCTCTGGAAAAACTGGAATCCGGTCTCTGATTCGGACTCGTTGTGTGTTCGCCTGGAACGTATCCGCCGCTCTTAGACTTGACGTGATGGCCGCGCGCGTTCGCCGTCGACAAGGTGTGGGGTGGCGCACGTATTTTGTCATCGCCGAGCATGAACCGGCGCGCGCATTCATTCTCGTCGAGCGTAAACTGGCGTATGTGTGGACTGCTGACTTCAGCTCCGGATCGTGCGGAAACGAATCTGCCGATCGGCTTCCGATTCCTGTTCAATCCAGCCCGCGTTCCACCATTTTTCGCGTTTTTTTGAGGATTCGGCTTGAAAAAGCGTGGATGAGGTGTATATTAAATATCATTCTGTGGCGGGGTAGCTCAGTTGGTAGAGCAACGGATTGAAAATCCGTGTGTCACCAGTTCGATCCTGGTCCTTGCCACCATTCGATTCTTCAAGCCCGATGGATTCCACCGGGTTTTTTGTTTTTTACCCTCAGAAATGTGAGCTCAGGACTGCTATCTGCGGCCCTTTTCATACCGGTTACACCCCCTGTTTGGGCCCTTGAATCGCAAAACTGCTAAAATTCGCCATGTCCAATTAGCAGTTTTTGTGTCACCGCGCGAAAATTTAATGGTTCTTCGACGGTTTCTGACAGGAAAAACGGGAGATAATTGAGATGAACCAATGAGATAGGGTTGAAAAAAGCCGACATCGGTACTATTTTTGAATTT
>CACWOL010000051.1 GCA_902762495.1 uncultured bacterium | reverse complement strand
AGGTTGCCGTCCTCCAGCGCATAGAGGAACTTCTCCGTCTCGTCCAGCTCGCGTTTTGAGTCGGTTTGACGCGCGGTTTCGTCGATTACGTCCTCGTACCCGACCAGAGCCGCAAACGGCGAGAATTGGGCTGCGCGCTGGTGCATCGACATTGGCGGATGCACCTTCGAAACGTGGTGAGGAAGATTGATGATGTCGGAGTAGGATGATTTCATTTTGAAGACTTCACCCTGTCCGGCTTAATGGGTGCAAGATACTGCTGACGCGTGATTCCCGGAGAAAGCACTCCCGCATCGAACCACTCGTAGAAGAACCGTTCAGCTGGGACAATCACATAGCCGTCTTGAAGATGATCGGAAGTGTCGTAGGGATCCGCCATAATCAGCACATCATCATAAATGGCCGGAGTCCCCATATCGTCGTATCCGATAACAACAGTCCAGTGGCCGCCCCATGTACTCCATTCCACCAGCAGCGGACAATCCACTTCCAGCCGGCTTTTTACGAAATCCGCAAACAGTTCCGGCGTTTCGAAATCCTGCCGGGGAAGAACCGAGATTCCTCTTTTTTTCAAAGCGGTTTCTATCGCGGATGCGGAACAACCGTAAGCGCCGTTCTTCGGATTGTCCTCCGGACGGATATCCAGTTCCTCCGCCAATGCGCGTTCCGTTTTGTCCGCCATGCCCCAGTGATCAAGCATCATCCGCAGAGAAGCAGCGCCGCAGGTGTACTCCGTGGTCTGCTGGCAGGTGCGGAATCTTTTTATCAGCTTCAGAGTGGGAGTTATTTCCCCGTTGTAGAAATCAGGCCGGGGGAAGTACGGAGATGTCTCGAACGCGATTTTCCCCTGTACCGCGGCAGCGCCGGAAACAGGATCGGATTCCGGCCACCGCTGCGGATTCCCGTGGAAGGAACATCCTGCCGTCAAGAACAGAGCCGTGATGAATAACAGAAGCCTTTTCATTCTCCGTGTCCTCGTTGGGACAGAAAACGCGCAGGTTATTTTTTCATCAGGGCCGCGCCCGCGTTCCATGCCTTGCCGACCTGTCCGCCCATCGCGTAATAGCCGTGGCGGAACTGGTCGAACGCAATGATGTCGAGTTTGGACGGATCGACTTTCCCCGCTTCATCCAGCGCCCGTTCTTCCGCGGCCGTGTTCACGATCCTGCCGACAATGCAGTAGAAACTGTCCGTGGACACGACTTCGGCGAGCTCGCATTCCATCACCACAGGGAATTCGTCGATGACGGGAGCATTCATGGCCGCCGATTTGACGGCATGATAGCCGGTGCGGGCGAATTTGTCCGGCATCTTGTTTCCGGAGGCGATCCCGAGGAAATCGGCAACGTCCATGTGCGCCTTGTCCGCCAGTGAGACCGTGAAGCATTTGGTCTTCAGCAGCGCCTGCGTGGTCGCATGTTCTTCATCGATGAACAGCGCAATGCGGTCGGAGTTGCAGATCTGTCCCCAAGCCGCATTCATCGCCTGAACGGTGCCATGCTCGTCGTAGGCGGCAACGATCAGCACGGGCATGGGAAACACTGCCTGGATAATACCGAGATTTTTCTTCATTTCTGTTCTCCTTGCGGTTGCGGCCCGTCAGCCGGGAAAAGGCTGTTGAGCCAGGTTATGACATCGTTTTCGGTATGGTGGGAGGTGACGCCGACGCCAAGGCGGCGTTCGATCTGGTTCGATCCGCGAATGACAAGCCCGTCAAGAATACGCGCTTCGGGGCATTCCTTCCTGAGGTCGGCGAAGAAATGTCCCGCGCCTCCGCCGCCGTGCGTGCAGAACGGCGCAACGACCTTGCCCGCGAGTTTGTCCGAATCAAGGAACGTTGCCACAGGCGGCGCATAGGTCCCGTACCAGATCGGGGAGCCGAGGAACACGATGTCGTAGCCGGACAGGTCCGGGACATCAACAAGAGCGGGATGTTTGCCCTCCGAAATATCCTTCGAGGCGGCTTTGAGCGTCTCGGAATACGGCTCCGGATAAGGCGTTTCCATTTCGAGGGAAAACATGTCGCCGCCTGTGTTCTTCCTGATCCACTCTGCGACCTCCGCCGTATTGCGCACTTTGGATTGAGAATAGACGACAATCGCGATTCTGCCCCGGAGGTTGGCGGTAAGCGGAATCGGAGGCGCTTCCTTCTTCCTGATCATCAGAGCTCCCGCCACCACGATGCAGACGAATATGACCGCGATAACGGCAAGAGCAATAAAAAACGGTTTCATAGGCAAAAACTTCCTTTTCATGCGTTGTGTATTCGGGAGTATTTCTCTTTTTTCAGCGGGGACGGTTGTTTCGCGCGGAACAAATTCGCATTGTATTTCGGTCCTCTGTTTTTCAATCTGGGAAACAACTGTTTAATTCGCAGACGGGAAAGCTCCGATGCCCTGCAGGATTCCCGCAATGCCGGTTGCGGCGACATCGTCGATGATTTTGCCGTCGGCGTCAAGCGTGTAGAAGTTCATGACCGTGGTCGAGAATTGTCTGCCGTTCGGCTGAAGTCCGGCAAACGGGGCGTCGCCGGAAAAGGTTCCGGTACACAACCACTGCACGGCAACCGTCGTTTCGTCGGAGACCATATTCACAAGTTTCCACTGAACATCGGGGAAACTTCTGCGCATGAATTCCACAACGCTCAGGTATCCTTTCGCCCCATGGAGCGGTTCAGGCGAGACCGGCGTTGTGAATGCCGCCGAAGAGGAGATCAGTTCTTCTCCCAGCGACAGGTCGTTTGTGTTGATGCAGTTTTCGAAACGGCGCATTGTGCCGCGGTTGCGTTCGATGATTGCGTCATTCATGGCTGGCGGTTTCCTTCAGTCTGCACTACCGTCCCGCCAGGTCGAAAACTCCGCCACGGCGCAGGACGTTCCTTCGTCATCAAGCAAATCCACGATATGCCTGCCGTCCGCGGTATCATATCGCACCGGCTGGACGGCATGTCCCGATTTGATCTGTTTTTTGAATTCCATTCTCACCCGGTTGAAACGGCAGTCCGGCGGCAGCGCATCCCCTGCGATCGCGAAATACATCGCGCTGGTCAGATGACCGTTCGGATCAAGTGACGAAGGCGTTACCGGAAACGGGGACCCTTTTTCCCCGGATTCCGGGGGAATCGGAATCTTGCGTGGCAGACACTCCATCGGTTCCGCCTCATCGTATTGGATGCCGAATTCCGACGGGTCGATTTTCAAGGCTTTTCCCTGCCGGAGATCGAAAAAAGCGCCAGTCGCGTTGGCGATCATGCAAAGGGCGCCCTGCTCATCCCGCATGGTAAGCCGCCGCAGACCGTAAATGGATTTGCATCCGTATATTTTGACCGCAGTCGTTACGTTTTCCCGAAATTCCGGCAAGCGCAGGATGTCGATCTGAATGGAAAAGAGAAAAATCGCGATTTCGTTCGTCCGCAGATACTCGCAGAATTTCTTTTCCTGATACTCCTGAAACTGACAGCAGTCCATCATCATTCCGACCGCCTCGTGCAGCTTGAGCTTATTGTTCTTTCCCGCTCTGGTAAACGGGATCTCTGTTTTCATCATGTACATGGAAGGAGTTTCTCCTGTTGAGAATTCCGTCAAACAGCGCCGTGTTTGTCGTGACAGCCATTGTTTGACAGAGTTCGTATTCTGTTGCCGGGGAACACGGACCCGTACGCCCGGCGATTATGATATCGTTGAGCGGGGCAGTTCATGCTCCCGCTTTTTCCGTCAGCCGCCGACCGAGGTCATAGGCGTTTTGCAGATCAACGGCGAAATGTTCGTCGCGATATTTGCGCTTATCCTCTTCGCGAAAGAGATTGAAGTCGTAGCGAGAATAGTCGTTGAACTGATAAGTATTGCAGACGTAAAGCGTTTCGCTGTACCCGAATATATCCGCCATGACCTTGGTGTTTTCCTCCAGGATCGGCGGGTAGCCGATCTGTTTCATGTAATCTTCCGGGCAGTTCATCGTGAAGATCATTGCCGTCGGGATGACCTTGTCCCGCAAGGTGATATGCCGTCCGTTCTCATAGAGGTAAGTGCCGACAGGGAACATCAGACGCTCCATGAAAGAACGCATCACACCGGTGGGATAACTGTAATATACCGGCGTGCCGAGTATCAGCACATCCGCTTCCCGGGCACGTTCCAGCACCGGGCGGAGTTCGTCGCGGATGGCGCACACCCCCCCGGTTTTGGAGTTTTTGATTTTGCAGGCGAAACAGCTCTTGCAACCGCAGAAACTGAGATCGTAAAGGTTCACGAGTTCCGTTTCCGCTCCGGCGGCCTCCGCGCCCTTCATGGCGCTCTGCAGAATCTTCGCAGTGTTCCAGTTTTTGCGTGGACTGCCGTTGATTGCCATGATCTTCATAGGGGTATCCTTTCCTGTTCGTTTGTGCTCAGCGGCAGGATGCCTGCCGAATCATGAAATGAATATACACCCGCATGCGCGCGAAATCAAGCGGGGGAACTATTTTCATGGCTTTTTCATATCGGTGCGTAAAAGAATTTGACATTTTAACGGACTATGCTATATTCTTTGCCGAATATCAGGAGATTATTCCTATGAGAAATGCTAGTATTACTCTTCTTTGCCTCATCTCAGCAATCTGCACGGCAACCGCGTTCTGCGCCGAGCGAGAAACCATTCGTGACGCCACGGGAAAAGTCGTCGGCACCGCCACGACCGACGGCAATCGAACCGTCTATCGCGATGCTACAGGCAAAACCACGGGAACCGCGACCAAAGACGGCAATCGCACAACTTATCGCGATGCCACCGGAAAGACCGTTGGAACGGCCACAGAGAGCGGAAACCGGACGACGTACCGTGATGCCACGGGCAGGACCATAGGGACGGCTACAGAATCCGGAAACAAGACAACGTATCGCGATGCCACTGGCAAGACTGCTGGTAGCGCGACGAGTTCCGGGAATGGGACGACCTACCGCGATGCAACGGGGAAAACTGTGGGGACGAAGAAATGAACTTACTAAACAAACCGGTCGTCGATGAAATGTGCAAAGACGAGTTCAAGGACTTACTTCTTGAACTCGTCGAACGCGAGCTGCGAAACATTCCGGTCGATGCACTTTGCCGCCGAAAAGAATTGTGCGAAGCCATCCTGAACTCAAATCGGAAGACGGGAGATCGTGCAAAGCTCTGCAAACAGGTCTGCGATGTTGCCAAGGATTGGAAAGCTCAGGGTGAACAGATTAACGCGCTTGAACGTCTTGGCTTCACGGTCATCAAAGGCAAGAAGCATTACAAGGTCCGCTGGCATGATTCCGGTTACTGCAAAACACTTTCCGCCTCACCGTCTGATGGTCGTACCGGCGCAAATTCAGTTGCCGAGGTTATTTCATTGTTTTTTTGAGGAATGTTTCACCTTTTTGAACGGAATTGGAGGTAGAAGATCATGGGCATAGGTGGAGGTATCATCGGCGGTATTCTCGGAGGAATGTTCGGCGGCTGGTGGGGAGCAGCAATCGGCGCATGGATCGGCGCATCAATCGGTAATTCCGACACAAATCAGGATAAACAACCGCTGGAGACGTATTGCGATATCTTTCGTTGTTTGGGGCAGCTCGCAAAATGCGATGGCCGCGTGACACAGGACGAAGCTGAACTGGTGTCCACTTTAATTAAAGAGCTTGACATCCCGCAGGACGGCAAGTCCGGCATGAAACAGGCATTCAACGCCGGGAAAACACAGACTGTGCACGACTTCACCATGGCAATCCGTAGGATCGCGGCACGAATTAAAAACATGGATGCCCGCCGTTCCCTGATGGAAGTCCTCTGTTCGCTGGCCATCGTGGATCATTCACTCACGCAGGATGAACGCATTCTGCTGACAATCGCGGAATCAGAGTTGAATCTGCCTGGTTTCCTGCAGCATTTCTTTGCGGGCAGTTCGTCCGAATTTTCCGGAAACACCGAACACGCGTCCTCGTCCGGACGGGATTCAGACAATGCAGGCGGACGGAGCCGCTTTGCTGATGACGTCATGGCGGACGGCATGACGCTGGATCAGTGCTATGCAACGCTCGGCTGCACGAAAGATGCGTCAAACGAGGAACTCAAACGCTGCTGGCGGGCCAAAGCGAAGGAATTTCATCCGGATAAGGTTGCGGGAAAAGGTCTGTCCGCCGCCTTCATCGAACATGCAAAAATACAGATGCAGAAAATCAACAACGCATACGAGGCGATTTGTAAGTCGCGCGGAATCCATTCGTGAGCGGAAATAGGAAGACGTACCGTGATGCCACCGGCAAAGACCGCTGGCATCGCGACGAGCTCTGGGGAACGGGGCAACGTACCGCAATGCCTGCCACGGGGAAGACGATGGGACAGCGACGAGCTCCGGGATCGGGACGATCCTCCGTGATGCTACGGGGAAGACTGTGGGAACGAAGAAACGACAGATGAGGATACTGAATTGTTTTAGTTGTATAGAGGACTCAAGTGTTATATCAAAAAAAGGGTGAGAAAACCTTTGATTTTATGCAGCTTCCACCGCACCTCGGACAGTGTTGATAATATCAAGAACAACAGCAAGCTTTTCGCCGAAGAGGTCTGCCACGTTGTACTCTGCAAACGGGTCTTCCTGGAACAAGTCTTCTTTTGAGATATTACCATTCGCGCGGACATAATCAATAATAGCCTTAACAAACTCTTGCTGCTGCGCATTTAATACGTTGCCATTCAGGAAATCACCGAATTTCTGATTGACAGCATCCCGATCCAATCCGATCAAGCTCCGGATGAATACAGCAAGTGTTTTGTTTTTGGCTTCTTCTGCATATTCTTCCTGTGTGCCGAGTTGATGCCAAAGGATATCCTCCAATTCCTTCAAATCGTCTCCGTTTATCTTCTCCAATTTATGGATTTTCTGAATAACCGGGCTGTCAGAATGCTCTTTCAGATAGTCCATTACCTTTTGACGATATGTGCGGATATCTATCAAATCGCCATCCAGTTTACCACCAGATTCAGCCTCATCTTCAATATGGAGGATAACAATTTTCCCCTGTGTGGTAATGAATTGCATCAAATCTCGAATATCTTCACGAAGCAACTCCAGTTTCTCCACAGTCGGCGATGCCCAGAATTGCTCGCTTACCAGCATTTTCAGTTGGTCTGCCTTCGCCATAATCTGTGGAACAGACGCTTTCTCCAAGAGGTATTGTCCGACCTTGCGCACGACTTCCACATCTTTCCTTGCTTTGGTTGTCTTCCCGGTCAACAACAGGGATATTTCAATGGATAACATCCTTGCATCAAAAATCTTGACATTCTCCGGCTCGTTGGATTCCGCATCCAAAAGATAGGAAAGGTGATTTTGAATCTCTTTCTGGTTGAACTCATTAAGATTCGACCATATTTCCAAATCGTAATACTTATCAACATACGGCATTTCCTGACGCACCTGAATACGACAGCTGTTAGCCCGGATTTTTACGATTTCGTGATGAAGTTGCTCCAAGAGCTTTTTGTGGTAGCATCGGTTGAACTCTACCTCCTGATGCTCAATTTTCTGTAACTCGACCAGTATCGCCAGTCGAATATTGAACAAGCGTTGTGTGATCGTAACGCTTCCCACAGGATCAATGCTATCGGGGTGTTCACCAAAATACTCAAAGTTGCCGCAATAATCAAAGATCAGGAAATACTCTTTGTCCTTGCCTGGACCGAACAGATTCTCGCAAAGACGTGTTCCACGTCCGATCATCTGAATGAATTTGATTTTTGATTTTACAGGCTTAAAAAAGACCAGATTCACTACAGCCGGAACATCAATTCCGGTATCAAGCATATCAACACTGACGGCGATCTGGAAATCAGGATCACTCTCGAATTTCAAAATCAAATCGTTGGCATAGGCGACCGTGTTGTCGATCAGTTGGCAGTAGTTTGCCCCATACGACGGATACAATTCCTTAAAACGTTTGACAATTAACTCGGCATGTTTGTGGTTGTAGGCAAAAATGATCGTTTTTCCGAGCTTGTCGCCGCTTTCAATTTTTAGTCCCTGTTCCATCAATTCCTGCAATACACGGTCACAGGTCGTTTCGTTATAGACCGTCCGGAATATTTTGCTGCTTTCGACGTCATATCCCATTTCCGGCGGGTCATCGGCAAAAGCTTCTTCAATCTGCTTTTTTTCTTCTGGTGAAAGATCCGCGTATTTAATTCCGCGTTGCAGAATTCTGGTGGTCCGATTGACGACCTTGTATGGAACCAAATAATGTTCTGCCACCGCCTCTTTCAACGAATAGTCAAAGTTCGGTTCGCCGCTCTCGCACTTGAATATCCGGTAGGTATTTGCATCCACTTCGCTCTTCGGGGTTGCGGTGAGACCGACCAGCAAACTGTCGAAATAGTCAAATATCGCACCATATTTGTTGAAAATGGAACGATGCGCTTCATCCACGATGATCAGGTCAAATCGGCCAACAGAAAACTTCTTTTCCTCTCCGTCCACAAAATTGATCATAGTTTGGTAGGTGGAGAGCATGATTCGAGCATTCATATCCCCGTTCAGGCTACGGTCGGAGAGAACACAATAACTTTGATCCGGGAGAAGCTTGGAAAAGCTCTTGTGCGCCTGTGCGACCAACGATGTCCGGTCGGCAAGGAACAAAACATTTTTGATCCACTGATTACGAGAAAGCACGTCCACCAGAGAAATGGCGACACGCGTCTTGCCTGTTCCCGTGGCCATGACCAGCAACCCCCGCCGGAACTTCTGATTCAGACGCTCACACAGCTTTGTAATCGCCATCTTCTGATATGGCCGGTTCGTGATGTCGTCACGGATGCGCAGATCGGTAATATCTTTCCTGCTGCGTCTTTGGATCAACAACTCCAATTCAGCAAGTGTGTGGTATGCGTAAAGCTGCCTGTCAGGATAAAGCCCGTCAACGCAATTGATTTCATAGCCGTTTGTGTAGTACAAAACGGGACGATACCCATACTGTTTTTCCATGCAGTCGCCATAAAGCATCACCTGATGACGTCCGGCTTCCGGCGAAACACTGGTTTTCTTCGCCTCTACGATGGCAAGCGGCTTTCCATCTTTCCCATACAGAACATAATCGCAGAACCCGATTCCCGCAGCATTCGGCATTCCTTCGACCTGGATTTCAATTCCGGCTTTTCCTGGGACAACTGTGCCTTCCACGTTAAGCACTTCCCATCCTGCTTCCCGCAAATACAAGTCAATGTAGAGCTTCCGGGTTGCGGCTTCGGTCAGGTTGGGGAGTTTTTCATACTCCACTTCGTGTAGTGCAGGCAGCAACTTGTTCCTGATGAAACCTAAAAAGAAAGCGGTGTTGTCACGGGCAAGCTTGGCTTCGGTCTTTTTGACAGGAAGACCATGCTGGGCATTGATCCCCAGAATACGGACGTATTGCAGGGATTTCATAATCTCAGGATTGTTTACGAATCCTGTTATGACCGGGGAATCCAGCAGTTCAAGCATGGAGGCTGATTCAGGAAACTTGACCTGTCTGTCTTCAAAGATCAGTTTGACCGCATCCAGAACACAATTACGGCACGTCAAGGCGACAGAGGCAGAATCTTTGTTTGCCTCAGTCCCTTCAAATACGGTACAAATAGCCTCAATATCCTTCATAGCACAGAGAGCCTCCACGATAATATATCGCTGTGAGCTATTTTTTCAAGCGAAATTCGTTGCATTTTCCCGACAACTTTTGATTTGTCGAGCTGTTCGATGAAAGCTGCGAATTCGTTCTGAAGCTCTAATGGAGGAATGGGAATACGAATTGAACCAATGCCTTCTTGGTTAATGGTGTATTGCCCTGCAGAGGTTTTTATTTTACCCCGCATTTCATTCCTTCCATATTGACTGTTGAGCAGATGTTGAAGAAACTCGGGAGATACGATTTGAGCCTTAAATTGAACTCTAATGATATGGTCATTGTGATAAACGGGCTCTTGCCACCCCTTGAAATATGCACAACGACCAACATTTTCTGGATTTCCGTTAACCCTGGCAAAAAGGAAATCATTCTCTTTCAATTGAAAACGTTTCTTTTCCTGTTCTGTCAAAACAATACGATTAGGATTGGAATAGTCCAAATAACCACTTTGGAGTTCAACCAATCGCAAAACAACACTTCCTGATTCATCGTTTCCCCGACGGGACATGCCATTGTTTGCGTGTGTGATAATACTTTTTAAGTCCTCCACGTTCCATTTTTGGGAATTTGCTATTGGATCCCCAAACATCTCGACAAATCGGGATTGTTCACAAAAAGAATCAGCTTATGTATTTGCGATGCGAGTTTTTTACGTTGCTTTGGCTGACCTGAGCATAAACCATAGTCGTGTCAATACTTTGATGCCCCAGCAGATGTTGAACCTGTTCGATCGGCATGCCTTTGTCGATCGCCATGGTCGCCAGCGTTCGACGGAATTTGTGGGGATGCACTTTGGGGATATTCAATTTCCTGCCCAGCTCCCGAAGCCGGATTTCAACACCGCTGATCTTCAGCCGGTTGAACGGGCTTAAAAGCGTTACAAACAAGGCCGGGTTATCATCGGTTCGTTCTGCCAGATAGTTTTGCAGATGGATCTTCGCTCTGGCGTCAAAATAAACCTTGCGTTCCTTGTCTCCTTTGCCAAAAACAATGCACTCGCGGTTCTCAAAATCAATGTCACCTCGGTTCAATTGTACCAACTCTCCGACACGCATCCCGGTGGATGCCAGCAAATCAATCAGCGCAAGGTCCCGGATATTTTCGGCATGGTCGCGCATGATTTCCAATGCCTCGTCGGAATATGTTTCTTTCACGGTCTTTCCGGTTTTCACTTTGTGGATGCGCCGCACGGGGCTCTTCAGAATATAATCCTCATCTTCCAGCCAGGAAAAGAAGCTCGAAAGCACGCGACGCACATTGTCGATTGTGACCTTTCCCGCGTTGTTACGCTGCTGGTATGTGTCAAGATACAGCCGCAGATCGTCGGTCGTGATTTGTTTCACCGGCTTATTGATCGAAGCCAAAGCATTGGAAATGCTGGTTTCGTAGTAATGCAATGTCTTATCCGAACATCCCTCAACACGTTTGGCCGCAATATAGATCGGCAGGAAATCCCGGTCGTCATCTTCAGTTGGAGAATCGTCCTCAATAACGCGGAGCAGCGTCTGATGAAGTTTCTCCATTTGCAGATTGTTCAAATAAGGCTGCAGCGCCTGTTCGATCATACGGATTTGCTGATTCATATATCCTCCTTGATTTTAGGGTTGAAAATTCAAAGAGAAATACGAACCACATCAGCCGAAATACTCCTGAAGTTTTGCCTTATACAAAATCTCTAATTTGCGAATGCTTTCCTGGACTGCAACTTTTGATTTGTCGAGCTGTTCGACGAAGGCCGCAAATTCGTTTTGAAGAGCCAAGGGAGGTAACGGCATTGAAAAACCACGTATTTGATCTCTATTAACTTTTGGCATATTAGAACGTCCGCTGAGAGGAACAATATATCTCAGGAAGTATTCCGAACGCATTACGAATGCTAAATACGTTCTTGAACAATTCTCTTTAGGCAAAATAGGATATGCATCTGCGGAACATAATCCAGAAAAGGATGGCAGTGCAACCTTGTTCAGATTGGGGCGGATTTTACTATAAATGATATGCTTTTCAGTAAAAATATACTTCCCGCTTATAACGTTATCCTCTTTTACCGTTCGATAACCAATTAAGATGCCGGACCCCTTCTCAATACTATCGATTCCTATGTGAGGATAATTGGCGTATTTTTCATAATCTGTAGTCATTTGAGCATCAATTAGAGCAAACTCGTTGAAACGAGCGATGTTCCACTGACGTGGATTCTTTTCAAGATCTCCGAACACCTCGACAAATCGGGAGCTTGCAAGCTGACCTATTTTTTTTAATTGATACTTACGTAGTTCTAATAAATCATGGATTGTATTGAGGGTGGAAGAAATTTGGGTTCGACTTCTTGCTTCTGGGAAAGGTACAATAATAGAGGAAAGAGCTTTTGCAGACAAATGCTTAACGGTGACAAACGGCGTTGCTTCTTCAATCCGCTTCAATGCCACTGGCAAAAAGTGAAACAAATAGTCTTTGTCCGTGTCTTGACTAGGGATTATTTTACAGACTCGCTGATTTAAAAAAGCAGGGCCGGATTTCCATTTGGCTACATTGAATTCCCCATCCATCCCAATCAGAATGTCATCTTTCTGTATAAGATATTCACTTTTAGCAGTTTCTGTTGTGTATGTTTCCGAGACTCCTCTAACCACATCTCGAATACGGACAAGTGGAGTTCCTTTCTCATCATTGAAAAGCATAGAATCAAAAGGAAAACCGTATTGAATTCTACAAAGAGCATCAAGCTTGCAGTATTTCATGCCGCCACCTCCAAACAGGCGGAAGGCTCGACAAATCGGGATTTCGCCAGTTGATCAATCTTTTTGACTTGTAAATTCCTTGTGGAAATAGCGGCTTTTGCAATCCTAAGTTTTTTGACAACATCTTTTTGAATTTCAATAGAAGGAATCGGCAAACAGAGACGAGAAAAAGCCGTGTATTTAAGAGAATCACGGACACTGCCGGAAGTCAAGCTCCTTATTTGCTGTAGAACAACACTGCTATGAAGAAATAAATCCAAGTATTCTGGAAGAAGTTTTGTTTCATCAACTTTTATTACAACATAAAGCGGGCTGACAATGACCTCATCCTCTGTAGATAAGCATGCAACAGATCCAACATTGATTCGAGATGGATTATATGCAAGCATTCCCCTTCGAACAATTTTATAGTTGGAAAGATCACTGCTAAAAACATCTTTGTTAAAATAATCCACTGATGGAGTGAAGCCGTTTGAGTTTGTAACGCTGAAGACCTTTTTTACACGCAAATCTTTGTTGCGCATTGAAAACTCCTCAATGCAATCAGACAACAACAAATTCCCCACGACTGAATCCGCGTTTACCTGCATCGTTTTTATTTCCCTTCTGCTGAGTCTTCCAAACCGCGCTCGATTTCTTCAATCGTAGGCAGTGAGGATTTCAGATCGACCGGATACAGTTTTGAAAGCTCATACTCTGAAACCCCGATGGGAACATTGCTTGATTCCAGGGCGTATTTGGCCAGAATGTTGTCTTTGCTTTTACAAATCAGTATCCCCAAGGTCGGGTTGTCGTCCGGCTTTTTCAGAATGTGGTTGACAGATACGACATAGGTTCCCAACTGACCAAGGTCTGCCGGAGTGAAATCGGCGGTTTTGACTTCGACTACAACATAGCAGCGCAAATTGATATTGTAAAACAGAAGGTCCAGGAATTGTTCCGTTTCCCCAACATTCAAACGATACTCCTTGCCCAAATAGGCGAAGCCATTACCCAGCTCTAACAGGAACTTGGTAATATTGGCAATCAACGCGTCTTTCAGTTCTTTCTCGTGATAATCGTTTTCCAGTTTCAGGAAGTTGAAGTTATAGGGGTCCCTCGTAATTTCCTGTGCCAAATCTCCTTGCGGCATAGGCAGGGATGCCTGGAAATTGGTAATCGCTTTCCCCTCCCGTTCATAAAGATCGGTATCGAGGAAATTCATCAAGACGGCACGTGACCAATTGTATTCCAGGCATTTTCGAATATAGAACAGGGCTTTATCCAGATTACCATTGCATTTATTGATAATCTGAACATGGTGTCCCCATGGGATGGAGAACAGGGCCGAAACGGAGAAATCATCCTGTTTTTCGCTCAAGGGGAAATCTCCAACAAGTTGTTGGAGTTTTTGACCCAAGGGGGAATAGAGGCGATAAAAGGCCCGCATATAACGAAGATTGTTTTCTGAAAAACCCTTTGGATTGTCTAATCTGTCTTTCAGGTCATTACTCAGTTTCTTAAAGAAGCTGCTTCCATAGATGTTTTCCCAATTGCGTTCAACAATATCACGCCCAAGGCTCCAATAAAACTCTATCATTGCCCGGTTGACACTTGTCGCAGCCTTGATCTGTTGCCGTTGATATTTGCTCTTAACTGATAAAAGCCAATTCTGATAGTCTTGCTGCGGGGAAAGGTCATGCTCACTCATTTTCCAAAAGTCCTTTCAGTATTTTGAATTCAGCTTGGAACTGGCTTTCAAGTTCATCTATTTCGGCAAGCAGTTGTGAGGTCGGCGGGTATTCTTCAGCGACATAGTCCGTCTTTTTGTACTTGTTTATGGAAAGATCATAGCCGTTTTCCACGATTTCCGCTTTCGGCACAAAGAAGCTCCGTTCCGTCCTGTCGTGTTCCGGTTCTTCAAAACGCTTTTGATATTGTTCAATTACGTCCGGAATATCGTTTTGATCAATAGGGCTGCGTTTATCATCCAAACTGAATCCATCCGCCTTCATGTCATAGAACCAGACTTTATCCGTCCCTCCGGCATCCGTCTTTGTAAAAATCACAATAGCTGTGGAAACTCCCGCATAGGGTTTGAACACACCGGACGGCATGGAAATCACGGCTTCCAGGCGTTGTTTTTCAATCAGCTCCTTGCGAATCGCTTTATGAGCCTTGGAGCTTCCGAAGAGGACACCGTCTGGAACAATCGAGGCGCATCGTCCTCCGATTTCCAGCATTTTTGTAAACAGAGCCAGGAAGAGCAATTCGGTCTTTTTCGTGTTGCAAAGGGCAATTAGGTCCTTGCTGATGTCTTCCTGGAACACGCTGCCAGTAAAGGGCGGATTCGCCATGATGAGCGAATAAAGGTTTCGTTCGATATTATCGCCGCTCAAGGAGTCCTGGTATTTGATATTCGGTTCCGCTACGCCATGAAGCATCATGTTCATAGCTCCGATGCGGAGCATGGATTGGTCCGTGTCATAACCGGAAAACATGGACGTCTTGTAGCGTTCCATGTTGTCCTTGCGCATGAGCTCGCCCCTGTAGTTTTCCGAGAGATAGGCCGCGCTTTCCACCAAGAAACCGGCACTTCCCATCGCCGGATCAAGGATTCGGTCGTTCAGAGTGGGCTTCATAAGCGCCACAATCATTTTGATAATATGCCGAGGCGTCCTGAACTGGCCGTTTTCACCTGCCGCTGCTATTTTCCCAAGCAAATACTCATAGACATCGCCCATGATGTCCTTGTTGTTCATGTCCATCGCATCAATGCTGTCCACGACCTTAGCCAGCACCTTGGCTGTGGGGATCAGGAACACGGTGTCTTTCATATAGCGACTGAATGCTGTATCGCGTCCTTCCCCGATTTGTTTGATGAACGGAAAAACATACGTCTGAACCGTTGAAAACATTTCTGTCGGTTCAAGATTGTGAAAATAACTCCAGCGAAGTTTCTTGTATTCGGTTACGATCCGTGGCTCCTCGCTGATGACACATTCGCCGTCCTTGAAAAGAAGATTCTTCTGGTTCAGCTTCACACCAAGCGCATTGGCAGATCCTTCCTGCTTCACCTGATTGTCATCCAACAGCTTCATGAAAAGAAGGTAAGTGATCTGTTCCAGCACCGTAATGGGGCTGGTGATACCTCCGGTCCAGATCGTATCCCAAATCCCGTCGATTTTGTTTCTTAATTCGCCTGTAATCATAAAGCCCGCCAGTCAAGTTCGAGTTCAAAAATGGAATGGATGCGCCAAATAGTAATATACCGCAAATGGTGCTGTTTTCAACCTCAATATCCCCGTTTTTTGAGAAAAGAATGTAATAACTGGAAATCTTATCGCGTTTCCTTTGATCTCACATCTCCTCCACGATCAGGAGCATGCTACCCGTCCTGCGAGAACGCACGTTGCCCCGAAAGCGAGCGATGGTTGCCGAAATTTGAATAGACCAGGCGTTTAGAATGCCAGGAATTCAAACCGGCGTCGCGCGACAGATGGCCCCGTTTGAACGGGGCCGCATTCCGGCGCGAGTTTCCGGGAAAGGCATAATTGACCGAAACTCACCTCCAGTCAACGATCATGTCGAAGCTGGCCTTGTTCTCGCGAAGCGCCTTGATGCTAATGGCGGGTTTGACAAGCGGGAAATGCCGGAAATGCAAGGGAAAAAGTCATCTTTCCCGCCGACTTCCTGCCCGGAGCCTGCCGGACAGGGGCGGAAGGATGAGGTTGCTTCTCTGCGCTCGACATAAATTCTCTGCGTTCGTCCAGATCGTTTTCCCCTCGAAAAAACGCAAGGCCGGGGTTCCAGGAAAAAAGTGGTAGGCTTACAGTCTTTCTTGCAGCCGAGATTTTCTTTCTTATAAAGGAGCCATCCGTTTTTCAGTTATTACCTAGGATGGCTCATTTCTCGTTCCTGTATTGACGTATGGCACGGAGGTTATTATCAGAACTTGTTTTTACGCAATAACGGTCCAGTCCATGTCGACGCCGCGGCCGAGTTCGACCCACTTCGACGTGTCGCCGGAGCTGTAGTAGCCGAGCATGCCGGACGAATACTGGCGGACGAGCAGGTCGTCCTTCCGGTCGCCGTCGTAATCGCCGCAGCCGACGATGAACCAGTCCTTTGCATCGAGCTGGCCGATGGCAGTATAGTTGTCCAGATTGCCGTCGGCGATCATGACGACCGCGCCGTATTCCTTGTGGAACAGGATCATGTCGTCCTTGCCGTCGCCTGCGAAATCGCCGATGGCACGGACTTCCCAGCCGCCCCAGTTCAGGCTGCCCATGTCGACCGCGGAGCCGTCGAGGCCGATCGCGTAATACTTCACGCCGCCCAAATAGCTCATCACGACGGAATCTCGCCCGTCACCATTGAAGTCGCCGCAGCCGATCATCGTCCAGTTGGAATCGAAGCCCGCGCCGAGGGACGTCCAGCTGCTGGTGCCGTCGGTCCAGACGCCAAGCGCGCCGAGTCCCGCGCAATGCCACACGATAGAGTTTTTATCGGGATTTCCGGTGAGGTTGCCGATCTTGTTCAGCCAGACGTTTTCCTCCTCGTTTTCGAGGAAATGGATGTTCACCCAGTTGTCGTCCGTGTCGACGCCGCCCTTATAATAGCCGATGTACGCGCCCTTCACGCCATCCACCTCGACGCCGTTGCCGACGAACACCGAATCCGCGATCCCGTCGCTGTCCATGTCGTACGCGCCGAGCAGGGTCCATTCGACCGGATGAGCACAATTCGAGCTGCGCCATTCGTCCTTGCCGTTCATCCAGTATCCGGTCTGATTGTCTCCGCCGGTGTACTGGAAGAGCACGTCGCTGATGCCGTTTCCGTCGATGTCGCTCCGCGTATTCGCGGCAGAGGAAGCTGGCGCGATGGACAGGCTCAGGATGCCGTCGCCGCCGAGGTTCAGCGTGTAGAGCACGTCGCCGATCCGCGTGGACATGCCCGCTCGAAGTGTGCCGAGCGCGGTCCCGTCGGTCGCCGTGAGCGTAATCGCGGACTTGAAGCCGTCCGCGCCGTACGCCAAGTAGTAGAACCCAGGCGTCTGCGCCGCGCGGACCGTGAGGGTATAGGCAGTATCGCCCTGCACATAGCTCAATCCCTCGTACAGCGCGGCGCTTCCGACGGTCAGCTTGGAAAGATCGAAGTCCAGCGTGCCGTCGACCGTGATGTTCGCGCCTTCGGCGAACACCGCCCATCCGGTGAGCTTCGCGCCCGCCTCGACTGTGAGCGTCGCGCCCGCGGCCACCTGCAGATTCCACGCCGAAGCGCCCGCCCCGATCGTAAGCGACTTCCGCACAACGGAATCATGCACCGCGCCGTTCACCACCAGGACGTCGGAGTCGATCCCGTCGGCAAACACGAACGTCCCGCCGGTGATCGCGACCGTGGCGACGGAGCCCGCCGCGACCAGTGCCCTGCCGAGCTCCGCGAACGCGTCGCTGTCGAAGACCGCCGTGCCGCCGGGGACCTCCACGACGGTGTCTGCCGGCGTCTTCTTCCAATCGGAGTTCAGGTAGATGACGGACGGCTGCACGTATTCCGCGATCTTCAGGACCAGGGAGTCGTCCTGAACCTTCAGAGCGTAGGTCGCCCCGTTGAGGATCGTCTTTTCCGCCGTGCTCACGCTGCCGACCTGGGCGCCGTTCACGGTGATCGAAACGCTCTTCGCGAACTCGGTCACGCCGGTCGCCAGCAGATAGTCGCCGTATTCCTGCGTGCCGGAGACCGCGAGCGTAAAGATCGGTGTAGCGGACTGTTTCCACTGAACGCAGCCGAATCCCTCGTACTGCGCCGGTCCGCCCGCGGTCATCCCCGTGACGTCGAAGACCAGGCTGGCGTTGCTTTCCAGCTTAATCCCGGAGCCGTCTTCGAAGACGCAGCGCCCCGTCAGCGTGGCTCCCCCACCCACGGAAACCTGTCCCCCGCTCCGCACCGTAATGGAATCGAGCAGTGCGCCGCTCCCGGCACTCAGGGAACCGCAGTCCAAAACGGTCAGATTCCGTCCGGTCGTGGCCACACTTACAATCGTAAGCGAGGCGGCGATCTCCGTGTTATGGATCAGGACGTCGCCCGACATCATGTTCCCGATGTTCCCGGTGATTTTTGTCTGGGTCGTAATGCCCTCCGAGAAGGAGAACGTGCCGCAGCAGATCTGGATCGTGTCGATCCCGTACGCCTTTTCCATCGCGAGGTCCCCGTCGGAGAACGCCGATTCCCCCATGACCGCCTTGCCCCATATTTGACCATACATCACGGGGTACTGGACCACCTTCCCGTCCTCCACGCCTTCCCATTCCGAACTCAGGTAAAGGGTCTCCCCCTTCTGGGTGATCGTGAGCACGAGGCAGTCCTCCCCGGTGGTCTCGTCCTTTTCGACGGTCATCGTGAAGACATTTTTCTCCACGATGGCGCTCTTCCCCAGCCTGATCTCGCCGAGATACCTGTCGAGGGAGTTGACGAAGACGAACGAGGTGTCCTCGGACCCGACGAAACCGGTTGCGAGCGTATACCTCTGGTTCGAATACGTATCGGAACCGATCGACACGGAGTATTTCGTATTCCCCTTCAGATTGTACAGATTGCGGTATCGGACGCCGCCCTGTATGCTGGAGTCGAAGCCGAGAGTGAACCGCAGGTAGCCGTCGACCGTGATTCCGCAGTCCTCCGAGAAGGTCGTCCACCCCACCAGCGTGCCGCTCTCGGTCACGGTAATGTCATGCTGCGGCCCGGTTGACTCGCCACTGTACTGGAGCGTCCCGTTTACGACGACGTTCTGCATGATGTTCTGGGAGGACGCGATCAGCATCCCGTCGACGACCAGATTCTTTGCCGACTTACCCGCGCCGCTCATGTTCAGGCTCCCGCTGCGCCCGACCGTCGTGTTTTCGATCCGGCCCGACCGCAGCGAGCAGGTCTTGTTGATGCCGCCGGCGGGCGAGATGCAGTTGTTTTCCGCGAAGATCATGATCACGCCGGGCGAACCTCCGAAGGTCACGAATTCCGCCTCCTCATACGTGGCGAACGCGTCGTAGCCGTAGGTGTACGTATAGCCGTCGGGGGACACCACGGCCGTCCCGTATTCCAGTCCGGCCCATTCGGTGTTGACGCAGGGCCAGTAGTTCAGGTATTGTCTCAGGACGAGCCGGAGCGTGGGATCCTCCTCGGACATGGTCAGCTTCATGGAAAACAGCGTGGAGTAGTTCAGGTCTTCCGCGTCCAGTGCGGACAGCGTCTTGAAGTACACGCCGTTCCGGTAGATCTCCACGCCGTTGAATTCCGTCATGTTGGAGACCAGCGAGTAAACGCCGCTGGGGAGACTGGACCCGATGTCCACCTTGATCGTCGAGCCCTCCGGCAGCCGGGAGGCATCGATGAAGGCTGGATCGCCGGGCGTTCTCCCGGAGATGTCCAGGAGGAGTTTTCCGCGGATCGTGATGACGGCGTCCGGATTGAGGAACTCGGAGGAGGTGATGGTCAGGGTGGCCCCCGCGTTCACGGTCAGCAGGCTGCCCGCGGACACGGTGATGTCACGCGCCGTCGCGCCGCTGTTCAGGGTCAGCGCGCCCGTTCCGATCACGACGGAATCGGTGATCGTGCCGCCCGTGACAAAGACGTTACGGTCGATCTCCACGCCGCTGAACAGGCCGCCGACGACCGTGACGGTGCCGATCTCGGTCACATAGTCCGAGATATCCTTGAGGTCGGAAAAGGCGTTGAACCCGATGACGACGTTTCCGACATCCTGGACATACACGATGGAACCGAATTCCTTTCCCGCCCAGTCGGAATTGACGTAGACGTACGGGGATTTTTCCGAGTCCTTTCCCCGGACGGTCAGGTTGAGTTCCGCCGGACCCGAGAGGTTCAGCGTATATCTGGTTTTCCCGATGACGACGCTTTCGCCGACCGTGATCGCGCCGAGCTCCGTACCCGCGGTGTTGACGATCCGGAACGTGTCCGGAAGCCCCGGAAGTCCGTCCGCAAGCTTGTAGATGCCGTAGGCCTGCGCATCGCTGACTGTGATAACGCAGTCCGGCGTCCCGTTGACGAGCGCAAGGCCTTTGAACAGAGCGTCCTGGGAGGGGCCGGTGGAGATGTCGAAGAACCAGAGGCCGTCGACCGTGATGACGGAACCGGTCTTGAACTCGCCCGTTCCGGTCAGCACGCCGCCCGCCCGGACCGTGAAGGTGCCGCCGCCGACCTTGATGTCCCTGCATACGCCGCCGCCTTCCACGACAAGCTGACTGTCTTCGGATACGGTCAGCTGCGTGCAGACGCCGCCGGATCTGATCGTGCCCGAACCGCCGCTTTGGAGTTTTCCATTCCGGACCGACGCGCCCGTGTTGACGTTCAGCGTGCCGCCGTTGCCTTCGACGGTGATATTGTCCCCCGCGGAACCGGACATCATGGTAAGAATACCGCCTCTCACGGTCAGGCCGGTCCCGGTCCCCTCGAAGTTCAGGATGCCGTTTGCCGTGATCGCGGAATCCGCGAGCGTCCCGCTCCGGAAACTGACCTTCCGGCTGATCTTCTCGCCGGAATAGCTCCCGCCCGTCACCACGATGGTGCCGGTTTCCTGAAGTGCCGGAATCGCGTCGTTGATGAGGGAGAACGCGTCGTCGCCGATGACGGCGGTGCCGCCCGGGACCTCGACGACGGTCCCGAACTCCAGATCCGCCCACTCGGAATTGACGTAGGCGATCTCGCATCCGGCGTCCTTGCGGACGGTCAGGGTCAGAAGCGAGTCCGAACCGGGGACGTCTTTGAAGTCGAGCGTATACAGATGCCCGTCGATCGTGACGCCCCCGCCGACGGTGATCGTGCCGAGCGTTTCGCCCGCCTTGCTGACGACCGTGAACGAGGCGTTGAAGAGGGATCGATACGGGTTCGAGTAAGCGGAAGCCAGACAATAGGCCCCCGGCGCCTGCGCGTCGTTGACCGTGATGACAAGGTTCGAAGAATCGAACCCGGTGTTGCTCTTCAGTCCGGTGAACAGCGGCGATGAACATCCTGTGAGGCCGGAGATGTCGAAATCTAGAGTGCCCCTGATCGAGACATATCCGCCGGAGAATGTCCCGGTCCCCGTCAGGACGCCGCCTTCCTCGATCGTGAGGTTGCCGCCCAGCATCGTGAGGTCTCTGAGGATGCCGCCCGCCCTGACGCCGGTGTTGCCCGATTTGACCGTGATATTCTGAAGTGTGCCGCCCTCGTTGACGGTAACGGTGCTGCCCGAGTCGGCCACGACATCCCGGAGCGCGCCGCCCGCGTTGACCGTGACGATGCCGTTCGCCGTGACGGTCTGCGCAAACGCGCCCGCGTTCAGCGCGAGCGTGCCCTTTTCGGATACCGTGAGATTGCGTCCAAGCGAACCCGTGTTCAGCGCGAGCGTGCCCAGTCTGGATACCGTGAGTCCGTTTGCGAGCGAGCCTTCGTTCATCGTGAGCGTGCCGTTGCGGACAATGGCGCATTGCGAGACGGTCGCGCCTTCCAGCGCGACGGTGTTCCGGGAGATGCCGTATTCGAACCCGACGTCTCCGCCCGTTACGATGACCGTGCCGTCGCCCGCGACGGCGTTCGTCGCCGATCTGCCGTCGGAGAACGCGTCCAGACCGATGGCCGCGGAGAGGCCGCCGCCTACTTCGACGACGGTCCCGGCTTCCAGTCCGGCCCAGTCCGCGTTGACGTAGACCGTTTTCGGCGCGTTCAGCGGGACGGGCGCTTCCGACGAGACCTTCAGGTTCAGCACGTTGTCCGTCACGCGGAGGGTGTAGTATTGGTTGTTGAAAAGGACGGCGTTTCCGACCGCAAGCGTGCCGAGCGGGGCTCCGAATTGATTCTGAACCGTGATCGCGTCGCGGAATCCCGTTGCCTCCGCCGCCAGCGTGTAGACGCCTTCCGCCTGCGTGTCCGAGACCGTGAGCGTGTAGACGGGCGTGCCGTTGAGATACGTGAGGTCGTTCACGAGCGCGGCCGCGCCGGGCGCCATGACTGTGATGTCGAACGCGAGGATGCCGCCCTCTTCGAATGTTACGTCCGCGCCGCTCGCGAAGAACATGTTCCCCGTGAGGATGCCGCCGCTTGAAACGCGGAGCGTGTCGCTGTTCGCCGTGATGCCGGAGATGACGCCGCCGCTGTTGACAAAGGTGATGCCTCCGTTGATCGTTGCGGCGTTCGCCAAGCCGCCCTCGAAGACCTGCATCAGGCCGCCGTTCACGGTCGTACCGACCGCGATGCCGCCGCTCGAAACGTGGAACGTGCCGCCCGCGAGGGTCACATTGTTCGCCGTGCCGCCGTCGAGGGTCAGCAGTCCGCCGCCCTCGAAGACGGTCACGAACGGAGTGCCGCCGCGATAAACAGGGTTGAAGGAAATGCCGGCTCCGTACGTGTTCGTATCGCCGCCGACGATAAAGGATCCGCCGCCGCTGCTCATCGTGATGTTGTTCGCGATGCCGCCGCCCGAAATATGGACCGTGCCGCCTTTGACGGTCGTTTCGTTCGCTACGCCGCCCTCGAAGACCTGCATCAGGCCGCTGTTCACGGTCGTGCTGACCGCGAGAGCGCCGTTCAGAAGCGTCAGGCGGGCTGCCGGATCCGTGCCGAAAGACGTTTCTTCGCCCGACTCCGCCGCGTTCGCGACTTGAACAGGATTACCCTCGCCTCCGGCAGCCGTAATCGCCGCTGCGTCGAGCAGCGAGACCGTCGCGCCTCCGGCGATCAGGTACGGGACCGAACCATCCGCGTTGCCCGTGATGAAATCATATTTGGTGGGGTCAGGGATGATACTGGGGATGACGATGGGGTCGTAGGGGATGACGGGGCCGACGGGGATGACGATGGGGTCGTAGGGGATGACGGGGCCGACGGGAATGACGATGGGGGAATACGAGCTTGTGCCGCTGCCCAGCGTGGTGTTCTGCACCGTGCCGCCAGAAACCAGGACGGTCCCGCTGAAAATGTCGGTCTTGTCCGCGAATCCGCCGATGAACTGGACCGCGCCGCCGCTCACCGTCGTGCTCTGCACCTCGGCGTCGGACGCGATGAATTCGCCGCCGCTCACCGTCGTGCTCTGCACGGTGGCATCGGACGCGATGAAGTCGCCGCCGTTTACCGTGGTCTTCTGCGCCAAGCCGCCGGAAACAATGAACGCACCGCCGTTCAGCGTGGTGTCCGTGGCGGTCGCGCCGGAGACGATGAACGCGCCCGCGTTCACGATCGTATTCTCCGCGTACCCCGAAGCAGGCGCGGATTCGAAGCTGTCGGACGAAACATGCAGCTCGCCGCCGTTGATCGTCGTGGCGCGGATCGTGCCGGAGATCACGTCCAGACGGCCGCCGTTCAGGATCGTTTCCCACATCTGGCCGTCGGAAGTGATGCGCGCGTGGCCGCCCGCCTCGATCGTGGTCTTGTCCGCCAGGCCGCTGTTGAGCTGGACCGTGAGCGAACCGCCGCTCGAAATGATCGTATTTTCAGCATATCCGCCGTAGACCAGATAACGCCCGCCCGCCGAGACGGCGACGTCCAGCCCGGAGCCGGTTTCGTAGATCGCCCCATAGCCGCCGTTCAGGATCGTGCCAGTCCGCATGGTACCGCCGAAAATATCGGCTTGGCCGCCGGATTCCATTGTGAGGTTTTCCGCGAGTCCGCCGTCCACCATCGCGTCACCGCTGTGCGTGAGGTGGATATTGCTGATATGGCCGCCTTCCTCGACCCAGAACCAGCCGTAATTGACCGCTTCGGCGTCCGTGACGATGCCGCCGGACAGGACGGTCACAACGCCGCCCATTTCCACCGTAAGCCCGGAGGAAGTGACGCCGGACTGAATTTCGATTTCGCTCGTGATGATCTCTGCCATGTTCGGTCTCCTTGTCTACATCCCGGTCGCGGACTCTTGCTTCCGTTCCCCCGGCCGGCGTTGTTTTGGTCGGTTTGATGTACTGGTCTCAGTTTTATGAAAAGGACAAAAAATGCTTTCTATAATATTAGACACGCAAAACGCGGAAATTGTAGCGGAAAAACGGACTTTTTTTCGTATTTTTTGTTAAAAAACGAAAGTATTTCCGGTTTTCCGGCGCACGGAGCCCCGCCCGGAAACAAAAAAGCCGGACGAATCCCCGTACGCGTACATGTAGGTCCGACCAAGAACCTGTCCTGAGACGTCAGAGAAACGCCCAGCAAGACATGAAGACACAGTGGTCCTTGCTGGTCCATTTCATTCTCAAGACAAAAGGCTTTTTGGAAACTTGGTCGGTTTACATGTACTTTTGCTGAAATAACCGATGTAAAGAACATTGAGCCATGGTTTGAACCGTTGGCTCAACTTATTACACAATATATCCCCCTTTTAAATAAAAATCAAGCACCCCAACACAGTTTCTTCTATTTTTCCTCGCTCGCCTCACCCTCCCATCCTTCCCCGACCAATCAATGCCGGGGAAATCTCTGTCACCACGACGAACAGCTTCACGCTCGGCTGCGGACGCTTTCTCGTAGTTCGGATGCTGTTTTTCCTCTTCGATGCACTGAGGGCAAAGGACGTCGGTATTGAACCTGCTCATCTGCCTCACTCTGAGCTCGCCGCCGCATCGATCACACTTCTTCACCGTAAAGAACCTATCCATCTCACCACACTCCTATCACGCGTATTGCGGGTTCCGGCATCCGTTCCTCGCGCCCGAAGAAGCGGATTTCCTTGGCGATGTCCTCCGCAGCCAGCTTCGTGCCCATGAAGTCTCCTGTTTCACTATCCTCGCCGAGGATCAGCGCGTTCCCGCAGATCTTCCAGTCCGCGAGCTCAAAGCCGTACTCCCACGGTTTCAGCCTTGCTTCTTCGTCGCAGACGATCAGCTCGTCGCGGTATTCCACGACTTGGATGAGGCGGCACCCGATGATGTCGTACATGGTTTGAAGATTGTTTTCGAGCTCGATTGCCGCTACGCTTCGCTCGCTGGCATTGATGAATATTGCGTTCATGGCTGTCCTCCTTAGTTGTACATGGCCAGGATTTCGTTCGTGATGGCCTTGGCGGCCTTCGTCGTGGGGCGGACGTCCCAGCCGCGGTCGTAGTTGACGTCGGCCTCGGTCTTGCCCTCTTCGCGGATCCAGAGCTTGCTGACCCGCCCGTTCCTGATGCCGAAGCGGCTCGGCTCTTCGAAGTGCTTGACGTTGATCTCGAAGAACCGGTCCTCGACCTTCGCTCGCGCGATCGTCCAGGCTCCGTCGTGGCGGAGCACCTTGATCAGCTTGTTCGGCCCCTCGGTGAATCCAACGGCTTCTTCTTCGGCGAGCTTGTCCGGGCTGAACATCTCGGCGACATCCTTGAAAACCGCGAGCTCGACCATCGTGTCGTGGACCTCGTGGCCGTCGAGCTTGATTGTCACGTTGATTCGGAACTCGGTACCGCCGGTCAGGTGTTTTCTGCGGATGACCTCGACGTCGACGTCGTAGGTCTTTCCGTCGATCTGCTTCTGCATCTTTGTTGTCTTTCTGATGTCTTCCATCTTCGTTTCTCCGTTGTTTGAAGTTTTGGTTTCTGCTTGCGTGACCTCGTTCAGCCGCGCTGATACTATTAAAGCATGGAACGCCGTTTTATCCAATCGCTTTCCGAAGAAATATCGATATTTCTTCATCTTTTTTCCTCATAACGAGGTTATTGAAATAGCAAGCAGGAAAGTGAAGAAATATCGAAGAATCTTCCGACAGCACTGAAAGTCCAAATAGCAAGTCGAAACGCGAAGAAATAAGAAAAAAGTTGCCCGGCATCCAGCCGGGCAGTGTTGTGTTGTGAATGCTTCTCTGACGTTTCCAGGTGGCCGGGTACCTATTCAGTTGAACTGATTCGTGACGTCTTCCAGGATTTTCTTCGTATGCTCGGTGGTCGCCGGGATGATCCACTCGCCGTTTTCATACCGCAGGATCTTCTTCCTCCCCGTCCTGGCTTCGAGCATGTCGATGCGGCCGCCGTTGATGCCAGCCTCGACTGGCTTGCGGTTCCAGTTCAGTTTGATTTCATATTTCACGCCATCAAGTTTATATCCGTGGATCTTGATTTCCATGTTCAGTCCTCCTCGTCATATTCTTCTTCCTCGTCTTCGCCGAAGGTCACGTTGAACCAGTCGGACACGGTGCAGAGGAGGTTGTTGTAGTCGCCGGAAGTTGCCTCTTTGTGGAACGCGTCCCAGAGTTCCCGCTTTCCGGCACGCTCCATTGCGCGCCTCGCGACGCCTAATATGGCGAAGGCATTTCCGCTCACGTTTTGAAGGTTTAGGGTGATTCCTGTCTTGCTCATGATGTACCTCCGTTGGTTGGAGTTTCTGGTTAAGTTCCTGCGCGGCATGTATCGCTCGCATCACGCTCACTAATATAGCGCGATAAGTGCTTATATCCAGTCTTTAAGATTCTGAATACCGGTTATTACTGGATTATATTCGCTTATTCGGAACGAACAGAGAGAATAACGTCTATTTCATGTCGGAGCATGGTTTCGGAATAAGTCAAGCAGAAAACGAAAAGATTCCGAAGGAATATCTGCATAGATGGTTTGACACGATTCCGCACCATTCCATAATCTCTTTTTTGGAAAATCGAGTCCTTATTGAAATTTATCGCGAAGTTTCTTCGTTTCGCTGTTTTCGGAAATAGACACAAATCAGGACCACCAGCTGAGCTGGTGGTATGCACTGCGCCTAGAAGGCGATAGTACTGGCGGCCCGACACGGGCCCTGAATGGACTGCCAGTCGCAT
>CACWOL010000050.1 GCA_902762495.1 uncultured bacterium | reverse complement strand
AACGTCATGCCGGAGTATTTGAAGGACTACGCGACGAATGTGGTCTATGACGAGTACGGCAATTTCATCAGCTGTTCCGTCGAAGGACTCATTACCCTCGCCGAGGACAACACCGAACCGAATTTTACCGGCAAGATGTTGGGTGACCTGGGCCCCGCGGGAGAGGAGGGCACGCCGCCCGATCCGACGGACACGATACTTTACCCCGGCATTCCCGTTGATATACTGAATTTAGAGCGTGATCTCGCAGGCGGTATAACCACTGTTGCATGCCGCGTTACAGCCCAAAAGTCGGGGGACACGACCTCTGACTTTTATCCTTATCCGATCTCAACGAACAACGTTACGGTGATCAGTTCGGGCGAGAATCTCCCGGATCAGCTTGTCTGGACAGTTACGAAACCTGAGGCAGACACCACCGACACCGAAACGACCACGCTGGACACCACAGTCGATCCGGGCAGTCTGGACGGCCCAAATCCCATCGGAGGCGGCCATCATCAGTATCATTTTGTTCAGTACGGGGAAACACAGGAATACCTGGAATCCCTGGTAAAAGAGGGATACATGATGGTTTATCATGAGGACAATCCCCCGGAGGAAGGCAAGCTCACGATCTCCAAGCCGAATCCCGAGTTCCATCCGATGACGGACATCTCTGCGACCACGCAGGAAACGCTCACGGACACGACCGAAACGGAATACATTTACGGACCTTACAAACCGCTCCAGCTGACTGTGGAGGAACTCATTGCAGCCCTTGGTCCGGAGAAATATGAAGCGTTTATGAACACCACGATCACCGCGACCAGGCAGGAATCGAGAACGGCATATACGCTGGTTCCGGTTGCCGAGGGAGAGGATTCCACAATACCGGGATACAAACTTGTTCTTGTGGATCTCACCGAGGAGGAGATTGCGGTATTCAACGAATTACCGCATGGCGATATTAGTTTTAGTTTGTTGACAGATGAACAAAAGGCGCTCATACTGAAAGCCGTTCAATCCTATAATAATTCCCTCGATGAAAAAGAGACAATCACGGCGGACACCACCGGCGCCGACCCGGCGGGCCTGATCGCCGGCATGAAGTCTTATCTGGAGGAGATCGCGCCGAAGATGAGCAACATCGATTCCCTCACGGATGAGGAAGTCGCTTCCTTCAATGAAACCCTCAAAACCTACAAGGAAGCCCTCCAACAGACCGACCTCGTGACCTATTTGGCGAACACGACCCTTGATCCGAGGACCGACACCGGCATGAACCCCGAAACATTCGATCCGAGGACCGACACGAGCCTGAATGACCTTCTTGATTCCTACATCGCCGCCCTCGATGAAAAAGAGGCGAAAACGGAGGACACCACCGATCCGAACAATTGGGCGGACGGGCCGGGAAACGTTACCGTTCATATCGATCCCGAAAAGGCGAAAGAATTAGAGGATGTACTGAAGAACGTAAAAGTCCGCCTGGGCGGATTCGGAGAGGGGGCGGTGTATTTCCAGCTCTTCTATGATTCGGACGAGTCCGACACGCCCTCGCGTTTTGAGCTTGTTCGGATCGGGAATACCGACTGGACGAACGAGCAGATCGCCAGCTACGCCGCCTCGATGATTGAGAAGAGCAGCTGGGACGAACAGCAGAAGGCGCTGATGCGGGAAGCCGTCGAGGCCTTCCGGGCAAATCCCAGAATGGCGCAATCGCTTTATGAGTACCAGAGGAGTTTGACCTTCATCACCACCATGGATGCGGAGACCGAGGCCGTGACGAGCGTGCAGGTGGCATGCGCGGAAGATGACGGTTGGCGCACGGTCGGCGTGCTGAACAACCCGGACGGCGTCGACTGGAAGTACCAGGCGGGCAACCTGACCGGGAGCGGCGCGGCATCGGTCGTGTGGCACGCGCAGGAACTCGGCGCGCTGGGCGTGTGGACGGACGGCACGGACAACTGGACCGGAATCGCGGGCTGGTTCGATGCGAACTGGACGATGCTCGGCTGCGGCGACTTCGACGGCGACGGCAAAGACTCCGTGCTGATGTCTCTGAACGGCGGCCTCTTCTACTCCGTCGACCTCGACGGCACGCTGACAAGCCTCGGCGACCTGAACTGGGGCGGCTGGGAATTCGGCGCGGCCGGCGATTTCGCGGGCGATGGCAAGGACGACATCGTGCTGTTCCACAAGGAACTGGGCTGCGTGGTCCTGCTCGCGGACGGCAACGCCGACGACTACACGTCCATCGGCCAGCTGGACGGTTCCGACTGGAATATCGCGGGCGCGGGCGACTTCGACGGCGACGGTAGAGCCGACCTGCTGGTGCGGCAGACGTCCACCGGCCTCGCGGGCGCTTACGCGGGCGGCGATATGAATCAGTGGAGCGTGATCGACACAACCGGTGAATACTACCTCGCCTGACACCGCAAGCGGTGCTGATACAGTGCTCTGCTACGCGAGAGCACAGGGAGTCTCCCATCGCAAAACATACATGGCACTCACGCCTCCGGTCCCACAAAGGGCCGGAGGCTTTTTTATAGGTCGTATAGGTCGTATAGGTCCTATAGGGCGGCCCTTTACGGGCACGCCATGTGCCGTCGCGTAGCACGGCACTACCCAAGTGGAGGGCCTGCCCTCCCGAAAAGAGTGAAAAATAACGGAAATCAACTTGATTTTCCGGAATTATGGTCTATATTAATTAGACACGTTGAAACAGAAACCTTAATCCGGCAGTCCGGATTCGGTGGGTCGCAAGACCCGCATGACCGCGGGGTTTTCTTTCATGCGCAGGGATTTCCGGCGTTTTCGCCGCCTCGTTTTCCGATCCCGGCATGGCGCAGCGCCGGGGAAGCATCGCTTCCGGCTGCGGAAAAAAGGACTCGCGTTCAGCCGATTTCCGGTGGTATGGACAGGGATTTGTTCGACACCAAACAACCCTCAACCACGAACGGAAAGAACAGGACACCATGGAAGGAAACGCGAGAGACATCCGACTCTACAGCGGGACATCACATCCGAAACTCGCCGAATCGATCGCGCAGTGCCTGGGACAGCAGCTCGGCCACGTGACCGTGCAGAGATTCCCGGACGGCGAAATTTTTGTCCAGTACAAGGATACCCTGAGGAATGCGGACGCATTCATCATCCAATCCACGTCCAATCCGACGAACGAAAACCTGATGGAGCTTCTGATCATGCTGGACGCCGCCCGACGCGCGTCCGCCGCCAGAATCACCGCGGTGATCCCGTTCTTCGGATACGCCCGCCAGGACCGCAAGGACAAGCCGCGCGTGCCGATCACGGCCAAGCTCGTCGCGAACCTGCTGACGACCGCGGGCGCGAACCGCATCCTCGCCATGGACCTCCACTCCCAGCAGATCCAGGGATTCTTCGATATCCCGGTGGACCACCTGTACGGCGCGTCCGTGCTGATCCCGTATCTTCGCAACAAGACCAACGCGGACTCCGTGATCGTCTCCCCCGACTCCGGCAGCGTGAAGATGGCGCAGTCGTTCGCCGACCGCCTGGGCTGCGGATTCGCCGTGGTGGCGAAGCGCCGCCTCGACGCGAACCACGTGGCGTCCTCGCACCTGGTCGGCGACGTGAAGGGCCGCACCTGCGTCCTGGTCGACGACATGACCAGCACGGCGGGCACGCTCTGCGCCGCCGCCGAACTGCTGAAGCGCGAAGGCGCCGCCCATGTGGTCGCCGCCGTGTCGCACTTCCTGGCGCGCGAAGAAGCGTTCGAGAAGCTGAAAGCCAGCTGCATCGAAGAGCTCATCACGACGAACTCCGTTCCGACCGAACTCACGGGCGACAGCGTCCACACGCTGGACATCGCCCCGCTCCTCTCCGAAGCGATCCGCCGCATCCACGACGGCGATTCCCTTACTTCGCTTTTCCAGCGCTGAGCGGAAAAGCCCCCGAAACGAAACCAGACAACCCACACATAACCGACACATTACACGAAAGGACCGAAAATGGCAAAAGTCAAACATGTGTTGAACGTGCAGGCGCGTACGGCCGGTACCACCAACGACGCACGCCGCCTGAGAAAGACCGGACTGATCCCCGCGATCGTCTACGGCAAAGGCATTGAGCCGAAGTGCATCTCCGTGAACGCCACGGAATGGCAGCTGCTCTCCCGCAACGAGCTGAACATCCTCTCCCTCGTCGAAGACGGCAAGGAAACGCTCGTCCTGCTGAAGGAAGTCCAGCATGACCCGATCCGCAACCGCACCCGCCACCTCGATTTTCAGGCGATCCGCATGGACCAGAAGATCAAGGCGCACGTCGCGGTCCGTCCCGGCCACGCCCTGCCCGCCGGCGCCTCCGCAGGCGGCCTGCTTGAGCAGAACCTCCACGAAATCGAAGTGGAAAGCCTCCCGCAGGACCTCCCCGAAGAGATCATCGTGGACGTCTCCGGCATGAACCTCGGCGACATGATCCACGTCGGCGACATCGTGATGCCCGAAGGCGTCACCGCCGTGACCCATGCCGACATCGTCGTCTTCACCGAGGTCGACGAGAACGCCGCAGCCGCTGAAGAGGAAGAAGCCGCTCCCGCCGAAGGCGAGGAAGCCGCCGAACCCGAAGTCATCGCCGAGAAGAAGACCGAAGAACGCGCCGCCGCCCGCGACGAGCGCAAGAAAGCGGAGTAATCCTCCTGCTTTGTTTGCGATGCGGAAGAGCCTCCGGACGGAAGAACACGGAAAGGACAGCAATTCATGGCGGACGGAACACATCGGATCCGGCTCATCGCCGGTCTGGGCAATCCGGACAGCAAATACGAAGGCACGCGCCACAACGCCGGATTCATGTTTGCCGAACGCCTCCTGACCAAACTTCCGCGCTCGTTCCAGAGGATCCACGGGTTCCAGTCCTACTACTGGAAGGGGACCTACGCCGGAGCGCCGCTGATCGTTCAGACGCCTTTGACGTACATGAACCTGAGCGGCGAGGCGGTCGCCCCGCTGATGCGGAGCGAAGGGATCGCGCCGGACGAGGTGCTGGTGGTCCATGACGACATGGACATCCCCCTCGGGCGGATCCGGATCCGCAAAGGCGGCGGCAGCGCCGGACACAACGGAATCAAGTCGCTGATCGAAGAGATCGGGTCGGAAGGATTCCACCGGATGCGGATCGGCGTCGGACACGCGGAAAGCCGCGGGGACGTGATCGACTATGTCCTTTCGGAGTTCAGCGAGGAAGAACGCGCGATATTCGACCGGGTGCTGGGCGGAGCGGCGGAAGCCGCGGTCCTGATCCTGAGGCGAGGCATCGCAATGGCAATGAACCAGTTCAATCCGCGCGACTTCAGCGCGGACGAAGACAGCCAACCGAACAAAACAACAACAGAAACTTCTGTAAACAACAAATAAGAAACACCTGGAGGTGCACTCTTGAAAAAGTACGAAGCAGTATTCATCCTCGACCCGCGTAAAGTCGACGATGAGGGCAAGGCCTTTGCCGGTCAGTTCGAACAGCTGATCAACGGCTGGGGCGGAAAGATGATCGAGAACGTCGCGATGGGCCGCAAGACCTTTGCGCGTGAGATCAAGAAACGCAAAGCCGGCTACTATTTCGATTTCGTGTTCGAAGTCGAACAGGCCAAGGAAGCGACGCTCCGCGACGAGTTCCGCCTGGACGAACGTGTCCTGCGGTTCCTCTCCATCGTCTACGACCGTCCGGAACACGTCCGCTCCAAGCTGGCGATCCCGGAACCGCTGACGACGGCTCCCGCGGCTCCTGCGGCCGACGCCGAGTAACAAACTGATTGAAGAAAGGAGGCAAGTCACATGGCTTCTCTGAACAAAGTGCTTTTGATCGGGAATCTGACCCGGGATCCGGAGCTCCGGTATCTGACGGGCGGCAATTCCGCCGTTTGCGAGTTCGGAATTGCGATCAACCGCCGCTTCATGCAGGCGAGCGGCCAGGAGAAAGACGAAACATGTTTCCTGGAGATCGTTGTTTGGGGCAAACAGGCCGAGACTTGCTCCCGTTTTCTCCAGAAGGGCAGCACGGTCTTCATCGAAGGGCGTCTGGTCTACGATCAATGGACCGAGAAGGACACCCAGAAGAAGCGCTCCCGCGTCCGCGTGACGGCCGAACGCGTGCAGTTCCTCTCCGGACGCCGCGACGACCAGGGCGGCATGCCCGGCGAAATGCCGCCGGAAGACGACGGCTACCAGCCTCAGCAGCGCGCTCCGCGTCAGGGCGGCTTCCAGCAGGGCGGCTACCAGCAGCAGGGCGGCGGTTACCAGAACCGCGCTCCGCAGGGCCAGCCCTACCGCCGCCAGCAGTTCGAGGAACCGCCGTACAATCCGGCTCCGAACATGCAGCCCGGCCAGGGCGGCATGGCGGACTCCGGTCCGGACCCGCTCGAAAACGTGGACGACATCCCCTTCTGATCAATCCAACCCAACCAATCAACAAACGAGACTCAATATGGCAATGCAACAGAAAAGACGCCACGCAAAGCGTCGCACCAACAAAGCGAAGATCTGCAGATTCTGCGAGAATCACGTGAACTACATCGACTTCAAGGACGGGGAACAGCTCCGCCGTTTCCAGACCGAAAAAGGCCGCATTCTCCCCCGCCGCATCACCGGCACCTGCCTGAACCATCAGAAGATGCTTAGCACGGCCCTGAAGCGCGCCCGTATCATCAGCGTGGCTCTCTGAGCCGGAACCCATCAGCAAAGGAAACTCAATCATGGCACATGTCAAACTGATCCTTCTGCAGGACGTTGAAGACCTCGGCCTCGCCGGCGAAGAAGTTCACGTCGCGGCCGGTTACGCCCGCAACTACCTGATCCCGCGCGGATTCGCGACCGTCGCGTCCACCGGCGTGCTCCGTCAGCTCGAAGCCCGCAAGGAAAAGATCGAAGCGAAGCGCAAAGCCGACCTCGAAGCCGCGCAGGCGCTCTCCGCCAAGATCGCGACCCTCGACATCACGATCCCGATGCAGGCCTCCGAAGACGGCCACCTCTTCGGCTCCGTCTCCGAACGCACCATCTTCGAAAAGCTCGCCTCGATGGACGTCAAGGTCAACATCAACAAGATCCGTCTGGATGCCCCCATCCGCACGATCGGCGAATTCAAGGTCGACATCAAGCTCCACCAGAACGTCACCGCCGTTGCGACGATCAAGGTCGTCGGCGCAGCCTGATGCGCCGGGAGTGATTCATGCCTGATCGTTCCGATCATGCAAAAAGCGCCGGGGCGGCGGGTTCCGGGGAGGATTCTTCCCGGAACGCCGTTTCGGCCGCTTCCTCCTCTTCGAGCGCCATCCCGCAGGCCGCGGACTACGCGGACTACGAGGTGGAACGCTCTGTTCTCGCCTGCATCCTGGCCGATCCGGGGTGCATCAATACCGTCACGGCCATGCTCGGCGTGCGGATCCGCTCCTCCGCTCAGGGAAAGAACGCCCCGGACGGCGAACTGACCGGATTCGCGCGGAACGCGAAGATCATGTTCCGCGACCCGAAGCATGCCGCGATCTACCAGAGCATTCTCGAGGTCAAAAGCAAGTCGCCCAACGACTCGCCCGACCTGCTGTCGATCGAGGACAACCTGCGCCGTTCCGGCAAACTCGAAATGGTCGGCGGCGTCGAAGCGCTCCTGGACATTCAGTCGTCCATCGGAAGCGTCGCGAACGTGGAGAACTGGTGCGGCATCCTGCGCCAGTGGGCCATGCTCCGCGAAATGATCGGAGCCTGCACGTCCGCGCTTCAGCTCTGCCGGGAACCCGGCGGAAAAGAGATCCACGAACTCCTGGACGGGATCGAACAGACGTTCTTCGCCGTCCGCAACGACTTCGTCCGCTCCGAGATCAAGAGCATCGGCGAACTCGTCGAAGACGCGTTCAACCACTTCGTCGATCTCATGAGCAAAAAAATCGAGCCGGGCATCCCGACCGGATTCTCCGACCTCGACAGGCTGCTCGGCGGCGGCCTGAAAAAACAGGAAATGGTCGTGCTCGCCGCACGTCCGTCCATCGGCAAAACCGCGCTGGCGTTGAACATCGCGCGCAATATCGCGATGCGGAACGTGCCGGACCGCCGCGCGGAGTTCCAGCCCGAAAACAAGACTCTCAAAAGCGTTGCGTTCTTCTCGCTCGAAATGAGCGCGGAACAGGTGGCGCAGCGTCTCCTCTGCACCGAATCGAAAGTCTCCCTGTCGTCCATCTCGGACGGCACCTTCAACATCGAGGAGACCAACCGGCTTTCCCTCGGGGCGAAAGCCCTGAGCGGCGCGAAACTTTTCATCGACCCGACCGGCGGCCTGTCCATCTTCGAGTTGCGCGCGAAAGCCCGCAAGCTGAAGGAATCCGAGGCCGGTCTGGATCTCATCATCATTGACTACCTGCAGCTGATGCGCGCGGGCGATGTAGCGTCGCGCGACGGCCGCCAGGTGGAAGTCTCCGCCATTTCCGGCGGGATCAAGAAACTCGCAAAAGACCTGGACATCCCGATCCTCGTGCTGTCCCAGCTGAACCGCGATGTCGAGAAAACGCCGAACAACAAAACGGCGCGCCCCCGGCTGAGCAACCTGCGCGAATCCGGCTCCATTGAGCAGGATGCGGACGTTGTGATCTTCCTGCACCGCGACCGCGACGAAGCCAAGGAAAACAACCGCGAAGCCGCCCGGAACGGGGTGGAATCGCTGCTTTTAGTTGAAAAAAACCGAAACGGAAAGACCGGCGAGGTGAAGGTGAACTTCTTCCCGAGCCTCATGGAATTCCGTTCGATCACCCATAAATACGGCGAACAGGACATCCCGGCCAACATGAAACAGAAGCCGGAATCCTGAAAACACGTTGACATACCCCTCGGAGAACGAATCATGAAATACAAACGGCTTGTGACAGTGCTGGCAATGCTGATTGCCGCGTCCGCGTTCGGTCAGAGCATCGACCGGGTCGTCTTCCTGCAGGAGGGAGCGTATCCTCTCTCCGAAGACATCTTCGAGATGAACACACAGACGAAGGCCGGCATGCCGTACTCCGAACGCATCGTGAACGAGGACGTGCGCCGTCTCTTCGCGCTCGGCATGTTCGCCGATGTTTATTCCGAGGTCAAAGACCTGTCCAACGGAAACAAAGAAGTCATTTTCAATATCACCGCGAAGAAAAACGTGTCCGAGATTTCGATCAAGGGCAACCGCAAGTTCAGCGACAACGAACTGATGAAGCTCGTGAAGCTCCACACGGACATGCCGTTGAACGACGCGCTGCTGATCGAATCCACCCGCGAACTGCGGAAGTTCTACGATGAAAAAGGCTACACGGACGCCCAGATCGATTCTTCGCTGGAGGCCGACGGCGACAACAGCGTGAAGGTGATCTTCAACATCGCCGAACACCTGCGCGTGCGCATCGACAACGTCGAGTTCGAAGGGATGGAGGTCTACAAACCGTCCGAGGTGAAGGACCTGCTGGAAACGCGCTATTTCATGGGCAGCGCCAAGTGGCTCTCGTTCATGCCATGGACCTTTCTGGGACTGCCGCCGAACTTCGGGCTTTATGACAAGGATTTCATCTCGCGCGACAAGATCCGTCTGCGCGAATTCTACTGGCAGAAAGGCTACCTCGACTTCAAAGTAACCGACGTGGTCGTGACCGAACACGAGGACGATCCCGAGCTGGTCGACGTGAAATTCGTCGTGGAAGAAGGCGACCCCTACTTCATCAACAGCATCCGCATCATCGGCGCAAAGGAATTCCCGGAAGAGGAGCTCCTGCCCCTGCTCTCCGCCCGCGAGGAGGAAGTCTACAGCAGCAGCCGCGAAGACCGCGACCTGAAGGTGCTGGAATCGAAGTATTCTCCGCTCGGATACGCGGATTTCCAGGCCCGCGCGGTACATTATCCCGACTACAGCACGCACTCCGTGGACGTGGAATACGAGATCCATGAGGGCACGCAGTTTACGATCGGCGAAGTCTACATCTCCGGCAACCGCATGACCAAGGACTACGTGATCCGCCGCGAGCTTCCGTTCGAAACCGACGACCCGATGGACAAGGAACTGCTCGACATCGGCAAGAGCCGTCTGATGGGCATGGGGTATTTCCAGTCCGCGAACGGCGAAGGCGACGGCGTGGAGATCCTGTCGATGGATTCGCCAGAACCGGGCAAGAAGGACATCTACGTGAACGTCGAGGAAAAGGATTTCTACGGCGGCAACCTGGGCTTCGGCTGGAGCGATTCCGACGGACTCGCCGGGTCGATCCAACTGTGGCACTCGAACATGGACATCACCGACCCGATGAACTTGTTCACTGGCGGCGGCCAGCGCCTCAGAATCGGCGCGCTCGTCGGTGTCGAGCACTTCGACGTGCAGACCGACTTCACGGAGCCGTATCTCTTCGGCATCCCGCTTCGCTTCGACCTCTCCGGCTACTGGCGCGAGGTCCTGTATGAAGACTGGAACGAACAGCGGCTCGGATTCACCGTGTCCCTCACGAAACGCATCTTCGACGAATTCACGTCCGTGACCGGCGGCTACACCTTCGAATACGTCCGCGTCCTCGACATGAACAAGAAGATGGGGCCGATCTTCCAGGATGCCAAGGGCGGCGAACGGGTCGGACGCGTCTTCCTGGCTCTGAACCGCGACACGCGCAACAGCGCCACGAACCCGACCTCCGGGTACGACATCGGCGCGTACACCTATCTGACCTCGCGCGGACTCGGCGCCTCCAACGACTACTACAAGTTCGAGCTGCGCGCCGTCAACTACTTCCCGTTCCTGCACGACTGGTTCGTCCTGACCACCGGCGCGAAGATCGGCACCATGGGGACGTTCAACGGCGATATGGTGCCTCTGTACGACCGGTATTTCCTTGGCGGCGGCGACTCCGTGCGCGGCTTCCCGTACCGCAGCATCGGTCCCGTGGACAACAACAACGACAACTACGGCGGCGAGTTCATGTACCTCTTTACCGCCGAGCTCTCCCACCCGATCTACAAGTTCCTGCGCGGCGCTGTCTTCTGCGACGTCGGCGACGCCACCAGCGCCCATTTCGGACCGATCAATCAGCCGAACGTCGGCGTCGGCTACGGTCTCCGCATCATGGTGCCGGGCATCAACATGCCGATCCGCCTGGATCTGGCGTACCCGATCGTCTGCAATCAGGAAGGCGTTTCCAGAAAGCTGCGTTTCCACTTCAACATGGGCTTCTCCTTCTCGCCGCTCGGACGCTGACGGACGCTCAAAAACCGGAGTTTCACGACGGTCGCGGGTTCGCCCGGGCCGCCGTTTCCGTTTCGATACGGGAAAAGTGCAAAGTTTTCCGTTCTTTTTCCGTTTTTTCCTTGCAGGATAAAAAAAAGGGGTTATATTATTTTATTCAGGATATTAGCTGAGGAAGCGCGCGCGGGAAACCGGACGCGCTCCCGTGCCGGATCCCATTCTGTCCGGCATGCGTAAACGACATAGGAAACCATTCATGAAACGATTTTTGCTGAACATATTCACGATTATGGCCGCGATGGCCGTTCTGACGGCGTGCCGGACGGATTACACGAAGAACGCCGTGGAACGTGCGCGCACCTATGCCCTGAACAACCTGAAGGGGCTGTCGGACAACCAGCAGAACTTCATCCGGTTCACCCAGCCGGAAATCTACGAAAACATCATCTATCCCCGTTACGTGATCCCCCTGGACGCCGGAAACAGCGGACATATCGAGGTCGACGATGTGCGGCGTTTCCCCGTCGCGCCCGAACATGACCTGATGCACAGCTGCGTGGTCTGGTCTCCGCCGGACCTCGGCGCGAAGGTCGTGGTTGTGGGCGAAGGCGAACGCTCCTTGATGTTCTGGGAGCCGTACCGCGTGATCGTGAAGCGTTACGATCCAGGCGATACCGGACTGAAGAGCGCGACCAGCGCGGCATCGGCGTTTGTCCGCAACAACATGCCGTATCTTACCACGTCCGAGCTCAACCGTGTTCGTTTCGACAACCCGGAGACGATCTACACGCGTCTGCCGGTCGACCCCGACGAACCGGAACAGAATGAACTTACCTCCTGGGAGGAATACCTGAACGAGCGGGACGGCAAGACCGCGGATGCTTCGCCGTATACCCAGCTCTCCCTCATGTGGCCCGCCGACGATCCGATGCAGTGCATCGTGGTGACAGGATTCTCTAAAAGCGGCACGTTCGCCAGCTGGAAACTCCGCACGGCCGAGCTCATGGAGGTCTCCAAGCTCGACGGCGCCCGCCTGACCCGCGAGGAGATCGACGCCATCCCGAAGACGATTCCCGCACGGACGCTCGTCTTCCCCGCCCAGAGCGACCCGACTCGCAACCCGTTCGACCGGCCCGGCTACGAGAAATCCCCGGAAGGCGGATCGTTCGTCTTCCATTGATAAGGACCGCCCTCACATGATGAACAGCATGACAGGATTCGGCCGCGCCGAAGGCGTCGACCACGGCGTCGCGCTCCGCTTCGAAATATCGTCCGTGAACCGCAAGCAGTTCGACGCGAAGTTTTCGTTGCCGAAAGAACTTTCGATCCACGAGGGCGTCCTGCGCGCCCAGCTCGCAAAACGTCTCGCGCGCGGCTCCATCATGGTCCGCGCCGAGCTGAACTATCTGGACGACGCCCCGGCCGCCTCCCGCATCGACCACGCGTTCCTGAACACCGTGATCAGGGAAGCGCGCGCCGCCGCCGAAAAGAACGGTCTGGACGCCTCGCTGAACATCAACCAGCTTCTCGCGGTGCCGGGCGTCGTGGTCCCGGTTTCCGCGCTCAGCACGAATCCCGAGTTCGAAACGTTCATGCTCGGCGTATTCGACGAGGCGTTGACCCGCCACATCGAAATGCGCCGCACCGAGGGCGCCGCGCTCGAACGCGACATCCTCGCCCGCATCGGCGAATTCGAGGCCATCGTCGCGAAAATCCGTACGCTCACGCCCGGTCTGCCGGAACAGCAGGCCGCCCGCATGCGCGAACGCCTGAAGGATGCCGGATTCAATGCCGAAGCCGACGACGAACGCATGCTCCGCGAATTCGTGATCTTCGCCGACCGTCTGGACGTGACTGAGGAGCTGACGCGCCTCGATGCCCATTTCAGCCATTTCCGTTCGCTAGCCGCCGGGAACACCCCCGGGCGCTCCCTCGATTTCCTGATGCAGGAGATGTTCCGTGAGATCAATACGCTCGGAAACAAGGCGGGGACGGCCGAAATCTCCCCGCTCGTGGTGCAGATGAAGACCGGGCTGGAAAAAGTCCGCGAACAGATCCAGAACATCGAATGACCGCGCCAGGATTTAATGCCCGGCATTACGAATATCAGAAAGGAACGACCTCATGAAAACCTGCCCGAAAAACCAGCCGCAGTCGCCTGAACTCGCCCCGATCGACGATCTGGTCGAACGCCTCTGCGCGTCCTACGCAGACGGGATCGGGGTGAACCACTCCGAGGGGCTGAACCTGCCCCGCGAGGCCGAGATCCTGGAGCTCCTGCACGACCTGATCGAGCTCATCTTCCCCGGATTCGCCGAACGCGAGGCCGAGTCCGCCGACACCATCCGGTTCTCCGTCGGCGACCTGCTCATCCGTTCCCGCCACCGCCTGACCGATCTGCTCTGCCGCGTATTCCGCTACACGTGCACGACCGCCGATGAAAACTGCGACTGCAAGGGGCGCGCCGCGACCGTGGCAAGCGAAGTCCTCGCCGAACTGCCCGTGATCCGCGACGTGATGAAGACCGACGTGCAGGCCGCCTACGAGGGCGACCCCGCCGCACGCAACAAACAGGAAGTCATCATGAGCTACCCCGGACTGCGCGCGATCACCATCCACCGCATCGCCCACGCGCTTATCACGCGCAAGGTCCCCATGATCCCGCGCATGATGAGCGAATACGCCCACCGCATCACCGGGATCGACATCCATCCCGGCGCGAAGATCGGCCGCGCGTTCTTCATCGACCACGGCACCGGCGTCGTGATCGGCGAGACCGCCGAGATCGGGGACAACGTGAAGCTGTACCAGGGCGTCACGCTCGGCGCGCTGTCGTTCCCGAAGGACGCATGCGGCATGATCATCAAGGGTGCGAAACGCCATCCGACGATCGAGGACAACGTCACGATCTACGCCGGCGCAACCATCCTCGGCGCGGTCGTGATCGGAAAGGGATCCGTGATCGGCGGCAACGTCTGGCTCACGCACTCGACCGAACCGGGCACGCGCATCACCATCGCGAAGCCCGACCTGACCAGCGAAACGAAGTCCCGTCCGTAAAACAGGCCTCCTCCCCTCACCTGAAATTCAATGCACGAAAAAGGCCGCTCGGCGAATAGCCGGACGGCCTGATTTTTGCTTCAAAAAAGGCTGACGGAAGACGTCAGAGCTTGATGGAGACGGATTTGCCGGAGTATTTGACGGTCCTGCACTGTTCGACCGGGGTGCGGGTCTCCTCGACGCCGACGCCTTCCTTCACGAGGACCACGCGGAACGTGCGGTTCTTCAGCATGCCGGGATAGGAGCCCTGCACGTCGCCGATGGTGAGCGTGCCGTCCTTGTATGTGAACTCGATCGTGCTGAATTCGCCCTTCTCGTAGTTGTAGTTGTCGAACTCGTCCTCGTAGAGCGTGAAGGATCCGTTCGCGCCCGGATAGACGCGGATTTCGAGGTCGTCCCACTTCTTCTGCTCGGCGTATTCGACCGGCTCGGCGATCGGGATGATGCTGCCGGCCTTCACGAACAGCGGCACATAGTCGAGCGGAGCAGCGACGGTGACAGTCCGGCCGCCCTCGTAGGACTTGCCGGAATGGAAGTCGATGAACTTGGATCCGGCGGGCAGGTAGACGTCCCAGTTCTTCGTTTCGGAAACATCAATACGGTTGTTCCTGAGGTACATGGACTTCACGACCGGAGCGACGAGCAGGGATTTGCCGAAGAGGAACTCGGTATCGAGCTTATGCGTCTTCTTGTCTGCTGCGAAGTCGGCGAAGAGCGGACGCATCATCGAGCCGCGGTTCGCGGAGACGTCGTGCATCATGGAGTAGATGTACGGGATGAACGCATAGCGCGTTTTGATGGCGCGAAGCATGGCGTCGTACACGGGGTCGCCTTCCTTGCCGAAGAAGTACAGCTCGCGCGGGCCGTCGGTGCCATGGCTGCGCATCATGGGCGTGAACGCGCCGAACTGCATCCAGCGGGCGTAGAGCTCGAAGAAGGAGATGTTGCGGCTGCGGTTCGGGTAGTTCCAGAGGAAGAACCCGCCGATGTCGGCGTTCCAGTACGGCAGGCCGACGAGTCCCATGTTCAGGCCGCACGCAATCTGGTCCTTCAGGGAATCCCAGCTGGTGACGGTGTCGCCGGACCAGGTGTTTGTGCCGAACCGCTGCTGGCCCGCGTAGGCGCAGCGCGTAAGGATGAAGATGCGCTTCTTTCCCTCGGGATCGTCGGCGCGCTGGTGCTCGTAGACGCCGCCCGTGGTGTAGAACGGATAAAGGTTGCGGATGCGGCGGAACGTGCCCTGCGCGGTCTTGAGGTCGAAGTCGGCGTCCTTGATATTGTGGTGGTCCGGCTCGGTGGAGTCCATCCACCAGGCGTCGGGGCCGTAGTCCAGGAGTTTTTTCGCGTAGCTCCAGTAGAGATCGCGGGCTTCCTTGCCGGAAGGATCGTAGGGACGCGCGCCGCCGGAGCCGCCAACGGACGTATCGTTCGGCCAGGTGTCGATATCGAGCAGGAATCCTTTTTCCTTCATTACCTTGAACTGCTCGGTCTTCTGTCCGCAGTCGGGCCAGATCACGAGCATGACGTGTCCGTTGAGCTCATGGACGCGGTCGAACATCTTCTTCGGCTCGGGGAAGCCGGGGTTCAGGAACTGCATCGCGTTCCAGTAGTCGTTGTCCTCTCCCCAGTACTGCCAGTCCTGGATGATGCCGTCGAACGGGATGTGGAGCTGGCGGTACTTTTCGGCGACTTCGATGAGCTCATTCTGCGTTTTGTAGCGTTCGCGGCTCTGCCAGAAGCCGAGCGTCCCCAGCGCCTGCATCGGACTATCGCCGGTGAGCTTGCGCATCTGCGCTACGTCGCCGTCCGTG
>CACWOL010000049.1 GCA_902762495.1 uncultured bacterium | reverse complement strand
TCGGCGTTGGAGAAGACGGTGATCGCGATGTCCTTCGTGTCGCGCTTTTCCCAGCGCGTGGACATCATGTGGACCTCGTTTTCGGGGTTCCAGACGCACTTGTAGAAATAGTACGCGTCCTTCTTGGTCTTGCGGTCGCGCGTCACGAGGCCCTTGTCGTTGATGCCGGGGGTGTCGCCCTCGTTGCGGCTGCCGACGGCGAAGTCGAAGAGGATCCAGAGGGAGGTGAACGTCATGCGGCGTCCCTCGGGCGTTCCGGCGATCTTGTTCCAGGAGTAGATGTGGCCGAGGGTCTGGTATTCCTCGGGGTGAAGCCATCCGCCGGTGTCGTTGCTGGTGCCGGTCTTGTTGTTCTTGCTCTTCGGATGGAGCGTCATGAAGTCGGAATTGTGCTGGAACGGGTTTCCGCCGTAGCCGTACTCGGTGATGCCGTGGAGGTAGAACTTGGCGAGGACCTGGGTGTCGGTCACGCCGTCCCTGGTGTGTTCGAAGTCGGTGGGGGAGTACCAGCCGGGATAGGTGTTGTTGCCGAACCAGTCGGAGATGAGGCCGTTGCTCGCACCGTTGCGGACTTCCTGTTCGCGCTCGACGTGGCCGACGGGGCGGTAGGGGTCGAGGCGGCGGGCGTAGGTGTAGGCGTCGTTATGGACGCGGACGCATTCTTCGCCGCTCCAGGAGTAGAAGATTTCGTTGGAGAGGCCCCAGAGGATGATGCTGGGGTGGTTGTAGAGGTTCACGATCATGTCGTGCGTGAACTGCATCACGTTCTGTTCGAACGCAGGGGAGTTCGTGAAACCGTTGACCCACGGGATCTCGGTCTGGCACATCATGCCGATGCGGTCGTAGTCGGCGAATTCCTTCACGTTGTGCGGATAGTGGGCGCAGCGGAGCCAGTTGAACCCGAGCTCGAGCATAATCTCCTGGTCGCGTTTGCGGTCCTCGTCGGTCATGGCGACGGCGACGCCGGGGGAATCCTGGTGGTAGGAGACGCCGCGGAGGCTGACTTTCTTGCCGTTGAGGCGCAGGAGGTTGTCCTTCGCGCTGTAGGGCAGCCGGATGTCGCGGAATCCGTACGGGATGGTGATGCGGTCAATGTCCTCACCGTCCATGTTCAGCTTCACCTCGACCGTGTAGAGATACGGGTTTTCCTTGCCCTGCCAGAGGATGGGGTTCTTGAACGTGTATTCGCGGTAAAACTCGTTGCCGCCGGGCGCGACGGCGAGGGGACTGGTCTCGGAGAGGATCACGCCGCCGTCCTTGTCCTTCAGCGTGGTGGTGACGAGCGCGGCGCTTTTGATCTCCTTGCTGAACACGGATGTCGCGATGCCGAAGCGCACCTGGTCCTGCTTGATGGAGAGCGGGATCACGTGCATCTTGTCGATGCCGTACACCTGCGGATCGAAATAGACATTGCCGCTGAGCAGGTAGGCGCGCCCGTAGACGCCGTTGCAGAAATTGAAGTCGCCGCTGTTCGGGATCATGTCGTTGCTGTTGCGGTTGTTCGTGTGGATGGTGATCTCGTTGTGCCCGGCCTTGAGGCCGTCGAGCTTCACGGCGAACGGCGTGTAGCCGCAGCGGTTCGTGTGGAGAAGATTGCCGTTCAGGGAGACTTCGGATGTCTGGCCGACCTGCTCGAACTGGATGATGTAATCTTTTTCGAGGTCGGATTCCTTCAAATCGAGCGCGTAGCGGTAATAGCCGTCACCGCGTTCGAGCGGGATCGTGCCGGTGCCGTTCGATGCGTTCATGGTGTGGGGGAGCGTGACCTGCGCGTAGTCGGGATCGTTCCGGCGCTTGAAGTCAAGAGTTCTGATCTCCTGCACGGACGCCGTAACGGGCGTGATCTGCGGGGCGGCGGGAGCATCTTCGACCTGGTCGGTGGCGCATCCCTGGTTCATGGCTCCGGCGAGCATTGCGGCTGTGCCGAGGAGGGCGAAGGCGGAGAGCCCGCGGCGGAAGAATCGAGCGTTCATGGTAGGATCCTTTCTGGCCTCGTTTTCGAGGCGGATTTGTTCTTGTATCAGTTTAATAATAATATAGCGCGCGGGAAGCTGTTTTCAACCGTTGCGGCGGATTATTTGACGTGTTTTTCCGGGGAATGCGCTGCGGACTGCGGATTCTTAACGCAAGGGACGGGAAATTTAACAGACGGGCTTGAAAAACTCTAATCGAACGGTATATTATTATAACAATATTTTAATTCGGACGGAATCCGGGTGAACCGTGTGAAATTCACGGACTGTCGCGCAACTGTGAGCCGCAACGGTGCGGCGAGCCAGATCCCCGCTCCGTTCAAGTTCCCTCCGCATAAACGCGGAATTGTGCCCGGAACACAAGACGGGGAAGCATTGCGAACAGTCTGTTCTGTCATATAGACGGATGAACGGACTGAGACGCTGTTTTTCTTCGCGCCTGCGTTCCTGCATAAAAAAAGAAAGGACCGCAAGTATGGCAGTTGTAACAAGAGAATTCAAAGACGGCTTCGTGCAGTTGTATCTGGACGGCGAACTCAAACTGGAACAGGATAAAGTCATTGGCGTGACCATCGGCTCAAAAAGCGAGTGGATTGAGGTCGACGGCGATTGGGTCGAAACGAAATCAACGGCCGATTATGATGTGGCATACGTCGGGAAGGATGCATTGCTGACCGCAAGTCTGACCCCCGACGGATCCCTGGATCTTTATGGACTTGTGAACGTATCCGTGGACGGAGAGGTCGTCGTGGACGATGGTGGCAGGATCGCCGGCATCAATCTGAACGGAGGAACGTATTCCGGCGCGGGTCTGTGCGATAAAGCGGTTGCATGGTGCGGCGCGGGAATATGCCTTTCGGCTATGACCGTAGACGGAGATTATTTCTCCGGAGGCATGGACGAAAATGATGCGAGGGGCGCGATCTTTCTTGCGGGCGCAACTTTTTCCCGTTGCGAAGTGAATCCTTCTAACGGTTTCAATGGGCACGGCGGAGCGATCAAGGCATACGGGGGCGGAATCGTTTCGGCTCAGGACAGTCTTTTCGTCGACAACAAGGCGAACGGGATCGGTCAGGCGGGCGGCGCGATTGCCCTTGTAGATTTCTACGGTACCGGCACGATCACAGGAAGCACGTTCTCCGGAAATGAGGCGTATTTCGGCGGTGCAGTCCAGCAGAACCGCGGCATGTTGACCGTGACGGGATCACTATTTGCCAACAACAGGACATCCGGCGAAACGACCACTTCATATCCGACCGGAAACGGCGGCGGCGCAATCGAACTTCATCAGGGCGCAGCAACCACGATCACCGGATGCACGTTTGCGGAAAATACTGCCAACAGTGGCGGAGCGATTTTCAACGACACGTTCAACAACGCCGTCTGTACCGCGGAGATTTCCGGGAGTACGTTCTCCGGCAACACCGCCGATTACCAGGGCGGTGCGATTTATAATTATGCGATTATGAGCGTTGCCGATTCGGTTTTCAGCGGGAACAGCGTCATCGAAACGGAATCGAACATCTATACGTCGTTCGGCGGCGCGGTCGCCAATACGAAAAATGGCACGATGACGATCACCGGCGGCACGTTCAGCGCGAACAGCGCGGTGCAGGGCGGCGCGATTGCCACGTTCATCGACTACGGCAGCAGCGACACCGCCAATCTGACCGTGAGCGACGCAACGTTCGCCGACAACGCTGCGATGTACGGCGGTGGCATCTATATCCAGACGAGCACGGCCGACATGACGATGGTCTCCGACACGGATTTCTCCGGCAACACGGCGAGTTACGGCGGCGGCGCGATCTGTGAGTGCTTCGGTGCGCTCTCCGTGACAGGCGGCACGTTCACTGCGAACTCCGCGGGCAATGACGGCGGTGCGATCGCCGTGTGGGATTCCGGCAATACCGCGGGGCAGGTTTCCGGCGCGACGTTCGATGCCAATACCGCGCTTTACGGCGGCGCGATCTCCCATTCCTGGGCGTCCGCCGCGCTCACGATCAGCGACTGCCTGTTCATCGGAAACAGCGCGGTTTATGTGCCCGATGATTCCGTTCAGTCCGATGATCCGGCGCCTGTGCCCACCGCGCAGGGCGGCGCGGTGTGGAACGACGCGAATTCCACGGGCGTTGTCACGATCAGCGGCAGCACCTTCAGCGGCAACACGGCGGAGCAGGGCGGCGCGGTTTACAACGCCGGAAACATGAAGCTCGAAAACGTGGTCCTCGCGACCGCGACCGATACAGTCTACAACAGCGGTTCGCTGGCGTTCGCGGGCGTTAACACGCTCGGCGCGTCGGTCGTGAACGACGGCAAGATCACGTTCAGCGTCGGACTCGGATACGACCCTCTGGTCAGCGACCTCGGCGCGTTCAGCGGCAGCGGGACTTATCTGATGAAATGCTCAAGTCCGCTGGATGGCGGACCCGCCATAGCAACATTTGCCGCGACCGCCGGGACGTTCACCGGCAGTCTGTCCGTCAAACTTGATAACAAAGACCTGTCCGACGTCTTCACGCTGAAGGACGGGAAGCTTGGAAACGACATCGCACTCATCGGGAACGGCATGCTGATGCTGCGTCTGCAAGAGTCGGATACCGGCGTACTGACAGTCGCACATCAACTCCTATTGAATGATGTTCCTGCTGTCTCGAAGGACGGCTCGATCATCGCCTGGACTGGTGCAACCTCCGGCTCGGGCTACTGGACCGAGATCGCGCGGGGTGATTCCTTTGACAATGCGATCCGCATCGCCACGGACGGCACGGCGTTCGACGTCGTCTCCGCGCCGGGGGCGTATTCCTGCCAGGTGACGGAAGCGGGGAGCGAATTTGCGAAGGATTCCGCCTCGTGGTCGTCCGCCGAAAGCGCACCGCGTCAGGTGGCGTCCAACGGCAACGGCCGCGCGGACATCTTCTTTGCGACCGTCTCTGATTCGGACAAATGGACCGCGCGTTATCAGGCGAAGAACACCGTGACGGGCGAGACTGCGAGCATCACGGGCAAGAACCGCATCCGCGATACGTTCACGGGATCGGATTCCGACGCGAACATCCTGTATCTCTCCGACACGGACAACGGCGACGGCCTCTTCATGGACGACATCTACTCCGAATTCGGCGACGCCGCGCGTCTCAGCCTCATCCGTGAGGTCCGTGCGGGTGAGGGGGCCGATGTGGTCGATATGACCAGCGAACGCTACACCTCCGAACTCGCCGGGATGACCGTGCGCGGCGGTGCGGGCGATGATGTGCTCTGGGGCGCGGCGGGCGGCAATTCGCTGTTCGGCGATGCCGGAAACGACCGGATCGTCGGCAACACCGGCGACGACCTGATCGCGGGCGGCGCGGGCGACGACACACTCGCGGGCGGCGGCGGAAACGACACGTTCACGTTCGGCGGCAACTGGGGCGGCGACGTGGTCTCGCAGGCCGCGGACGGCTCCGTGACGCTGTGGTTCGAGTCCGGCGATCTCTCCAAGTGGGATGCCTCCACGCTCACCTACACCGACGGGGCGAACAGCGTCGTGGTCTCCGGTGTGGCTGCGGACAAGATCGCGCTCAAGTTCGGCGACGACGGTTCCGAACAGTACAAGGCCCTCACGGCTGCGGGCGCCTTCCTCGAAAGCACGGCGGAAGCGGTGTTCGAAACGGAAGCCATGCGCACGAACGGCATTCTTGCTTCGCTGTAAGAATAAATACAAAACGAAGACACAAAACGCCCCCGGCTGTTCTCAACGGATCCCGGGGGCGAAATCTTTTAAACTGTCTGCGGATGCCGGATCACAGGTCGGGCATGTCCTGCGAGAGTTTGTAGAGCGCCTGGTTCATGGCTTCCTTCATCAGCCGCGGATAGATGCTGACGTCCTTGCCGACGCGCGCGTAGATCCAGTGGTTGAGGTAATCGCTGGCGAGGTAGCCGAAACTCCAGACGACGTCGCCGCTGGCGCGGTCGACCAGCTCGAATTTCACGCCGAGTTCGTTGGTGGAGCTTCCGCTCGGGATGCCCACGACCCAGAGGAGCGGGGAAACGAAATAGGTGAGGCCGTAGGTGAACATGCGACCGCGGTAGAACGTGCTGTTCACGGAGCCGCGCCAGATGTAGTCGGCGTTCGCGGCCTGCGCGGCATTGTTCGCCTTGGTGACGTTCGAGAAGAGGCCGGAGCTCTTCAGACTCGCGATTGCGGCGGCCGAGAGATCGTTCTGGACATCGAGGTGGAAGCGTCCGAGCGAAACGAAGTCCTCGCTGTTCTCCGGCTGGGTCTTCTCGACGTACCCGAAGGGCATGAGCGGGATGAACCCGAGGAAGAAGGACCCGTGGTCGCCGATATCATGGGCCGGAGCCTGGGCGGGGTCGATATTCCCCATGCCGCGCTGATCCATGAAGGGCATGACAGCGACGGATTTTGTGGCGGCTCCGGGTTCGCGGAATTTTGCCAGCGTGCCGGGGGCCGACTGGTAGTCGAACTTGGCGACGTTGGTGCAGGCGCTCAGGACGAGCGCGGCGGCAACGATTGCCGCGGAAAAGATGGATTTACGCATAGGACGAATCTCCTTAGGGTATGATTCCGATGCCGCCTGATCCCCGCCATGCGCTGTTGCGCGGTCGGGGAGGGCGGACCGGTCAATGCGTCAATGGACCGGAGGCCGGATCACCAGCCGACGGAGCTTTTCTTCTTCATGAACGCAAGCTGCTTGGTGAAGCGCCACATGACCAGCCCGGTCTCGACGTCCGCCATTTCAAGCACGAAGGTGCGGGTCACGGCCTGCGTCCCGCCGTCGCGCACGGAATTGGAGGTGACTTTCGGACGGAGCACGAGGCGGGCGGCCTGGAGCGTGCCTCGTTTCGCGACGGTACTCTGGTCGAAGTTCTCGTCGTATTCGAGGTCGCGGGAGGCGGCGATGGCCTGCGTGCGGCCCGCGCCCTCGGCCATAGTGACCTCGACCTTTCCGGCGTTCAGGAGCTCTTCGAAGAGCATGTCGGTGATCTCGGAGGTGTTCAGATCGGGATCGTCGGTGTTGTTGATGGTCTTGTCGAGCTTCAGGATGGGGCAGGCGTCCGGATCGCCGACTTCCTGCCGGTACTTTCTCAGGAAGGCGGTGAACTTGGCGTTGGTCATGGCCTCCTGGACGGCGGCGACGGTAACCTCGCGCATTTCCTCGCTGGAGACCGTTTTGGTGGCGCGGAGCCCGGTCTTGGTGGTGGCGGGGTCGTAGATGACGGTGTTATTGCTTTCACACGCGGCGAGCGCGAGGGCTCCGGCGGCGGAAAGACCGAGGATCAGAAAACGTGCGTTCATGTGCGGTATCCTTTATGATTAGTCTGCCTCTTTGAGGCTGATTTTGAAATCGCTGCAATTCCTGTTCGGGGCGACGGACTGGAGGAAGAGCGTTTCGCCGGGAATGATGACGGCGTCCTGCCAGTCGGCGAGCACAGTATGGTTTACGGCCATGCCGTCTTCGGTGAACCAGGTGAAGCGGTAGCGGATGTGGTACGGGTTTTCGCGCGTGATGGAGCTCCAGAACTGCGCGGCGACGCCGGTGCGGACGTTCGTGACTTCGACCTGCGCGCGCTTGTAGCCATCGGCGGTCTGCCCCAGCGTGAGGCTCTGGAGCGCGAGACGCCGTTTCAGGAAGCCGTCGGTCACGAAACGGGAGTCATTGACATAGTTCGGCGTCATGGTCTTGTCCGCATTTTCGATCGTGTTCACGGAGTTCTGGCACGCGGCCAGCATCACGACGGCGGCGAACCATCCGATCATGCATATTTTCTTCATGGTTGTTCTCCTTATTTGGATTTGATCGGCAGGACGTGGAATGCCACGTTCTGCGCGCTGGGTGCATCGACGAAGATGATGGCGGATTTGCAGTCGTCCGGGAGCCGGAACGACTGGGAAAATGAGGCGCCGCCGTTCAGTTTGATCTTGACCTGCCTGTCAGCCGGAACGGGGAGCTGCGTGAGCTGGAACTCCTTCGGAAGGATCTCCCAGCAGCGCGTATCGGCGGTGTTCATGGCGGCGCGGTAGGCGGCGCCGCCGATGGCGACGGTCGCGAGGGCGGCGGCCTGGACGGCGGGGTCCATGTCCTTCTGCGCGGCGATGACCGCGATCCCGGCGTAGTAGGCGGCCTCCTTGATGAGCGTGCTCAGGACGATGCGCGTGATGATGCCGGGGAGGCGTTCGTCGAACTCCTGCGCGAGGATGCCGTCCATGTCCGCGAGGGTCAGCGAGCTGTATTTTTTGCCCGCGGCCTCGGCTTCGAGGTCCTTGAACGGCGCATTGTAGAACGCACATGAGGGCCACGCGGCCATGACGGGGAAGTAGATCGAGCTTTCCTCCAGCGCCGCGCTCCGTCCGTTCGCGAAGATTACGAACACGCAGTTTTCATCCAGCGGGAAATCGAACGGCTGGACGTCGGCGAGGTTTTCGGGAATCTCGCGTCCGGCTTTCTGCAGGACTGTGACGTAATACTGACGGAACAGAGGATTGTTCGGCATGGCCTCGACGAGATGCTGGAAGTCGATGCGGGCGTTGTCATATTCGCCGTCGCGGATGGAACCGAGCCCGGAAAGGAAGATCGCGGCGGGGTTGAGGAAGTTTCCGTAGCCTTTATTGGCGACCTTCTTAACCTTGGCCAGATTGTTTTTGAACGCAGCGTTGTCCGAATTGCCGGTGAGCTTCTCGATGCTTCCCAGCGCATCGGTCTGCTTCGCCGCATCGGGGTTCTGCGCCTTTTCCGCTTCGAGTTCGGCCTTCTCCTGCTCGAAAAACGCGCTGTAGTCGTCCTGGACTTTCTTCTGTTCGTTGCGCAGACGGCGTATCTGCGCGTGAAACGCCTCTTCGTTCCCCGTGCCGAGGTAGGCGAGCGCCTTGTAGACGGCGATTGCGATGCGGTCACGGCACCAGCCGCGGTAGGGCAGGGCGTTGAGGTTTGTGAGGGCGGCTCCGGCTTCCGCGCCGATGTCGCGGGCGCTGACTTCGGCACGGTCATCGTACCGTTCGATCAGCTCCTCGGCGATCTTGAACTGGTCGATGCTCTCCTGGAAGTTCCCGATATGGAAGTTCATGCTTCCCGCCTCAAGCCTCCAGACGAGTTCGTCGCCGGTGTCGACGACCGAAGAATTGTACCATGCCGGCTCGCGGAGTTTATACTCGATCTCGTCCAGAGCGTCCTCGTTCTCGCCGTTCAGATAATACTCCATCATGTCCTCTTTCTGCGAATGCGAGTTCACGACGCTGGAGCAGCCGGCAAAGAACATGCCGGCCGCAGCAGCGGGGAGGATAGAGACGATGGAAAGGAAACGGCGGATTGTCATGGCGTTATTCGGTGACGCTTTCGAGTTCTATCGCGGGGTCGGGATTGCGGGGTGTTCCGGCTTTCTTCAGAAGCTCCTCCACACCGATGATCCCGGAGGACTTCACGGGCGGCTTGTTCGCTTCGGCGGGCTTCTCCGCGCCAGATTTCTCCACGTCCGTCTTCTTTTCCTCGGCTTCGGCCTTCGGCGGGTTCATATCCTTGAACGCCGGCGACTTCATGATGCCGGGGATGACCTTCTGCGGGATGACGGTCCGGATAAGATACTTGCCGTAGTCGTCGACGGTCCAGTCGCGTCTGGTCGAGATCGGGATCGTGCGGAAGTCGACGCGTTCGTCGAACGGGACGCTGCCGAGCGTTTCGCCGGTCTGAGCGGAGATGATGCGGACGCTGCCTTCGAGGTTGCCGATGTAGCGGAATCCGCTGTTGCCGGTCTCGGCGACGTTGTAGGCGATCTTGTCGATCTCGAAACGCGTGATCGTGGCCTGGAGGAGCATTTCGACTTCGAGGAGCTTTCCGACCTTGACATACATCTTCGGTTCAAGCTCGTTCAGATTATCCATATCGTTTTTCTTCAGGATCTTTGCGACGGACTGGAGGTTCTGGAGACGCAGGCCCTTGTCGAGCATCTCGTTTTCGAGGCGGACGTTGAAGTCGTCGGCGAGGTAGCCGGGCGCGGAGACTTTGATGACCGGGGCGAGGATCGCGGAACGGTGAAGCGATTTGTCGTCGGACAGAAGCTTCTGCAGGGTCGCTTCAATCTGGTCGGCGAGCTCGTCGAGGTCCTTCACGCGCAGATTCGCGGTACGTGCCTGGTCGATCTCTCCCGTGGTGGCGTCCAGGATGCGCATGGTGCAGTTCAGGCGGGTGCCGAATTTGCTGATCTCGGAGACGAGGATGTATTTCACGCCCTCGACTTCACCGAGCTTGGCCTTCTGCGTGGAGTTCAGGCTCACGAGGTCGGAGCTGGTCGTGAGGCCGATTTCCGTGAGCATCTGTTTCAGCGCGCCGCGGGAGACCAGCGTGTATTCGTCGGACTGGATCGAGCTTTCCAGGATGCCCCAGAAGGCTTCGATGTCGGACGCGGGCACGCCACCCCTTCCGACGGGTTCGGCGACGGCGAGTTTATCGGCGGCGAATGCGCCGACGGACAGAACGACGCACGCAAAAAAGGTGATGAGTTTCTTGAATTTCATTGCAGTCATCCTTTCCGGTTACTTTTCCAAAGTGGTGGTGATCGTCTGGTCGGACTTCACGTCCAGAGAGAGCGTCTTGGTCTGATAGCCGTCGGCCTTGATCTCGATCTTATGAGCGCCTTCGGGGAGGGGGAACGCCTCGCCGCCCGCGCCGACGATGATGCCGTCCGCGTAGACCGCGGCCTCGGATGCCTTGAATCCTTCGCCGCCGGTCGGCGTGACTGTGACCATGTACGGCATGGGCGTGACGGTTATCTTGTTCTTGCGGCCTTCCTTGCAAACGTCGTAGAGGTCTTCGGCGGCCTGTTCCAGCGCGGATTTCATGAGCGACAGGAAGATGTTGTTGTCAAACGCTTCCGTGCTGACCGGGCGCTGTTCGCGGTAGCTGCCCGTGTAGACGTTGCTGTATACGGAGTGCTGCGCCGCGAGGTCGATCATCTTGATCGTGACGTCCAGCTCATACGTGGTGGTGTTCGTATTGATGCCGTAGCCGGAGAACGAACGGGTCTTGCTATGGATGTCCGAGACGGTGCCGTAGATCAGGTGGGTGGCTCCGGTTTCCTTCGCGATGCGGAGCATGAAGTCGCGCGGGAAATCGGGTTCCTTCTGGAGTTTCTGCATCGCGGCGGCGACCTGCGAGACCTCCATGGTCCCGAAGACGTCGTTGTGCTTGCCTAGATAAGAGCTCAGGTACTCCGCGCCGATCACCATCGGGCGCGGCTCGCCCTTCACGATCGTGTTGTACAGGTCGATCGCCTTCTTGCGCGTGAAGACGTTGTCGTCCACCTGCGCCTCGCGGTTCGCGGAGTTCGTCCAGCTGTTGTCCCACGCGTCGATCATGCGGACATAGCCCTGCATGATGGAGTTGATGGTCCGGTGGTCGGCGTCGTTCAGCGTGTTCTGCGGCGGGATCACGATCGGATTGTTCTTCGTATCGAGGAACCGGATCTGTCCATTAATGTCGATCGAGGTGAAGTCCAGCACGCAGACCTTGAACGGTTTCCACGCAGGTTTTTCCTTCGCCTTCGTTCTGACCGTTTCGGTGATCACGGTCGTGGTCGTTGTGGTCGTGGTTTTCTTTTCCTGTTCCGTGACCGTTTCGTCCGCGGCGTAGTCCGATGCCGCGACGAGCGCCAGCACGGCCGCCGTCAATGCGGTGAAATACAGTTTCTTCATGGTGTTTCAAGCCTCCTTTGCGTTCGGGTGCCTGTGTGTTGTCTTCGGAAGCCGCCGATAGAAATCAAGGGCGGCCGGTATCAACTCTTTCGATGTGCGCATGTATTGCTCGCACGACCTAAAATATTATACTGCATCTTTGCAGAAAATGCAAGCTCAAAAAACAAAAAAAACGAAAAATAATCCGATAAAATGAGCATTTTGAGCTTACGAAATATACGGGGTTCCAGCGTTTTAGGTTTCCATGTATGGCAAACGATGATCTCTGAGGGCAGAAAAAAGGCTGGCGGATACGGGATCCGTCAGCCCGGAAAACATTAGGGAAAAAGTAATGATTATTTATCCTTCTTCTCGTCCTTCTTCTCTTCTTTCTTTTCGTCCTTCTTTGCCTCGGCGGTCTTCTTGTCGACGAACTCGACGTAGTCCAGATAGACGTCGGCCTTCGATTCCGTATACTGGCTGTTCGACGAGATGCTCAGCGCCCAGCTGGACGGGATCTTCTTGAATATCTTCATCATGTCGTCATAGACGTTGACTTCTTCCTCAAACCAGGTGTCCTTCTTGTCGTTCTTGTCGCGCAGAGTGAACCAGTCGACGTCGACGACCCAGTTATAGGTGGAGCTGCCGGATTTCCCCTTCGGGGTCTCGGTCTGCCAGTTGTAGGAGATGCTGCTCTGCGTGAGCTTGCCGTAGCCGACGTAGACGGCGATGCCCTGGTCGTCCTTGGACTTGACCATGGCGTCCGCGCCGGTCGGGAGCGTGACGGCTTTCCAGCGCCAGCGCATGATCGGGTATTTCTTCAAATCGACATCGGAACTGTCGACCATGATGACCCCGGACGCCTTGTCGGAGGTGATGTGCAGGACTTTATGCTTCAGCTCCTTGTCCTCGACGATCTCGTACTTCACGTCGGGCGTGCCGGGTTTGCCGCGGTAGCTCCAGCCTTCCGGGATCTTGTCGCTGTCGAGCTTGGAGGACTGGAAATCCCAGTGGCGCACGGGTTCCTTGTCCTTCGCATTGAGGCCGACGGAGAGGATAGCGCAGGGCGCGAGCAGAACGGCGAGCAGAGCGGCGGATTTCATAAGGCGGAAACGTTTGTTCATTTGAGTTTCTCCCAGTTCCATTCATGTTCATATTCATCGCGCCGTTCGAGGATGTCCCGAACGTATTTACGCGTGGATTCGATGTCGATGTTCGGCATGACCTTGCCGTCGTGGAGAAGTGGCTTCCACGATTCGGCGCGCTGGATGCCTGCGTTGTACTCGCAGAGCGCGAGCGCCTCCGCGTCGTTGTAGTCCTTCCAGCGTTCGAGCGCGCGGCCGAGGAACCAGGACCCGATCTCAATGTTGAGCGCCGGGTCCATCAGCGCGCCGTCGGACGGCACCTGCCGCCGGAACGTATTCTCCCAGTCCTTGACCGCCGAGGACGGCATAACCTGCATGAGGCCGATCTCGCCCTTGCTCCCGCGCGCCGAGGCATCGAACCGGCTTTCCTTCCAGATGACGGCCTTCAGGAGCGGCGGATACACGCCGTTGCGGCGTCCGGCGGCCACGATCATCTTGTCGTAGCGGGACGTCCGGTCGACATAGTTGAAGATGGCGGAACCGGCCTTCCAGACGCCAATGCCCATCAGGACGCCGATCATGGCGAACAGCAGGAGCAGGAAGACCGCCTGCGTCCTGTGAACGGAGATCAACAGCGTACTGCGCTGCTGATTCGTCTTTTTGGACGACTTCTTTCCGGCGGTTTTCCGCTTGATGGTCTGTTGCTGCCGTTTGGCTGGCATACCGGTCCTCCGATGGGGCGGGGCAGGGCGGTCCGGAGCGTTTTCAGTTCTGCTCCGGAGCCGCGGATGCGTTCATGGCCGCTGCGGCCGCTTCCGCTGCGCGGATGCGTTCGGCCTCGGCCAGAAGTTTCTTGAAGGTCTCTTCGTATTTGAGCTCCTGCGGAACAGGGATCACGCGGAGTTCGCGGAGCTGCTTCATGTCGACGGCCGCCGGGGCGTTCATCATCAGGTCTTCGGCCTGCTGGTTGAACGGGAAGGCGATGACTTCGCGGATGTTCGGGGCGTCGGCGAGGAGCATGGCCATACGGTCGACGCCGGGGGCGATGCCTCCGTGCGGCGGCGCGCCGAGCTTGAACGCGCGGATCATGCCGCCGAACTTGTCGTCGACGACCTCGCGGGTGTAGCCGCACATTTCGAAGAGCTTGTACATGAGTTCGGGCTGGTGGTTGCGGATCGCGCCGGAGGAGAGTTCGATGCCGTTGCACACGATGTCGTACTGGTACGCCACGATGTCAAGCGGGTTCTGCGTCTCGACGGCCTTCATCCCGCCCTGCGGCATGGAGAAGGGGTTGTGGCAGAAGATCAGCGCGCCGGTCTCCTCGTCGGTCTCGAACATCGGGAAGTCGACGATCCAGCAGAATTTGAAGACGTTCGGGTCGATGAGACCGAGGCGGCGTCCGAGTTCGCCGATCACCTTGCCGCCCACGGAGTTCACGAGGGCGCGCTTGTCGGCGAGGAAGAACAGCACGTCGCCGTCCTGGATGCCCGCCTTTTCGGCGAGGGAGGGCAGTTCGTTGCCGGTGAGGAACTTCACGATCGGGCTCTTGGTCTCGCCCGCGCTCCAGATGATGTACGCCATGCCCTTCGCGCCGCATTCCTGAGCGAACGCGATCATTTCGTCGTAGAAACGGCGCGGCTGCGGATTGTCCGCCTTCGCGATGCCGCTGACCTTGATCGCCTTCACAACGCCGCCCGCGGCGACGGTCTTGGAGAACGCCTGGAATCCGCTGTCCTTGAAGATGTCGGTGACGTCGATCATTTCAAGCGGGTTGCGGAGGTCGGGCTTGTCCGTGCCGAAGCGCTCCATGGATTCGCGGAACGGGATGCGCGGGAACGGGGCGGGGCTGATCTGTTTCGTGGTGAACTTCGGGAAGATGTCCGTGAGGAGGTCTTCCAGGATCGCGAAGATATCGTCCTGCGTGGCATAGCTCATCTCGATGTCGAGCTGGTAGAATTCGCCCGGGGAACGGTCCGCGCGCGCGTCTTCGTCGCGGAAGCACGGCGCGATCTGGAAATAGCGGTCGAAACCGGCGACCATCAGCAGCTGCTTGAACTGCTGCGGAGCCTGGGGCAGGGCGTAGAACTTGCCGGGATGGACGCGGCTCGGGACGAGGTAGTCGCGGGCGCCTTCCGGGGAGCTGCTGGTGAGAATCGGGGTCTGGTATTCGGTGAATCCGAGGTCCCACATCTTGCGGCGCAGGGACTCGATGAGCTTGGCGCGCATCACGATGTGGTTGTGGAGTTCGTCGCGGCGCAGGTCCAGGAAACGGTATTTGAGGCGGAGAGATTCGGGCGCGTCCTCGTCTTTCGCCACGAGGAACGGGAGCTGTTCGGTCTCGCCGAGCACGGTCATCTCGTCCGCCACGAGTTCGATCTCGCCGGTCTCAATCTTCGGGTTCACGGTTTCGGGCGTACGTGCCACGACTTTGCCCGTGAAGCACACGACCGTCTCGACGCGCCAGCGTTCGAGTTCCTGATAGAAATCCTTGGTCGGGTCGATCACGACCTGAGTCTTGCCGTAGTGGTCGCGCAGGTCGATGAAGATGATGCCGCCGTGGTCGCGCACGCTGTGGATCCAGCCGGACAGGCGTGCAGTGATTCCGACGTCGCTTTTTCTCAGTTCGCCGCAGGTATGCGTTCTGAACTCATGCATGATTCGTTCTCCGTTTGTATCTGAATGGGTTGAAAAAACAGAAAAAACATGGGCGATGACGGGTTCGAACCGCCGACATTCACGGTGTAAGCATGACGCTCTAACCAGCTGAGCTAATCGCCCATAACACAATATATCTTTTAATATACTCTCCTGACCTGAAAAATGCAAGCATGACGCGGGATTTTTCCGCAACAATGCAGACGGGATGCCGGATCGAAATCAATTCGTTTTTTTTGAAGCCGGGAAAGTTTCTCCGATATTCCGGTGCAAAAGAAAAGCGAAATTCTTTTCGAAATCCGGTGAAAAAACTTTTTTTTACATCGCGCACAATCTTTTTTCTTGACAAAACGCTCAAACGGGGTTATATTCCACTAAAGCAAAATACAGACGATTTCTTTTTTTTATCGGAAAGGAGTCTAAATTGGATCACAGGATCACTACCGCGCACCGGGCGAAAACTCTCATCACGCTCTTCAGTCTGCTGACGCTGCTTCTGCTCGGTTTTCTGGTTTTCAACACCGTTCGTCTGAACCGCATCACGATCGAAACGGGGATGACCGATGAATATCTCATGCAATGTAATCAGGCCGGCGATCTGCTCCAGACCGGTTCGGACATCCTGACGAATGCCGTGCGGAATTATATCGTATCCGGGAATAAGGAATATCGCGACGCGTATTTCAAGGAAGCCTACGTGGACAAGCATCGCGAAGCCGGCATCGAGGAGGCCGCCTCTCTCCCGAACGGAGAAAAGCTTGA
>CACWOL010000048.1 GCA_902762495.1 uncultured bacterium | reverse complement strand
TGATCTTGAATTCTGCATCATACCGACGACGTTTTTTTTGTGTGTTGGGCATAAAAAATGCACCTCATAGGTTGTGTCCAACTTTTGGGGTGCACTTCAGCTGACTGCATTTCGTTTTCATCTCCCGGACACGGACTTTTTCAGTCCGCGCCAGGGGGAAACGGTCTTACTCGAACATCTTCGGGAGGCCGTTGTAGATGATGTTCATGATGGTGGTGTTGTCATGGCCGCTCTTCTCGGAGAAGGCCTGATACAGGTTGCCGTCCTTGAAGTTGTCGCAATACTTGAAGATATCGGTATGCTTCTTCATTGCGTCGATCTGGGGGGTCAGGTTCCCGTAGGCCATGTCGGAGGGGCTGCCGCAGCCGGCGTAGACGCGGAAATCCGTGGGCTTGTAGCCGGTCTGGGTGAAGGTTTCCGCGAGGTACTTCGCGGAGCCTTCGCCATTGCCCATGCCTGCAATCCAGCTGTCGCCGCTGATCGGGATGTAGCAGCCGATCTGGTCGATGCAGTGGTCGAAGACACCCCAGGTGCAGACGCCGCCCATGGAGAATCCGCTGAACGCGCGGTGCCATTTGGAGGCGTGGATGCCTTCCTTGGTGACATCCTTGGCGTAGGTGTGATACTGCTTTTCAACGGCCGGGATCAGGTCCTTGACGAGCTCGAGGTGGAAGTTCATGCTGGTGCTGTTCATGTCGCTGCTGTACGGCACGTTGTAGGTGGGCGTGACGACGATGAGGGGCTTGACGTCGCCTTTGGCGATCATGTTGTCAAACACGTTCTTCATCTGGCTGTTCTGGTCGACGCCGTGGAAATACTGGTTCTCGTTTCCGCCGCCGCCGTGCATCAGGTACAGGATGTTGTACTGGGTCTTGGTGTCCTTCTCGTCGTAGCCGTAGGGCAGATAGATGAGAGCGGTCTTCTCGACCTCGGTGCTGTCTGCCTTCGAATTGTCGCGCGTTTTGTACTTGAACGACACGATCTTGCCGGCTTTGTCGCAGACGTTGTTATATTCCTGCGGCATTTCTTTGAACTTGTTGTCGGGGAATTCTTTCCGGGTGGAGGCGATGGATTCCATCTTTTCTCTCTTCTCGGGCTTCGCTTCGCGCGCCTGGCCGCCTAAGCCGCCCATGCCGCCCATGCGGGGCATACCGCCGCCGCCCATGCCGCCCATACGGGGCATGCCGCCCTGGCCGCCGCCCTGGCCGCCCATACGGGGCATACCGCCCTGGCCGCCCATCGGGGGCATCTGACCGCCCTGACCGCCGCCGAATCCGGGGAATCCGCCCTGGCCGCCCATACGGGGCATCTGACCACCCTGGCCGCCGCCGAAGCCGCCAAAGCCGCCCTGGCCACCCATCGGGGGCATCTGACCGCCCTGACCGCCGCCGAATCCACCGAATCCGCCCATTGCGGGTGCGCCGCCGGCAGGAGCGCCGCCGGGAGCCGCACCGGCGCCGGGAGCTCCACCAGGAGCGCCGCCACCGAATCCGCCGAAGCCGCCCTGGCCGCCGCCCATCGGGGGCATCTGACCGCCCTGGCCGCCGCCGAATCCACCGAATCCGCCGAAGCCGCCGAAGCCGCCGCCCATCGGGGGCATCTGACCGCCCTGGCCGCCACCGAAGCCGCCGAATCCGCCCATTGCGGGAGCGCCGCCGGCAGGAGCGCCGCCGGCAGGAGCTGCGCCGCCGGCAGGAGCCTGAGCGGAGAGAACCGTGGCGAGGAGCAGGGATCCGGCGATGATCGAGCCGGAAGCCAGCATCTTGTTAAAATTGTGTTTCATGCGAAAATCCTTTCATATTTAGTTGGTTAGGAAAGTTCGACCGTTCTATTTGAAGAAAAAAGGACACATTTTTCTATTTAACGAATCTGTTTCTCCAATTATTGTAAGAAAAAACGAAAAAGAACCACTATTTTCGGACTTTTTCTTATTTGATGCTTATAATAAGGTAAAAGCAACACTCAAAAGGGGGTCAATTACGTTTAGTCTTGCAAAAAGCGGGGATGCGTTTGGTCTTACAATCTTTTATCCTCAAAGGAAGCCACAGATGGCACATTTGACCAAAGAAGATCGAGATCGTCTGGAAAATATCTCGGAAAGGGACTGTCTTTCCGCAACATTGCAGAGAACTTGGACAAGAATTCAAGAACGATCTCCCGTGAGATTTGACACCAAAAGGAGTGTAAAACAGAAAGTTTATACCAAAAGTTGCCAACAAGTTGCAACAGCAAATACAGCAAGTGCCGACTGTTTTTATGCAATGAGCTGTGTCGCATGTTCTCGCTCGAAGAATGTCCGAGGCTTGTAAACGCGCCTTATGTTTGCAACGGGTACCATCGCGAACGACAAGGAACGTTGACGAAGTAGTACGACGTGGCCGGAATTTTGCAGAAAAGTTGCCTCCGCAAGCTCAAAGAATCCCGCGAGGGCGTCAACATGACGGAAGGAATGGTTCCCCCGAAACGACGACCGCACTGGAAGCGGGATATTATTCCGGTCTGATTACCTGCGAGGGCGATGCGGACTTTTACCTGATTATGGACATCAATGTGCCGCTGTACATAGTCGAGGTGTACGGAGAAGAAGGCCGGATCGTCGGCGAATACGACACAGAAGAGGAGGGCCTTTATGAAGCGCCGATTACTCCAATGGCAGATACACTCTGATGATGCCCCCAATGCGTTATCGTCTCGTGGAATGGACCGGCGACCTGGCAAACAGTGCCAATGTGTATATACTGAACGTGATTGAGAGTGATTTGCCGGTTGAGGTTACGCTGGATCATCTGGTCGAAACGAAGGACAGGGTGTCCTGGGAACCGTCGATCCTCATGAATCAGTACACCGTGGAATGTTCCATGGACGGTTTCGTTTCGAGTACACGATACAGGCCGACACCTGGCACTGCTGTATGCCTATTCGCATGCCTCGGGAAATCCGCCATCCCGGTCGCGTTCGTGTTCGACAAGGTCGGCCCGGTGTCGTTCCACAAGGAATTCCGGGGGGGCCGACATCACCGCCTCAAGGCACATTTTTATTTAAAATCTACCGTTTCGGACTGGATTTTTTCTCATTTCAGTATCATATTATGTGATACTCTTTTTTTCTGACCCCATGAGAAACAATGTTATGAATCATCCTGAAACCATTCTCGTGCTGGATTTCGGATCCCAGTACAGTCAGCTCATCGCCCGGCGCGTCCGCGAGCTCCATGTCTACAGTAAGATCGTCTCCTGGAAGACCCCGGCGGAAGAAATCCGCGCCGCCGCGCCCGCGGGCATCATCCTGAGCGGCGGCCCCGCGAGCGTATACCAGGCCAACGCCCCGAAATGCGACCCGGCGATCTTCGAACTCGGCATCCCCGTGCTGGGCATCTGCTACGGCCTCCAGCTCATGGTCGAGACGCTCGGCGGCGAAGTGTCGCACGGCGACGCCCGCGAATACGGCAAGGCCATCGTCACCTCCACGTCCGCCTCCCCGCTCTTCGAGGACGTCCCCGCTGAGACCCAGATGTGGATGTCCCACGGCGACAAGGTCACGCGCCTGCCTGAGGGCTTCAAGACCTGCGCGAAGACCGACAACACCGAGTTCGCCGCCGTACAGGACCTCGACCGCCGCCTCTTCGGCATCCAGTTCCACCCCGAGGTCGTCCACTCCCCGATGGGACCGCTCGTCATCGAAAATTTCTGCCTCGGCATCTGCGGCTGCTCCGCGAACTGGACCATGTCCGACTTCATCGAACGCTCCGTGGCGGAGATCCGCGAGACCGTCGGGTCCGCGAACGTGATCCTCGGCCTTTCCGGCGGCGTGGACTCCTCCGTGGCCGCCGCGCTCATCCACAAGGCGATCGGCGACCAGCTCACCTGCGTCTTCGTGAACAACGGCCTGCTCCGCAAGGACGAGCCCGAACGCGTCCGCGAGCTCTTCGGCGGCACGTTCAAAATGTCGCTCGTGTACGTCGACGCGACCGACCGTTTCCTCTCGAAGCTCGCCGGCGTCAACGAGCCCGAACGCAAGCGCAAGATCATCGGCGGCGAGTTCATCCAGGTGTTCAGCGATGCCTGCGCGAACATCCCGGACGTGACCTTCCTCGCGCAGGGCACCACCTACCCGGACGTCATCGAAAGCATCTCCATCGACGGCAACCCGAGCGCCGTCATCAAGAGCCACCACAACGTCGGCGGCCTCCCGGCACACATGAAATTCAAGCTGCTCGAACCCCTCAGCCGCCTCTTCAAGGACGAGGTGCGCGAAGTGGGTCGTCAGCTCGGCCTGCCCGAAGAGATGGTCATGCGCCAGCCCTTCCCCGGCCCCGGACTCGCCGTCCGCTGCGTCGGCGAAGTCACGCCCGGCAAGCTCGCCGTCCTGCGCGGCGCGGACAAGATCATCGTCGACGAGATGAAGAAGGCCAACCTCTACTACAAGATCTGGCAGACCTTCGCCGTCTTCCTCCCCGTCCGCTCCGTCGGCGTCATGGGCGACGAACGCACCTACGAGGACGCCATCGCCATCCGCGCGGTCGAAAGCCGCGACGGCATGACCGCCGACTGGGTCCGCCTCCCCTATCCGCTCCTCGCGCGCATCTCCAACCGCATCATCAACGAGGTCGACGGCGTGAACCGCGTCGTCTACGACATCACGTCCAAGCCCCCGGGAACCATCGAATGGGAGTAATTCGCCGCGCCCCTCCGGACGAAGGCGTTCCGATGTCCGTACCTTTTCCCTGGTACGGACTTTTTTTATTGTTTGGAACAGCTCCCGCTCAGGTAAAAACTACGAAAAAACGTTCCCCTTCCATGGTTTTCGAGTTGAATTTGCGCGCGGGATGCGCTATATTATAAGAATCATTTTAAAACGCCAACACTTTTTCAGGACATATTGAACCATGGCCAACAAAAATAAGAAGAAAATCGAGTCCTTCGATCAGCTCGCCGCCGCCCAGCAGCACAAGCGTCCCGCCGCACAGCAGGAAGAGCCAGCCATTTCCACGATGCTGGACGAGTTCGAAATGTGGATGGCCCTCAACTGGAAGAAGGCCATCATCGGCGTCTGCGCGTTCGCCGTGCTCGTCTCCGTCGTCATCATCATCCAGGGCGCGATCCAGCGCGCAGAACTCGCCGCCCGCCGCGAACTCGCCAACGCGGGCAGCATCGCCGAACTCGAAGCCGCCATCGCGAAGCATCCGGGCAACAAGGCCGCGGATTTCGCGCGTCTCCGCCTCGCCGGCGAACTCATCACCGCGAATCAGCCCGGCGACTTGGAAAAGGCCCGCGCTCAGCTCCTCGCCGTCGCCTCCTCCTCCAAGTCCGAATCGTTCATCAAGATGCGGTCCGCGCTCGATGCCGCCTATCTCCTCGAACAGCTCGGCAAAAAAGAGGACGCCGCGACCGAATTCGAACGCATCGCCGGTCTCTCCCAGACGCCCGAAGACCTCCGCGTGGAAGCGGCCTACTCCGCCGCGCGTCTTTTCTCCGGCCTCGACCAGATGATGAAGGCCGACGCCGTGCTGAAGAACATCAATCTCGCGGCGGCCGCCGCGCAGGGTTCCACCACCGTCTACGGCTACTGGGCTTCCCTCGCCAAACAGCTCGACGAGCAGATCCATCCGCAGGCCGCGGCATCCGTCTCCGCTCCGGCTGAAAAGCCCGCCGACGCTCCCGCGGCCGCGGCTGAAACGCCCGCCGCATAAGCAACGGGGCTTCCTCGGATGTCCGAATCCGGCTGCCTCACCAGACGCACCGAATCGCTGCTCCGGGCGCTCCGCACACGCCACGGCCGCCGCGATTCCGAATACTGTTTCTGCGACGGACTCCGCGCCTCCCGCGAAGTCGTCACACTCGCGCCGGACCTCGTCGAACTCGTCATCCTCCGCCAAGGCACCGCCCTGCCCTTCCCCTCGCCCGTCGAACCGGTCGTCCTCCCGCCGTCCGAATTCGACCGCATCGCGCCCACGATGCATTCGCAGGGCATCCTCGTGCTGTCGCGCCGCCCGGCGCCCGTCCCGACGGATGCCCCCATGGCCGATCCCTTCGCGCTCGTGCTCGACCGCGTCGGCGATCCCGGCAATTTCGGCACCATCCTGCGCACGGCGCGTGCCGTGGGGCTTCACGAAGTCTGGCTCACGCGCGGCACCGCCGACCCGTTCTCCGACAAAGTCGTCCGCTCCGCGTCCGGCGCGCAGTTTTCCCTCAAAATCCGGTACGGCGGCGACCTGACCGAACTCGCGTCTGATCTGCGCAAACTCGGCGTAAAAACCTGCTACCGGACGCTTCCGGCGAGCGGCGGCAATGTTTTTCTGGAACCTGACCTCTTCGACCGCAGCGCGATCATCCTCGGCTGCGAGGCGACCGGCGTGGCGGAACTCGAAAACTCGCGCGGTCTGAACATCCCCATGCCCGGCGACGCGGAATCCCTGAACGTGGCGCAGGCCGCTACCGTCATCCTCTTCGAATACGTCCGCCGCATGTTCTGAGGGGGGAGGGCAAGCCCTTCACTGCGGCAGTGCGCTCAGCTTCGCTTGCGCACGTGAGGCAAAGCCTCCACTGCGGCAGTGCCGTGCTGCGCGACAGCACGATCCGCGTCCTCTAATCACTCCTCAAAGGTCGGAATGATGTAATCCACACGCCGGCTTTTTTTTGAATCCGATGTAACGGAGAAAACACTGTCTTTGCCGTCCGGGTCCGCACCTGCGATGTTGTGAATCACATATAAGCTCCCGTCGTCCAGCACGATCTCCAGCGAGAGGACGCCTGGCGGGCGGACAGAATGATTCTCCTCGTCCCCGGACGCACCGTTGCGGGCGCGTTTGTAGGTCACGACACAGAAAACATCCTTGACATGCGGGCCGCCGTCGTCCGCGCGGACCGGTTCGTACACCACGACGAACGGCTGGTCCCAGGTGTGGGTGTCCGTCCGGCGGATCATCAGCGTCGGTACGGGCTTTTCCTTGAAGAAACGGTCGAAATACCGGAAGTTCGCGGGCGATTCCGCCGTGTAGAACTCGCGCCGTATGCCGTTGTCCGGGATGAAGACATTCATGCGCAGGCCGTCCTTCCCGACGTCGAAACTCCCCTTGATCGCGCCTGTTCCCTCCATGCCGTGTACGTTTTTCAGAAAATCGTAGCCGAACCCGGACGCCGGATCGAACGGAGAAATCTCCCTGCCGCCGTCCATTTCGAACTTACACCCAGTCCCGAGGTTGTGGTAGAGATAGTCGAACGTCTTCCCCTCGCCCTCCAGCATCTTCACGCGGAAGATGTCGAGGTAGAACCCGGTCTTCGGCGAGGTCCGCACGATGGCGTTCACGCGCCGCAGCTCCGCCTTCAGCGATTTCAAGTTCAGCACCGTCGACACGTCGGAAAACTGGATATTGTCCCGTTTTCCCGGCTTCGGCTCTCCGCCCGGCACGGGCATCGGATCGGCAAGGTTGATTTTGAGCGGCAGATACGCTTTCGAACCGATCTCCGCGCCGTTCACGACCACGGTATTGTGCCCCACGGCCATCCGGTTGAACATCCGGTGCTGGATGTGCCAGTAGTTCGGCCCCGCGCCGAAATCGCATCCGAGGATATGCCCGCCGCCGTACAGCTCCATCGCCAGGCCGTTTTCGTGGTAATGGCCCGACTTTTCCGAAAAGCCGTACACGCTGTACGCTAGCGCGTCCTCAGGTCGTCCCGTCGAGCTGAACGAACGCCCCATCAGGAGCGCATGCGCCGGGCTGAAGGAGACGCGCGGAATCGCCGGTTTCGCCTCGACCGGGCGGAGTTCCGGCACGAACGCGAAGAGCGGAAGCCACAGGTCGCCGCTGAACTCGCGTCCGCCCGCGAAGTTCAGCATCGCGGTGAACATATCTTCCAGTTCGCGGTCGCCCTTCTCCCGCGCGTACGCGATCATCAACTCCGCCTGAAGCGTGTACATCGCGGCGTAGCCGCCGTCGCCCCACGCCGTCGAACGACCGTTCGGGAACGCCACCTGCGGGAACGCACACGCGCCCTTCATCAGAAGAGGCTGGTCGTCCAGCACATGGATCCCCGCCCGATTGTAGAGCCATCCGAACTGCACGAGCTGTTGGACGACCCCCTGCCCATAGCCCGCGGGCGGTTCCGGCCAAAGTCCGGTGTCGGGCTGAAGATTGGCGGCAATCACATCTTTGTATGCACCGTTTCCGGGCGTCGTGCGGTTCAACAGCCGGTCCAGATAATACCGCCGCCCCCTGCCGCCGGGCATGTCTGCGTCGTCGTCCATCGCGAGCGTGTACGGAATCGCACAGATGTGCTCGTTCAGATTCCAGTTTCCGAACAGGCCGCCGCCTCGCGTGATCTTGTTCTCCACCATTTTCTGAAACATGATCCTGAACTGTTCGAACGCCCACTTTTTGCCCTGGGGATGACCCGGTGCCCACAGCGGTCCATTTCCGTCTTCGCGTCCGTTTTTGAATTCGTCCGATTCGAAGTACACGCCGTCAAGGTACGGATAGATGAAGTCGTAGATCAGCGGCACGGCCAGATAACGCCGCCCGTCGCCGAGCGTTTCGTAGCTCAGATAACCGTGCGAGCTCACCTCGCCTTTTTCGTTCGGTCCGACGTCCTCCGGGTTCAGCTGTTCTTGCTGCGCCGCGCCGCGCACGAACACCCACAGGATGTCCGCGGCGAACTTCGCGTGCGCCTCGTCCCCTGTAAAATAATATACGATGGCGGCCCGGAGCGCCAAGTTCAGGATCGTCATGTTTTCGTTTTCGAACGCCAGTCCGGTTTCGTCAAACGGCACGTCCACGGTCTTCCCGTCGCGATTCATCTTCAGGTTGCCGTCGCCGAACGGGATCAGCTCCTCAAGTTTCTGTTCCGTACCGTTGCCGACGCGCCCGGCGGCCAGCCGCACGGTCGGATACTTCGCGTTTCCAGACCGCTCCGACAGCGGGACGGCGTTGTTTTTTGCGTGGAAAATGGTGTGGCGTTTCCCCTCCTCCCAGTTCATCTGCATGCGCCCGACGATCCAGTCCGGATCGGACCCGTGTCGCTCCACATACGGTTTCACCTCGCGTTCGAGCCGTGCGTACATGTCGCCGGCCCATTTTGTTTCGCGGATTTTCTTCAGGAGGCTTTCGCGGTCCGATTCGAAGGCGTAGATGCGCGGATGTCCCTGCGGCAGTTGAGCCGGGATCACGATGTCGGGAGCGAGTTTTTCCTGAGCCTCCGAGGCATCACAAAACAGCGCAGATGCCAGGAAAGCGGCAACGACGACAACGATTGAGGGGATCAATCTCGGCAGCTTCATGCTGATTCCGCCTCATTTACGCCTGGAATTCACTCAGCGCGCGACGATACGCCTCCAGCACGTTTTCGGAAAACGCACAGAAGATGACCTCTTCCGGCAGTTTCCCCGTCCACGTGCCGACCGCGTCAACGGCGACCTTCACCGCCGCTTCGAGCGGGTAACGGTACACGCCGATGCTGATGCCCGGAAACGCCACCACGCGGCAGGCGTTTTCCTCCGCGAGCGCCAGCGAGTTCAGGTAGCACGAACGCAGCAGATCCGGTTCACCGTGCGTGCCGCCGCGCCAGACCGGCCCGGGCGTATGGATCACATAGCGCGCGGGCAAATTGAAACCGGGCGTGATGCGCGCTTCGCCGGTGTTGCATCCGCCGAATTTGAGGCAGGCTTCGTAGAGCCGACGGCCCGCGGCGCGGTGAATGGCGCCGTCAACGCCGCCTCCGCCCAGCAGGGAACAGTTCGCGGCATTCACGATCGCGTCGACGCGGAGTTTCGTGATATCGTTCAGGACTGCGGTCATTTTCATGGTGCGGCCTCCTTGTGCGAGTTCAAAATATCAATCCTGTTCCGCACGCGGGATGAACTCGCGCACGGTACGCAGGACCAGTTTCAATTTCTGCGCGGGCTTCGGATTGCCCTGAATCGCGGGGATCAGGCCGTCGCGCCGGAGCATGCGCTTGTTCTTCTCCAGATACACCAGATTGCCGCGGCAGGTCACGTTCGTGATCCCGGCATCGGCGGCGGCGAGGCGGATCCGGCACGTCATCAGGAAATGGTCGACCTCAGCCGGGATCGGCCCGAACCTGTCGCGCAGCTCGTCCGCGAACGCGTCGAGGTCGTGTTCCGAGGTGAACATCGCAAGTCGGCGATAGCAGTGCAGGCGCACGCGTGGAGATTCAACGTAACTCGGCGGGATGCCCGCGGCGATCATGCCCGGCGGGGGCTCGACCGCGAAACTCAGGAAATCGAGGTACAGCTCGCAGTCCGGCGCGGTCGGCAGTTTCTCGCCCTTGAACATCGCCACGCAGTCGCGCAGGAGTTCGCAGTACAGATGGAATCCGACCGCGTTGATCTGACCGCTCTGCTCCTCGCCCAGGATGTTGCCCGCGCCGCGGATCTCCAGGTCGCTCATGGCGAGCTGGAACCCCGCGCCGAGGTGCGTGTAGCGGCGGATCGCCGCCATGCGCTTGCGCGCGTCTCCGGTCAGGATACCGTCCTTCGGCAGGAAAAGGTACGCGTACGCCTGCCGCACCCAGCGCCCCACGCGGCCGCGCAGCTGGTAGAGTTCGGCGAGGCCGAACCGGTCGGCGCGTTCGATGATGATGGTGTTTGCGTTCGGGATGTCGATGCCGGACTCGATGATCGAGGTGCAGACCAATATTTTCGTCCTGCCCTCGATGAACGATGACATCACCACTTCCAGCTCACTTTTGTCCATCTGGCCGTGCGCGACGCCAAGCGGGACGTCCGGGAACATCGCCGCGATCTCGGTCGCGGCCTTGTCGATCGACTTCACGCGGTTGTGCAGATAATACACCTGGCCGCCGCGGTTCAGCTCGCGTTCGATCGCCACGCGCACCACGTTCTGGTCGTACTGCGCGAAAACCGTGCGGATCGGCAGGCGGTTCACCGGCGCGTTCATGAGCGTGCTGAGGTCGCGGATGCCGGAGAGCGACATATGGAGCGTGCGCGGGATGGGCGTGGCGGTCATGGTGAGCACGTCCACGGTCGCGCGGAGGCGTTTCAGGCGGTCCTTGTGCAGCACACCGAACCGCTGTTCCTCGTCAATGATGACGAGCCCGAGGTCCCTGAAGCCGACGTCGTTCTGCACCAGCCGATGCGTGCCGATCACGATGTCGATCCCGCCGCTTTTCAGGCGTTCGATGATCCGCTGCTGCTCCGGTTTCGTGCGGAACCGCGAGAGCTGTTCGATCACGATCCCGGTCCCCGCGAACCGCTCTTTGAACGTCATGTAATGCTGCTGCGCCAGCACGGTCGTCGGCACCAGCATGGCGACCTGACGCCCCGCGAGCGCGCATTTGCAGGCCGCCCGCATCGCCAGCTCGGTCTTGCCGTAGCCCACGTCGCCGCACAGCAGACGGTCCATCGGGCGCGGCGACTCCATATCGGACTTGATCTCGGCGGCGGCGCGCAGCTGGTCCGGGGTCTCCCTGAACGGGAACGCCTGTTCGAAAAGCTCCTGTTCGGGGTCGTCCTTCGGGAACGCCAGGCCTGCCTTTTTCATGCGGACGGCCTGTATCTTCAGCATCTCGAACGCCAGGCTCTGCACGGAGCGGCGCGCTTCGTCACAAGCCTTGTTCCAGCGGCCGGAGTTCAGCCGACTGAGCGTGATCCGGGTATTTTTCGACCCGACATAACGCGTGACCAGATGCGCCTGGCGCACCGGTATCCGCACCACCTGGTCGTCGCCGAACTCCAGCACGATCATCTCCGACCGCGCCCCGGCTGCCTCCGCGATGTCCAGTCCGAGGTAACGGCAAATGCCAAAGTTGAGGTGGACAGCGTAATCGCCTTCCTCCAGATCGCCAGCCGAGATCACGCCCGCCGCATCCTCGCGGGACACCGGTTCGGTCCGGGGGGTGTCGTCCTCGACCTGAAGTTCGTGCGCCATGCTCCGGCGGCGGTACGGCAGCGCGAAGAGCTCGCGGATCGTCAGGACCGCCAGCTTCTCCTTCGGCAGGAAGAACCCGCACGGCACACTCCCCTCCTCCACGCCCAGCAGGTCGTTTTCGCACAGGTCGTGGTCCAGGATCCAGCGCCGCACCTGATGCGGATCGGAATCCGGCCCGACAAGCAGCGTCACATGCGTTTTCGCCTCGATCCACTGATGGATCCGGCTCGCGGTCAGCTGTTGCGCCAGCACGGAAAAAGCCTGGTCCAGCGACTTGCCGTCCTCGTCGGCGTCTACGGCGAACTCGTGCCCTGCAGCCGACGCCATCGCATCGCGTCCGGTGGAATAACACGGGAACGTCTCGCACGGGCCACCGTCCGGGTCAGCCGCGCCCGCCGCGTCCTCGAACGCCACAAGCCGGCCATCCGACCTCATTTTCTCCTCGAACGCAGCCCATTGTTCCGATTCCTCCGGCGTACCGTAGCGCGCCAGATGCGTCCGAATCTCGCCAGGAGCCTCCTCGACCAGTACGGAATCATTTTCCAGTAGATATTCGAACGCCGGAGCGGAGGCGTATTCCGTACCGTTCACGATCGTCCCGTCGCCGCCCGAACCCGACCGCAGGATCACGCGGTAGGAATCCACCCTGCCCGTCGAAGTCTGCGTGTCCGGGCGGAACAGCCGGATGCTGTCGATCGTGTCGCCAAAGAACTCCACGCGGGCGGGCGCGGATTCCGAGGAGGAAAAGATGTCGATCAGGCCGCCGCGCCGCGCAAATTCGCCGGACATGCCGACCTCGACCTCGTCGTCGTACCCCATCTCGACTAGGCGTTCCGCGAGCTCCTTCAGATCGACCTCGTCGCCGACTTTCAGCACAAGTTCGCTTTCGCGCATCAGCCTCGGCACGGGCGCGGGCGAGGTCAGGCTCGTGACCGACCCGAAAAACACGTCCGGCGGATCGTCCAGAAGCCGGTGCAGCGCCTCGGCGCGGGGAGAATCCGATTGAAGCAGGCTCTGGCGCCGCGTCGAACCGTCCGGCAGAGTATGAACAGAAAGTTTTTTTCCGGCAACCTCCGCCCAGACGGACAGGTCGTCCCGGCATTGTTCCGCGCGGGACTGCGACGACGCCACGTAGAAAACAGGCCGTTTTCCGCCAGTCGTCGAGGGTTTGTTCATGAGGCATCCGAGCAGGGCGATCGGCATCATATCGGATTCGAGCGGGCCGATGCGTCCCGCCTGCTTATATGATTTAGAGATTAAATTAAAAAACGTGCTTTTCCAGCCTCTTTTTCTCATTTCACTCTTGCCTTTTTCTATTTAGGATGTACATTATATGCAATTGTTTTTAAACCAGGGGATTATCCCCATGACATACGGATGCGGAAAAGCTGTTGCGGATCTCGAAATCAAAAACGGTTGCGATATCAATATAACAGCTCAACGCAGGAAAACAAATCTTCGGAGTCTTTTTTTCGATGAAAAGTGATGCGAAACAAAAACGGATCGCGGTTCCCGCCGCCGAAAAAAACGCGAAATCGGCTGCTTCCAGCAAGCAGGTCAAAGGCGTGTCCGGCAAGGTAAAATCCGCAAAGGCCGCCCCCGTGAAGAAAACGGCCCCCGTTTCCGCATCCCCGAAAAAGGCTTCTGCTCCCGTGAAGAAATCCGCCCCCGTAAAGAAGGCCGCGCCTGTCAAGGTTGTTTCCGCCAAGAAAACAGTTCCGGCAAAGGAAGCCGCCTCCGCGAAGAAAAAAGCTTTCAAGCCCGAGGTCCTCTTTGACGAGGCTCCGGCGGCGAAAAAAACTTCTGCAAAAGCGAAGTTCAAACCTGCCGTCAAGATTGACACGATGAAAAAATCCGCTGCGAAAGCTGCTCCCAAAGCCGAAGTGAAGCAGGAAACGAAGAAGGATTCCGCCAAGAAGAGCCCGATCAAGATCGCCGTCAAAAAACCGGCTGTCAAGGTCGAGATCAAGACTGCTCCGGCGAAAAAGGCCGAAACGAAGGCCCAAAAAACAAAAGCTGTCTCCGCAAAGACCACGGCAAAAGCCGACACAAAGCAGGCGAAGGCCGAAGTCAAAACCGATGTCTCCGCGAAGAAATCCTCCGCGAAGAAATCCGTTTTTACCTCGACTGCGAAAAAGACCAAGCTCAAAGTCAAGGTCGAAGCCGCCTCTTCCGAGGCGACCGCTCCTGTGAAGGAAACGATTGCTTCCGGCGCGGTCGACGCGAACGGCGTGCCCGTCGTGCTGGAAGACGTCGAAGACGCTTCCGAGATCGACCTTTCCAAGTTCATAGCGGGGTCGAAAGATCCCGGGATGGACAAGAAGAACGCGAAGGCCGCGGCGAAGAACGGCCCCGTCACGAAGAACGACTCGATGAAGGTGTACATGCACGACATCGGTCAGATCTCGCTGGTATCGAAAGACCAGGAGGTCACGCTGGCGGCGCAGATCCACGGCAAGAACCACGACTCCCACGACGAAGCGCGCGCCACGCTCATCGAAGCGAACCTGCGCCTGGTCGTGAAGATCGCCCACGATTTCAAGGGGCTCGGGCTTCCGTTGCTCGACCTCATTTCCGAGGGCAACATCGGCCTCATGCGCGCAGTGGAGAAATTCGACCCGTCCAAGGGCGCGAAGTTCAGTTCCTACGCCGCATGGTGGATCAAGCAGTCCATGCGCCGCGCCCTCGCCAACCAGTCGCGCGTGATCCGCATCCCCGTACAGTCCGCGGGCAAGATCAACAAGATCAAATCCGTCAAGATGAAGCTCGCGGAACAGCTCGGACGCGAACCGACCGACGAAGAGATCGCCGCGAACCTCGGATTCAGCGGGCGTACCGTGACCGGGCTTCGTCTCGCCGATCTCCGCACGTTCTCCCTGCACGATCCAATCCAGCAGGGCGAGGACGGCGAATTCCAGGACATCATCCCCGACCAGGGGGCGATGACGCCCGACCGCATCCTCGGCGACGAGGAATCCGTCCACCGTCTGCTCTCGCTGCTGTCCCAGCTCGACGACCGCGAACGACTGATCCTTCAGCTCCGGTTCGGGCTCGACGGCAAGCGTCCGAAGACGCTGGAGGAAGTCAGCCAGGAGATCCGCCGCACGCGCGAACGCGTCCGCCAGATCCAGAACCAGGCGCTCGCCAAGCTCCGCGCCATGCTCGCCGACGAGGCGGGATTCTCCGAAAACAACTAACAAACCGAATTCATGAGGTCATACCGATGAAATACGATGCAACAGATTGTTCAGGAAAGGGGGTGAATTAATTATGGAAGCAACGGAAGTCAAACTCAAGAAGGGTGATTCGATCGAACGCGCACTCCGCCGTCTGAAAAAGAAACTCGACAAGGAAGGTACGCTCAAGGAACTCCGCAACCGGAGACACTACGAAAAGCCGAGCGAAAAGAAACGCCGCACCCAGCGCCGCAGAGGCTGACGGCTGGTCTTTTCCGACCTTAACCCCCGTTCCGGGACCGTCCCTGCGACGATCCCGGAGCGGACGCACCAAAACCATTTTTCCATCGTTTTCATGTCCGATTCCTTCTCCAACGATTATTCCCGTTACGGCGTCCCCCGGAAGTTTTCCTGGATGCCGACACTCGACGGGTATATCCTGCGCTCGTTCCTGGTGCCGTTCTTCATCCTGCTCTTCGCTTTCACGCTGCTGTTCATCATCATGGACATGTACAACGACGTCGGCGACTTCCTGGACAACAAGGCATCCGTCTCCGTCTCGGTCGAATACTTCATTCTGAAAATCCCCGGAAACATCCGGTTCATCCTTCCCATCACGGTCCTCCTAGCCTGCATGTATGCACTCGCCAACCTCGGACGCAGCCGCGAACTCACGGCCATCCGCGCATCCGGCATCTCCCTCAGCCGGTGCGGCATGCCTATCTTCGCAGTCGGATTCTGCGTGATGCTGGTCAATTTCTACTTCAATGAACGCCTTGTCCCGGAAACTACGCGTCAGGCGGAGATTCTCAGGAAAGTGGTCAACAACGAGAATTACGTGGAGGAAAGCAACGCCCGACTCCAGTTCCACAGCGGCGACAATCTCCGCAGCTGGTATTTCGGACAGTTCGATGACGATGATTTCCAGAAGATCGTCAAGCTCAAGATATTCAAGACGAATCCCGAAAAGCCCAGGCAGCGCATCCTGATCCGTACGATCGAAGCGGAAAAAACACGGTTTGTACCGGGAACCGGCTGGGAGTTCTACAAGCCGGAAATCCACGAATACTCCGAGGACGGCCTCCCCGGCGAAACCATGGTCCCGGATACCGATCCGATGGTCCTCTCCGAGGAAGAGATTCCGGACAAGCCGTCCGTAATCGTCAAGTCCGTCATCGAACCGGAGGCGCTCTCTTCCGTCGAAATCTTCATGATCCTGCGGGACAATCCGAGCATGGCGGAGAATCTCCGCCGCATCTACAGGACCATCTTCTACAACCGCCTGGCGTTCCCGTGGGCGTGTTTCCTCTGCGCCTTCTTCGCGTTCCCGCTCGCCACGAAGAACGAACGCTCCGGCATCTTTACCGCCATCGCCACCGCCGTCGGCATCGCGGTCCTCCCATCATCTTCGGCGCATACGGCATCTATCTGCTGAAAAAAGCAGGCTGATCTTCTCCGCTCACTTCTTCAAAAAACAATTCGGCCGTGTACTGCAATAAAAGCAATACACGGCTTTCTCATGTCTCCGTGCCGGAGCGAAGCCCGGCACTACATGCGGCAGAGCCTTCGTCTCTTAGCAACAACCTTCAAGATGCGGGAAACACGCATGGATTTTGCGTTCGAGGACGAGCTTCGCATAGTGCGCAGTCCCCGTAAGACGTTCGTCCAGAAGCACGCCCGTCTCCGCAAACCCGTTCACCACGTCGTGGTTGTCCGAACCCGCCGTCCAGGGGAGACCGTAGCTGTCGGCGTACCATCTCGCGCGGCGGTTCTCCTCGTTCTTGCGGTGTCCGTTCAGGATCTCGACGGCGTCGACCCGGTCCGGGAGCAGACGGATCATCGGGATGTAGTAATCCTGCCGGAACGGATGCGCATGGACGATCATGCCGCCCTCGGCGCGGATGTATTTCAGGTAGTCGACGAGCGGCAGCCGGTCGATGAACGGATGGTCGGCGAGCCAGTTTTCATCCAGCCCGTAGGTCAGGAAATCGTTGCCTTCGGAGGAATCCTCCCACGCGAAAAAGACCTGCATGCCGACCTGATCGCCATATTCCTTCGCGGCGCGGTAGCCCGCCGTGAAAAGTTCGACGCGCTCCCGCCACGGCAAATCGCGCGGCACGGTGCTGTTCCCGTTGAAGAAATGGTCCGTGACGATGATCCCGTCGTAGCCGAGCGCGTGATAGGCTTCGGCGACCTCGCGGCCGGAAGATTTGGCGCACTTGCTTCCCTCCGAGGCGTGGACGTGCGTATCATAACGGTAAAGTCTCGGTTCGCTCATATCGAATACTCCTTTTTTATGCCAGCAGCCGGGGCAGGAATTCCGCGACCGCGCCGAACAGCAGCGGGATCGTGAAATTGTCGTCCAGGTGGATTTGTTCGTTGAAGAATTCGGCGATGCAGGAAACAAACACCCCGAACAGCCAGACCGCCAGCGTCGCGCCCGGCAGACCGCCGGCGAAGCAGAAGCCCGCCGCAATGATCCAGCCCGTCAGCAGGAACGACAGCGACCCTTCCAGCGATTTGCCGTTGAAGAAGCGATGATGTCCCAATTTCCTCCCGATCAGCGCCGCGGCGGTATCGCTCAGAATCAGGATCGCGAACGCGCATGACGCCACGCGATTTGAGAAACAAAGCGCCGTCAAACAGGCAGACGCATACATCGGCGGAGCCCCGCTGAACCGGAACTTGCCCGGTTCGCTTTCCCGGGCCATCTTGCCGAACAGCTTTTTGTAGAGCGGCGTCACGTACGGAACCTGCCGGAACACAGCGATCTCGATCAGGACGTTCAGTACGGCGAACGTGCCGAACATGATCACGTTGAACATCCGCGGGAGATAGAAAAGCGAGAATGGCATCCAGAGCGTGCTCAGATGCACCAATTTCCTAAGGACTTCCTGTTTGTACGGGATCGCCATCGCTGTTCCTTTGCCGGGGTTTATTCCATTCGCGGCGTTGTTGTTCGTCGTTCCATCGAACTTATACTATAGCACGATCGCGTCCGAAATCAAGCGCAGACGTACAGAAAACGAAGGGAAACAACATATCGGATCAAAGCAAACTCCCCCTCCCCTTCCCCGGCGACAACGAATTTACACGGAGTAGAACTCGCGGTACCACTTCACGAATTTCTCGACGCCTTCCTCGATGCCGACTTTCGGAGCGTAGCCGTAATCCCGTTCCAGCGCTATAGTGTCCGCCCAGGTCGTCACGACGTCGCCCTTCTGCATTTACTTCATATTCAGGATAGCCTTTTTCCCTGTGACTTTTTCGATGGCGCGGATGAAATCCATCAGTTTGACCGGGCTGCCGTGACCGATGTTGTACAGGCGGTATTCGGGCTTTTCGGGAGGCTTGCTCACGACGCGCCTGACGCCTTCCACGATATCGTCTATGTATGTGAAATCGCGGGAAAGGTTGCCGTGGTTGTATACGTCGATGGGCTTGCCTTCCAGGATCGCCTTCGTGAATTTGAACATGGCCATGTCGACGCGTCCCCACGGTCCATAGACGGTAAAGAAACGCAGTCCGGTCGTGGCGAAATGGTAAAGGTGGCCGTAGCAATACGCCATCAGCTCGTCGCTTTTCTTGGTCGCGGCATACAGGCTGATCGGTTCGTTGACCGGATCGTCGGTAGAGAACGGCACCTGCTTCGAATTGCCGTACACGCTCGAACTTGATGCGTAGACGAGGTGCGGCACATCGTAATGCCGGCAGCACTCCAGCACGTTCAGGAACGCCACGATATTGGAGTCGATGTAGGCATACGGATTTTCGAGGCTGTAACGCACTCCGGGTTGGGCCGCCAAATGGCACACGGCATCGAAATTCTCATTTGCGAAAACCTTCTGGAGTTCATCCCGGTCGGCGAGATCGAATTTCGCAAAGCGACCGCCCTTTTTGCTCTCGATGATCTGATCCAGCAGGATTTCGTCGATGTCGAATCCGCTCAATCTGAGGCGCGCCAGTTTCAGCCGGACGTCGTTGTAGGAGTTGAGGTTGTCGACGCCCAGGACATCGTGTCCGGCAGCGCGCAGCGCCAAAAACGTATGAAACCCGATAAAACCTGCCGTACCCGTTACGAGTATTTTCATCTGAAGGCTCCTGTTCGTTCCGTTGTTGGTGTGCTTTTTCCGTGCACTTTACCGCACGATTTCCGGTTTGATGACCTCGACATCGTATTTTTTCAGCTCGCGGCGCATGTCGTCGAACGTATCTTCCCGGTAGGTGCCGATGATGGCTCCACCGGATCCGGTGAACTTGGCGGAAGCGCCGAACTGACGCGCGATCTGCACCATGCGGCGGTTCTTTGCGCTCACGGACGATCCGCAGACCTCGCAGCGCAAGTCGAAGTTTCGGTCGAGCAGCGCAGGCAGGAGGTCGTATTGATGCGAGGCAAGGGCATCGCGGACCTTGTCGGTCAAAGCGGCCCATTCACGAACGGCGGCATGGACTTCCGGCACGCCGGCTTCGTAGTCGAGTGCAAGGCGGCTGTGGAGGATTTCGGAGCCCTCGGCGAGGTCGGTGCGGTAGGCGATGAAGAGCGGCAGATCGTCCGGGATCCCGATCGGCTCATAGATGCCGTATCCGAACTTCTCCATGTGCTCTTTGTTGAAATCCATGTAGACCGGCGTTTCGTAGGCCTGCGCCACACGGTCCTGAAGTCCGGCCTTGATGCCGAGTTCGTCGAGCTCGACGGACAGCACGAGGTTTGCGAGGATCGGCTTCGGGATTTCGATTTGGAAGAAGCGGATCATGGCGCGCATGGTGGCCGTGATGATGGCGGAGGAGCCGGCCATACCGAGGCGATTCGGGATATCTGACTGGTAGCGCAGCGTGAAATTGTCGCTGCTGAGCGCGATATGTTCTTTCATGCAGTAGGTGTAGAACGTCTTCACGCAGGCTTTGAGCAGGCGGATACCGCCGTAATAGCCGAACTTCGTGATGCTGCTCGTGAGGTCGGCCATGTTCTCGTAGGTGTTGTAGTCCAGCACGGACGGCAGGATTTCGAGGCTGGGCGATTCGTAGAGCGTGACCTCGGCGCTGTAGTTGCGGAACACGAACGCGATGGTCTTGCCGAAGTACCCGTCGGACGGATTGCCGATGAGCGCAGCGCGGGGATAAGCTTTTTCTCGGATGATCATGGGGGCTCCTCAATCTATTCGGAACAAATCGCGGGTATAGACTTTTTCAGCGACATCTTTCAGGTCTTCGCTCCAGCGGTTCGCCAGGATGATGTCGCTTTGTTCCTTGAACTGGTTCAAATCGCGGACGACGCGGCTGTTGAAAAACAGATTCTCCTTCATGCTCGGTTCGTAGATGATGAGCTCGATTCCTTTTGCTTTCAGACGTTTCATGACCCCCTGAATCGAGGACTGCCTGAAATTGTCCGAACCGGCTTTCATCGTGAGCCGGTACACGCCCACGACTTTGGGATTCTTCTCCAGGATCTGCTCCGCGATAAAGTCTTTTCTCGTGCTGTTTGCGGCAACGATGGCGGAGATGATGTTCTGCGGGACTTTGTTATAATTCGCGAGCAACTGCTTCGTGTCTTTGGGCAGGCAGTATCCGCCGTATCCGTAGGATGGATTGTTGTAATGGTCTCCGATCCTCGGATCCAGGCAGACGCCTTCAATGATCGACCTCGAATCCAGCCCTCGGACCGCGGCATAGGTGTCAAGCTCGTTGAAGAAACTGACGCGCAGCGCGAGGTAGGTATTGGCGAAAAGCTTCACAGCCTCGGCTTCGGTCGGATTCATGATCCGGATCTCGATGCTTTCCTTGAGGGCGGCGTCTTTCAGGAGGTTCGCGAACATTTCTGCGGCTTTATGCAACCTCGCGTTGCGGACCGGAGTGCCGACGATGATCCGGCTCGGATACAGGTTGTCATAGAGCGCCCTGCCTTCGCGGAGGAATTCCGGACTGAACAGGATGTTGTCGCAGCAGTATTTCTCCCGGACGCTTTCCGTGAACCCGACCGGGACCGTGCTCTTGATGATCATGACCGCGTCGGGATTGACCGCGATGACCTGCTGAATGACGGACTCGACGCTCGACGTGTCGAAATAGTTGAGCTTCGGATCGTAGTTCGTGGGGGTCGAGATGATGACGAACTCCGCATCCTGATATGCGCCGTTTCCGTCCGTCGTGGCCTCCAGATCGAGCTTCTTTGTGGAAAGGTATTGCTGAATTTCCTTGTCGATGATCGGCGATTTGCCCGCATTGATCATGTCAACTTTTTCCCTGACAAGATCGACAGCCTTGACCGTGTTGTGCTGGGAAAGCAATACGGCCATCGAAAGTCCGACGTACCCGGTTCCTGCTACTGCGATTTTCATATTATAATTGAAAGATTATGGGTAAGCATCTTGATTTGAAAATAATATATATGTATTTATGCAAAAAATCAAGCTGATTTCAGAAAAAAACACCTTTTCAACAGTTCCTGAAAAAAACATAGCTTGTCTCACCGTTTCCTTCTGCATTTGAAGCTAAAACGAATCTTTTTTCGATTCTTCGCCCGTTTCCCTTTGACTTCAAAAACATTAGGAGTTTTTAGACTTTCTGCATCGAAGTACCCAAAACAACTTTTTCAGTTTCTGTCAAAGGCACTCTTTTTGAGACTAGCATTTAAAATAAACTGGCGGTGGCAGCGGGGATCGAACCCACGACCTGCTCTTTAGGAGAGAGCCTTGATTAAGCTCGATTTGTTCCAAAAACCGCGTTTTTCCGTAATTTTTCCGTAAAACCTGCTTGACAAATACCAGGAGAGAGCATATAGTTTCTCACGACATCTATCGTGACCAAAAACATCTCGGAGATCGGAAAACATGGTCAAGCAAAAGAAGGCTGGTGGCGCGTGGTACTACGAGTTCATGCACCACGGGAAACGTTACTTCGGAACCTGTGAGGGAGCGAAGAGCCAGAGACAGGCAGAGGCATTTGAACGCACGGTTCGGGAGAAGGCAACACAGGCTGCCGGGCTAAAAAGCGTGAAAGCTCTGTACGAAACGTTCCGGGAGGATCTGACCGGAGGCAAAAAGATCTCCCTGGACGATGCGTTCGAGCTTTCCTTGAAAAAACCGCGTAAGAGAATTCCCGCCGAAAAGAAGCTGGGGCTGAAACGCGGCGTATGGCGAGATTTCCTTGCGTTCATGCGTAACGAATACCCGGATATCCTCAATCTGGCAGATGTTGAAAAGAAACACGCCGAGGGGTACATTGCCTTGCTACGAGAATCCGGCAAGTATGACAAAGCTGTTTCATACAGCCGATCGGGAAAAGGCAAGCGAACAGGCCAGACAATCGCTTATCAGACCAGGGGAACAGAATCACTTTCTCCTCGGACAGTCAACTTCTATCAGGTCACATGTGCTGAGGTGTTCAATCTCCTGAAAGAAGATGCCGGTTTGCAGTCAAACCCGTTTGCAGACATTCTGAAAATGGACGTTACAGACGAGACACGTGAGGCATTCACGCCGGAAGAACTTAAACTCATCTACGACAACCTCGACAACTTCACTCGACCTCTGTTCATGATGGCGGTTTGGACCGGCCTGCGCGAAGGTGACATCTGTACGCTCAAATGGAGCGACATTGACTTGGAACAACGCTTGATCGTTCGTAAGACCAGAAAGACCGGAGTCAAGGTGAAAATCCCGATTTCAGATCAGCTTTACGACCTCATAATCTCGATGCCGCACGCGGGGGATTCCGAATATGTGTTCCCCGAACATGCTCGAATGTACCTATCGAACTCGGATGGCGTTTCCTACAGAGTAAAAAAATTCCTTGAAGGGCTCGGCATTCAGACCACCCGAATCCCGGAAGGACGCACACGGGCAATCAGCGTGAAGGACCTTCACTCCTGCCGCCATACGTTCTGTTACTATGCAGGTCTGGCGGGCATCCCGATTTCGGTCGTGCAGTCTATCGTCGGCCATATGACTCCAGCAATGACCGAGCATTATTCCGACCACGTCACAACGGAGGATAAACGGCGCGGCATGGAACGGCTTTCCTTCTTCACACAGGATGCTTTGCCCGCAGCAGTCGAAGATCCCGAGCGGGTAGAGCTTCACAGACTGATCGACATACTGTCCCTTGAGCAGGTCCGCGCCACGCTTCAATTCGTTAAGAGTGCAAGCCGGAAAAAGCCATAACATGCTTTCCCTTGGAGACAGGATGCGGTCGAAATGGATGTTTTTTCGTTTTTCTTGCGTAAAGAACTTGACTTTTGCACGAGTATCATTTAAATTTTACTGTAGCAAGAGTAAACGGAGACAACAATGAAAGAGCTTGTAACCATAGAATTTGAAAGACTGCTGGGAGGACAGCTGAAGACAACTCCCCTTGTCAAGACGCAGGGGCTTTCCTTCATGCTGCTCGGACTCTATAATCTTTACGAGTGCGATTATAACGGCTCTCGTTTCATTCTGATGTGCCATAAGAAGAAAGCCGTTTACACTCCGGGTGCGGTCTCCGCTCACATGGCGCAGATTCAAGCCGCAACAGGTTTACAAGCCGTATTCGCCACAACCGAGATGCCTTCGTATAAGCGGGCCCGTTTTCTGGAAAAACACATTCCCTTCATCATTCCGGGAAAACAAATGTATCTTCCTTTCGCCGGTTTACTTCTGACGGAAAGCGATTCACCTACGCCCAAGAAATTTGATTCGCTTGGGAATCTTGCGCAGATCCTCATCCTTGCCAAGTTGATGAAGAGATTTGCCGACCTGTTATCGATAGGAACAGCGTGTTCGATGTTCCAATATTCGCGTATCAGCGTTATTCGTGCTTTCGATGAGCTTGAGCACTTCCAGTTGGCAAGAAGATGTCCTGCCACCAAACATCTTGAATTCATCGCGGACAATGGAAAACTATGGAAGAAAGCACTGCCATTGCTGCATAATCCGCAAAGACGAATCATCGGGCTGGAAAAGATTCCTCAAGGTCTGTCCGTTTACGAATCCGGCATTAACGCCTTGTCGAAGCATTCGATGCTTTCCCCTGATCCGCAAATGGAGTATGCCGTCGAAGCAAAAGCATTCAACAAACTTGGAATAAAGCCTGAATGTCCGATAGAAGATGCTCCGGTCTTGATAGAGCTGTGGAGCTATGCCCCGGCGATCATCAGGGGTAACAGCATTGACCCGTTCTCCCTGTATCTGACCCTAAAAGACAACCCGGATGACCGGGTTCAAATTGCGCTTGAAACCATGTTAAAGGAGTTCTTATGATAAAGGGCTTGGAGACATTCCGATCAGCATTCAGAGATTATTCCGACAGCTACATCCTCATTGGCGGCGCGGCTTGCAATATCAATCTGGAACGAGCCGCAATCCCTTTCCGTACAACCCACGATTTGGACATCGTTCTTTGCGTGGAATCGCTTACCCCGGAATTTGGACGTATATTCTGGCGGTTCATTCGTTCCGGCGGCTACCAAATACAGGAAAGGTCAACGGGCGAAAAGAAGTTCTACAGATTTCGGAAGCCGACCACAATTGATTATCCTGAAATGCTGGAGCTCTTTGCCAGGCAACCGGACAACTTCGAGATACCGCAGGACTCCCAGCTGACGCCCATTCCAATGGATGAAGAAGTATCCAGTCTGTCCGCCATTCTGCTGGACGGGGATTATTACCAGTTTATCCAGAACAACAGAATCGTCATTGAAGATATCTCTCTTCTGTCCGCCGAGGCGCTTATCGTGCTAAAAGCAAAAGCCTGGCTTGACCTCTCTGCCCGGAAGGAAGCTGGAGAGCATGTTGATTCCAAGGACATCAAAAAACACAAGAACGATGTTTTCAGACTCTGGGCATCAACTTCAAGAGAGACCTCCGTTAGCATTCCGGCTGGGATTATTATGGAAGATATGCAACGATTTCTTGCTTTGCTGGAAGACGAAGAGGTCGATCTCAGCGCTCTGCACATCGACATCTCAAAAGCGGAAGTATTGGACAGCCTCCGTTCGATGTTCGGAATCTGACGGACCTTAGTTCCCTTCCCGAACAGGATCCATTGAGAGCGGGGAAGGATAATAATCCTCCTTCCGTTACGACATCCGGGGTTTCACGAAAAGCTTGAACACATGCGTTAATGCAAGTTTCATGATAACCGTGTTTCATGTACACCGTCATTTCCTTGCATGAGTTCAGTGCCGTGTGCCATTTTTCCTTCCGATGCATGAATTTGAAAGACAAAATCGCGAAAAGATTCCGATTCGTACTTGCATAATCGTGCTTGTGAGTGTATCTTGTTCTACCCAAACAAGCGGATATGCTGATAACGGCGAAATGAAACCTGAACAAAGGATCCAGACGGACAACCCGCTTGTTCACAAGTATGGAAACGCAACGGCACCTGCGAACTCCAAACGGTCGAAATAATCAAAACGATTCTCGCTCAAACCAAAGGAGAAGCAAAATGAACAAAGACAGCCAACCTCAACAAGAACAGGATTCATTCTCTGCTCAGGATGAAATAATTTATAAGATGGCTAGCATTATTCCTTCTGATACAGTTCAATTGACAAAAAGTCTTTTTGACAAGATGGAAAAGGAGTATGCAAAAGAATTAAAAGAAGATTCAATTGCAAGACTATTACCAACAGCAAAGAAAATATGTGATTTCTATGAATTGTTTTTTTCTAATGACGACAACAAACTGAGCGATTCCTTATGTCAATTGGATTATAATCAATTAAGCAAAAGCAAAAAAAGAAAATATGAACTGTTTGTAAAAGAACTAACAGAATTAGAATCAGAAATAGAACAAGACAAGTTAATAGCTCACCGAGTACTTAATAGCTTAATGGAAGACATAAGCATATGCGTGAATTTACAAAAAACAGATTACCCTGAAACCAAGGATCATATCAGCATCTTGAGAGATGTGGATTTCCAATATGGGCAGCTAAATCATCCTATTCCTCTTTCCGTTTTTGTCAATGTCTTTATCTTGATTAAATATTTCACAAATTTAACCAGCAAAGCCATAAAGGCAAAAGAAAAACAAGATGATATTTTTGATTTATTCAAAAACAATGATTCAGAAACAGCCGAATTAGTAAGAAAACTTATGGAGGATCAATCCAAGCTTTCTAATGAGCTCAAAACAAAAACTCAGGATATTATTACCTGTGCTTTTAGTCAATTGGAAAAAAGCATCAATAAAAACATTTGGGCGTCAACAAATCTTGTCGCAAATAAGATTAATAAAAACGAGATCATAAAAACTCTTTCTAAGCCAAATCAAAACGAAATCGCAGAATGGATTCAAACAGGGTTTGATATATATTGTAAAACACATTCCATATATGACATAAAAACACCTGGAATACCAACTATTGTTAGAATGATGAACAAATGGAATGGATATCTCAAATCAAGTAACCGACCGGAATCAAGAATAGAGGAACATAAACCATATCCTAATTATGAAACAATTTTATACGGGAATAAAGCTGATGTTCTTAAATGGGTTAGGGATTACTTTGCCCCGGAATATATAGAAATGCTGAGGAAGAAAAATGAACTGAAGAAATCCAAAAAGATTGATACGCTTGATCATCCCCACGCCAGGTCCCGCTACAACGTTGATGAAATCCCTTCAAATGATAATGTTGTGTATTTTGACGAAAAAAAAGATGATGATAATGAAGAGAAACGGACAAAGAAAAAGAATGTTTGAGCTATAATCATATCGGACAAATGACGTGTGCTCTCTCGGGCTTAATACCCCGTCATCTGTCGCAAGTTCACATTAAAACTGTTTTTTGCCCGACTCGTTTGAGCTGTGTTCGGTCGGACGCAGTGTTTTTCGTCTATTACACAGATGTGTTTTTGTCACTGCTCGTTTAGAGACATACGAATTCTGGAATAATAACAAGACTTGCTTCATTAATAATCTGACCGAAAACCAAAACAATAATTGGTATTCCCCGGCAATTGTAATATGAAGCTCTGGCACGACAGCCTCACTGGCAAAGCCATACTGGTGATTAGCTAGTCGGCCAAAGAAGCTTTTTTTGTTCACTTTATTTCTGTGAAAGAGTTTTTAAGCGAATATGCAAATTAAAAAGACAATCGAGCAGAAAAATCGAAAAAAAAATCCCATCGAAAAAATAATATAAGTTTTTTTGAGCTTGTTTGATTTGTTGCACCAATACTTGTGAACTAAAATCATTTTTCGATTCCTTCGAAAACCAGTATATAGCAGAGGCAGGTGTCCATTTCCTTTGGCACTTGGGACTCTAACTAAAACCTTTTTTCAAAGGAGAAAAAAATGAACAACTCGCAAAACATCCCATCCGGGATTGTCCTGGCAGCAGTAGGATTGCTGTTGCCGTACATCCCGAACATCACCACAGACAACCTGCAAAGAGCTCTGGAAACTATCAAGAACCCGGACACGGCGGTCGAAAAGGAGCCGCGTCCACAGAAGCCGTACACACGCAAAGGAGCAGCAGAGATGCTTGGCGTCTCTATTCCTACGATCGATCGCTATCTGGCATCCGGCCACCTGACTCGTGTGCGGTACTCCGCCCGTGCCATCCGCATTTCCGCCGATAGTGTTCATAAACTTATGGAAGGAGGCGTAGCATGAAAAACGACTTATATAAAGACCGTATAATGGCTGATTGTGTCAAAGGCGATAAAGGTAGAAAAAACAATCCTCTGACCAACAGAGTAAAGCTGGCAAATCGCTGTTGTAACAAATCGTATCCAGACGCCTTCCCCATGCAAAGATACTACAGGGGGAAATGGTTTTCATTCACCCGTAACGGCTACAAACAAGTCAGTAAGGAAGAAATTGAAGGGGATATAACCTTATCTCTGACTCACTGCTATGACCTTAATGGTGTTGTGTCTTCAGATCTTCGCCGTGATGTTTTAGACATTCTGCAAACCAATGATTTCTATGGTTTGCCCGAAAAGGAGCATCAAATGCCTTTCCTGATCTCAACCGGCACAGACGCAAGTCGTATCCTGCTTATGAAGAATGGCTATATCTGTGTTGACACAATCATGGATACCATGAAGGCAGGTAGACCTCGCCCAAAAACGAAAGAGACCACCCCTGACCTGTTCAGCACATGGACGAAGGATTACGATTACGTCTCTACGGCAAGATGTCCAAAGTTTCTTAAATTCTTGAAGGAAATACAGCCGGACAAGGCGAATCGCGAGATGTTGCAGATGATGGCTGGACTGTGCCTGATTCCTGATTGCTCCTACGAAAGGTTCTTTGTGCTTTGCGGGATAGCTGGATCGAGAAAAACAACTTTTCTCAAAGTCCTCAAGGCTATGGTTGGTAAGAATTGCTACTGCTCTATTCCTTTGGCAAAACTACACGAAGAGTCCAATGGAGTTCTCCTGACAGAAAAACTGGTTAATATCTCCAGTGACATGTCTTTGGACGCAGGAACTGAACATACCGAAGCGTTCCTCCAAATGGTGGCGAGTGGAGAAGATATTTCCATTGATGATGACAATGGGAATGGACCGCGCTGGGCAAAAGTTACAGCTCGTTGCATCTTTGAAACGAACAATCTGCCTCGATTCTCTGACAAGAGCAACGGGGTATGGGGACGCCTTTGTCTCATTCCGTTCCATCATGTGTTTCGCGGAACCCCCAAACAGAATCCGCATCTTGCCGATGAACTAATTGAGCAGGAGATGTCAGGCATCCTGAATTGGGCACTTGAAGGGCTTTTTAAACTGCGTACTGCAAAGACGTTCCCATTGAGCAAGGAAAGTCTGGGCACCATTATTGATTGGCGTAAAGATTGCGATTCTCCGGGGGCATACCTTATGGCAAGGATTGAAGTTAATCCCCAAAGGCGGCTTGAACCTTGGATGATATACGACAACTATACTCATTGGGCGGAAGAGCACGGAATTCAACCGGTTGAAAGAACCGAGCTCATGAAATGTGTCCTGAGAACGTATCCCACTATACATATCCAACAGTATTCAAAAGGGTATTGGTTGGAATGCCTCGGTTTTCGATATGACACATAAAAGTATCGTGTCGGAACAAGTCATCATAATCCAGTTTCGGACGGAGAACCATCCTTATTTCCCCCCCCCCCCAATTTTATACTCTTAGTAGAAAAACTATTAAAAAAAAACATGACGAAAACGAATCATATCGACATTGAAACAATGTGGGACAAATCCCACGTTGAATACATCACCCCTTCGTTCCAGCCTATCGCTTCAACGAAGTATAACACCCCTATGCGAGAAGTCCAAGCCGATGACAGGCGTAACACTCGCAAGGGACAACCGGAGCATTTCCCAAGAACACTGTCGCCCAGAAAGGATGACCAGACGGCAGCAGGAAACGCCCCACAAGACGGACAACAGGATACCGTGATATTGATTTGTCATAGTGGTCATGATTGTTCCGCAAGTTCACACAACTGGAAGGCTCCACCAAAGGGGTTCTATGATCCTATGATTGGGAAGCATTACATTCCAGTTGTAAAGGTTCCTGATCTCATGGAACGTATCGCAGATGATACAAACTTTCTTCAAGCTATCGCAGCAGTCGGAAAAGACAAACACAAAGCTCCCGGCTGCGATCGTAAAAGCGTTGAAGATGTCTGCACCAATCTGCTCACCAATCCGGCAGTTAGGGAAAAAGTGCTACAACAGCTTCGTCTGGGGGAATACCGCCCGGAAAAAGTTCGCACAGTACAGATTCCCAAGCCTGGCGGAAAGAAACGCATACTGGGGATCGCCACAGTAATGGACCGCATAGTGCAAACCATGATTCTTCAGGTAGTAACTGCCAACCTGCCTGAGAACCCATGGTGCCCTTTCTCTTATGCGTACCACTATCAAAGCAACGTTGCCAATGCGATCGCAGAGGTAAATCGCATTAGAAAAGAAGGCTACAGATATGGGATCACCCTTGATCTGAAATCCTTCTTTGACAACGTACCGCATGACCGGCTCATGCAGAAGCTCCGTATTCACATTGCCGACAAGAGAGTAACGGGATTAGTTCACGCTTTCCTTACAGCTCTCATTATCGGTAAGAAGCGCACACTGACGAAGAACCGGAAAGGTACTCCCCAAGGAAGCGTTATCTCCCCATGGCTGGCATCTGACCTCTATCTGGATGAACTGGACCAGGAGATGACGAGACGGGGCCTGCGTTTTGTAAGATACGCAGACGATATCACTGTTTTCTCTTACTCCAGGAAAGCTGCTAGACGCATCAAGGCCAGACTCATCGACTTCATTGAGAACACGATGAGATGTCCGGTTAATAAGGACAAGACTAAGGTCCTGAAGATCGAAAACATCTCATTGCTGGGAGTCGTACTGGATCATGGTCTTTGGCGGATACAGCGAAACAAAGAGCAAGCAGCTTGTGCGATATACCTGAAAGGATTGCATGACTACGCGAATACGAAGGACGATTTTCACCTCTGGAAAGCCGCTCAAAGGATGCGTGGATTCATCAATCACTATATCAGGATACCCGGTATGGCCCACGATGAAGTCCCAGCCTTAAAACGCTGGTGCAGAAATCGCTGGAAAGCCATAGCAGGCAGAAAGCTCTTCCATGAACAGGACTGGTTCCAATTGAGACCAAGATGCAAACCAGTGAACTAAACACTGCTCAATCCGTCTAGCGGTACGAGCCTGAGCAGCACATCAGGATGCAAATCTTGGGGTGCTGCTCTTTCTTTTTATTATGAACGGCACATTAGATGTGCCGCAGTTGATAATTTTGTAAAAAAGTGTGATACAAAAGACTGATTTTCTTCCTGTAGGAGTTGAATGGAACTTTCTTTGTCGCCTTTCTGAATCGGAATGTTTTTGATGATAGTCTCAATCATCGAATACTGCCGGTCTATCGTCAGTTCCCGCACCTTTATATCTCCAGGTCACGGATTCAGGAAGAGACCAGTCGATGCATATATCAAAAACGCCTGCGGCATAACACGATCATCAGTAAAAAGATGGTGTGTCAAAAGTCAAGCAACTTTGAGACTTTTTTCTGAAAATCTTTATCGAACGGTCTCTGATGAACGACAATAGACCGGAGAATGAG
>CACWOL010000047.1 GCA_902762495.1 uncultured bacterium | reverse complement strand
CTGCAAAAAGCGGCGACAAGAAAGCCCGGAGCTCCGATTGAGGGAACTCCGGGCGGTTTTTTATCGGCTCAGCGCAGTAAATGCGCCGTCCTGAACGATCAGTTCATCAGATGCCCTGATCGATCATAGCGTCGGCGACCTTGCGGAAACCGGCGATGTTGGCACCGAGGACGTAGTCGATGTAATCGCCCTTCGGACCGTATTCCTTGGCGGCCTCGTAGGCGGCCTTGTGGATGCTGACCATGATGCCGTGGAGCTTCTGGTCGACTTCCTCGGCGGTCCAGCTGAGGCGCATGGCGTTCTGGCTCATTTCGAGTCCGCTGGTGGCGACGCCGCCGGCGTTGGATGCCTTGCCCGGGCTGAAGAGGAGCTTATTGGCCTGGAAGCAGGCGATGGCTTCCGGCGTGGACGGCATGTTGGCGCCTTCGCCGACGCACTTGCAGCCGTTCGCGACGAGCGCCTTGGCCTCTTCGCCGCTGACTTCGTTCTGGGTCGCGCACGGAAGGGCGATGTCGCAGGGGGTGAGCGTCCAGGGGCGCTTGCCTTCGAAATACTCGGCCTTCGGGAACTTCTCGACGTATTCTTTGATGCGGCCGCGGCGGACGTTCTTGAGGTCCTGGATCCAGGCGAGCTTTTCGGCGTCGATGCCGTCCTTGTCGAGGATGGTGCCGTTGGAGTCGGACATGGTGAGGACCTTCGCGCCGAGCGCGGTGGCCTTCTTGACGGCGTACTGGGCGACGTTGCCCGCGCCGGAGACGAGGACCTTCTTGCCCTCGAAGGATTCACCGCGGGTGGCGAGCATTTCGGAGGCGAAGTAGACGTTGCCGTAGCCGGTGGCTTCCGGACGGACCAGGCTGCCGCCCCAGTTGAGGCCCTTGCCGGTCAGGACGCTGTCGTAGCTGTCCACGATGCGGCGGTACTGGCCGAAGAGATAGCCGATTTCGCGGCCGCCGACGCCGATGTCGCCCGCGGGCACGTCGACGTTCGGGCCGATGTGGCGGTAAAGTTCGCGCATGAAGGCCTGGCAGAACGCCATGACTTCACGGTCGGATTTGCCCTTCGGATTGAAGTTGGAACCGCCCTTGCCGCCGCCCATGGGGAGCGTGGTGAGGGAGTTCTTGAAGATCTGCTCGAAGCCGAGGAACTTGAGGATGCTCAGGTTCACGGACGGGTGGAAGCGCAGGCCGCCTTTATACGGGCCGATGGCGCTGTTGAACTGCACACGGTAGCCGTCGTTGACCTGGATGTCGCCCTTGTCGTCGACCCACTGCACGCGGAACTGGATGATGCGTTCCGGAACGACGATGCGTTCGAGGATGCAGTTCTTTTCGTACTTGGATTCACGGTCGAGCAGCGGTCCGAGGGATTCGAAGACCTCGGTCACGCTCTGGATGAATTCCTTTTCCCACGGGTACTTGGCGACGACGCTGTCCTGAAGGACACGCTGAGCATAAGAATTGAGACTCATGTTTTACTCCTGTAATGTGTTTAGGATTAAGTTATCCAATAATATACTACCGTTTTCCTCCATTTTCAAAAAAAAACACACGGAAAATTCACAAAAAAACGTCCGAAATCCGTTCCGGGCCGTAAAATGTTTCAGTTTTCAAACAGCTAGCCCGTTTTTATCTTTTTTCATTTACACAAATTACACGCGCGCCCTTGAAATATCGCCCGAACCGTGCTATTTTATCTACGGATTTTTATCAAAAAACACTCCGGGCCGCGTTTCCGGACCCCAAAAGACAGGTTTTCCGTACCATGATTATCATTTTGAAAGAAAACGCCGATGCGGCGCAGTTCGACGCACTGAAAGACTGGCTCACCAAACAGAACGTCACGCTCCACATCAGCGAAGGCATCCAGCAGACCATCATCGGCCTCATCGGCGACACCTCGCACATCGACCTCGACATCATCAAGCAGTTCGACATCGTCGACGACGTAAAGCGCATCCAGGAACCGTTCAAGAACGCGAACCGCAAGTTCCATCCGCTGGACACGGTCGTGCAGGTCGGATCGGGCGGCGTGAAGGTCGGCGGCGGCGGATTCGCGGTCATCGCGGGCCCGTGCTCCGTCGAGAGCGAGGAGCAGATCATCGGCATCGCCGAAGCAGTAAAGAAGTCCGGCGCGAACATGCTCCGCGGCGGCGCGTTCAAGCCGCGCACGTCCCCCTACTCCTTCCAGGGACTCCGCGCCGAGGGCCTAAAACTGCTCCTGAAGGCGAAAAAGGCAACCGGCCTGCCCATCGTGACCGAGCTGATGGACCTCTCCCAGCTCGACCTCTTCGCCGACGTGGACGTGATCCAGATCGGCGCGCGCAACATGCAGAATTTCGAGCTGCTGAAGCAGATCGGCAAATGCGACAAGCCCATCCTCCTGAAGCGCGGCCTCGCGAACACCTATCAGGAACTCCTCATGAGCGCCGAGTATATCATGGCGTCCGGCAACCAGAACGTGATCCTCTGCGAACGCGGCATCCGCACGTTCGAGACCTACACGCGCAACACGCTCGATATCTCCGCCATCCCGGCACTGAAGACGCTCTCCCACCTGCCGGTCATCATCGACCCGAGCCACGCGGCGGGCATCGCGCGGTTCGTCGCGCCGCTCTCCCTCGCGGCCGCGGCCGCCGGAGCGGACGGCATCATCGTGGAGGTTCACAACAACCCGTCCTGCGCGCTGTGCGACGGCGCGCAGTCCATCACGCCGCCGGTCTTCGACGACCTCATGGAGAAGATCCGCCACATCCTGCCGTTCCGCTGCCAGATCAAGGCCTGAGGCGGTTTCATGCCTGACGATCCGCACAATCCGGCACAGCTCGACGCGCTCCGCGGCGGGATCGACGCGGCCGACGCGGACCTGCTCCCGGCGTTCGTGCGCCGCATGGAGGCCGCCGTCCGCATCGCCGACTGCAAATGCGCCGCGGACATCCCCGTGAGCCGTCCGGGACGCGAACATGTCATCCTCGACCGTATCCGCGCCTCAGTTCCGCCCGAATTCGCGGACGACGCGGAACGCCTCTACCGCACGATCCTCGCGATCAGCTGTTCCCGGCAGCGCATCCGCATCCTGAACGCGAAGCTCGGCCGCCGCATCGTGCTCTGCGGCATCAAGCACTGCGGCAAGACCCGTCTCGGACAGGCGCTCGCAAAAACGCTCGCGTTGCCGTTCTTCGACACCGACGCCCTGCTGGAGGCCGACGCGGGCAAACCCGTCCGCGCGCTCTACAAGGAGGTCGGCGAGGCGCGGTTCCGCGAGCTTGAAGCGGCAACGATCCGCAAATTCATCGCATCCGCCCCCTCCCCCGCGGTCGTCGCGCTCGGCGGCGGCGTGGTCTCCAATCCCGTCCTCACCCCGGACGACCTGCACGCGCTCGGCATCATCGTCTGGCTGGACGTCCCCGTCCCCACGGCGTTCGAACGCATGGCGCGCGAGGGGCTTCCGCCGTTCCTGGCGGACAAGCCCGATCCGTCCGTCGAGTTCAACCGCATCTGCACCGCCCGCCGTCCGGTCTTCCGCGCGGCCGCCGACGCCGTGCTCGAACTGCCGCAAGTCCTCCCCGTGGAGGAAGCGATCGACCGTCTTCTCATCGTCCTTGAATCGAAAGTGATATCCCAATGAGCTCCAACACCTTCGGCACCCTGTTCAGCGTCACCACCTTCGGCGAATCCCACGGAGCCGCGCTCGGCTGCATCGTCGACGGCGTCCCCGCCGGGCTTCCGCTCGACCTCGATGCTCTCAAATCCGAACTCGCGCGCCGCAGGCCCGGCCAGTCCGGCATGACCACGCCGCGCCAGGAAGCCGACGCCCCCGAGATCCTTTCCGGCGTGCTGAACGGCGTCGCGACCGGCGCCCCCATCGCCATCCTGTTCCGCAACACGAACCAGCACAGCGCCGATTATGACGCCATCGCGAACCTGTTCCGCCCCGGACATGCCGACTACGCGTGGGAACGGAAGTTCGGATTCCGCGACGCGCGCGGAGGCGGACGCACCTCGGGCCGCGAAACCGTCGCACGGGTGGCCGCCGGAGCCATCGCGAAACAGCTTCTTGCCCGTCACGGTGTGACCGTCCGCGCCTGCGCGCTCGAAATCGCCGGGATCAAAGCACAGAATATCGACTGGGATCAGGTCGAACGCAATCCCGTCCGCGCCCCGGACGCCGAAGCCGCGGTCCGCATGGCCGACGCGGTCAATGCCGCACACTCCGACCACGACAGCGTCGGCGGGATCATCCTCTGCGAAGCGCTCGGACTGCCCGCCGGGCTCGGCGAACCCGTGTTCGACAAACTGGACGCGCTCACCGCTCACGCGATTCTTTCCATCGGCGGCGTGAAGGGTATCGAGTTCGGCGCGGGATTCGGCGCGGCCGTCATGCGCGGCAGCGCACACAACGACCCGATCCTGCCCGGCGGCAAGTTCGCCTCGAACAACGCGGGCGGCGTGCTCGGCGGCATCTCCAACGGCGACGTCTTCACCTTCCGCTGCGCGGTCAAGCCGACGGCGTCCATCAACCGTCCACAGAAGACGATAGACCGCGACGGCACGCCCGCCGAGATCTCCACGCCCGGACGGCACGACCCGTGCCTGGTCCCGCGCATGGTCCCGGTCGTCGAGGCTATGACCGCCATCGTCCTGGCCGATCTCCTGCTCCTCGCGAAGAACAGCCGTCTCGCCTGATCCCGGCCTCGGCGCCATCTCCTTTTCCCCCTTTTTTCCGGAAACTTCTTCCGGCGCATCCGCCATTCTTTTTTCAGGCGCAATAAAACAATCAAATCGCCCGGAAAAAGCCCGTTTCATGCTTGAAAAATCGGGCTCGCGTGCTATAGTATGATGTATTAGTTTATATTAGTGTTTTTTTCTGTGCGGGAAACGTATTTCGGTCCGGGCGGAAAAAAACGGAAACCGCAGACCGAAACGAAACAAAACACGTCGTATCCGAAGCCTGTTCCAGTCGACGTGTATTTGTTTTTGGAGCAGACGACACAGTGGAAGAGATATTCCGGGACATACCCGTCTGGAAAACGCTGAACCCGTGGATGCCGGTGAATCTGGCAATCCGCCAGTACAGCCTGTTTCTCATGATGGTGCGGAACAACATCCTGGCGAAATTCCGGCACAGCATCCTCGGCTTCTTCTGGCTGTTCATCCCGCCGATCTGCATCCTGCTGATTTATGTGTACATGTTCAGTGTGATCTTCGAGCTGAAATGGCCGGACGCGGACATCACGTCCCGCTGGAGCTTCGGCCTGGTGATCTATACGGGGATCATCCTGTACACAGGATTCAGCGAAACGGTGATGGGCAGCCTGAGCCTGCTGCTTTCCCGGTCGAGCATCATCAAGCGCGTACCGTTCCCGCTGGACCTGCTGTCGCCGAGTCTGGCCGTGTCGAATTTCCTCATCATGTATGCGGTCCTGATCCTGATCTATCTGATCTCGCAGTTTTCGGACGGCGGAGGATCATGGCTGGCGCTGGCGTATCTTCCGTTGACGACCCTGCCGGTCCTTCTGCTGACGACCGGCTGCAGCTGGATCCTGTCGGCCGCCGGATTGTTCTTCCGCGACCTGGGAAATCTGCTCGGCATCGTCCTTCTGCTTCTGTTCTTCTCCGCGCCGATCTTCTACGACGCATCCCAGATCCCGGAGGGATACCGCTGGGCGATCTACCTGAACCCGATGACCCCGGTAATCGTCAATACCCGGACCATTTTCTTCAAACCGATGGCTCCCGACTGGACCATGGTCGGCGCCTCCTGGCTGACGGGACTGGTCATCTTCCAGCTCGGATTCTGCATTTTCATGCGGCTGAGGAGGCGCTTTGCCGATGTCGTCTGAAGAAGTCGTGATCCGTCTGGAAGGCGTCGGCAAGGAGTATCCGCGTTTCTCGACGCGGAAGGAACTGCTCTGGAATCTGCTGTTTCCGTTCCGGTTCAAAACCAAACGCTTCACCGCGCTGGAGCCGCTTACGCTGGAAATCCATAAGGGGGAATGCGTCGGCGTCATGGGCGTGAACGGAAGCGGGAAAAGCACACTTCTGCAAATGATCGCCGGGACGCTGTACCCGACGAGCGGCAAAGTCTTTATCGAGGGGCGCGTGGCATCGCTGCTGGAACTCGGCAGCTGGATCGACGCGTCCGACACGGGCAGGCAGAACATCTACACGGCGGGCTATTCCCGCGGCCTCAAGAAACATGAGATCGAGGCGCAGATCGAGGGAATCATCGAATTCGCCGAGATCGGCGACTTCATCGACCAGCCTGTCTCCACGTATTCCACCGGCATGGTGATGCGCCTGGCGTTCGCCACCTGCATCTACCTTCAGGCGGACATCCTGCTGCTGGACGAAATCTTCGCGGTCGGCGATTTCCATTTCGCGCAGAAATGTATCGCGTTCCTCCGCGAATACATCAAGGACAAGACCGTGCTGCTGGTCAGCCACGACTGCAATATCGTATCCATGCTCTGCTCCCGCGCGATCCTGCTGAACCATTCCAGGCTGGTCGCCGACGGCACGCCCCGCGACATCACGGAGCGCTACATGGAGCTGTGCTACGGGGAAAAACAGGACGTCAAGGTCTCCGGCAAACAGGAATGGAACCCCGGCGAACCGGATTTCCGCGAGGGCGACCCGGTCGAGGCGACCGGATACCTCCCCGACGAACGCTCCTTCGGCGAAGGCGGCGCGGAAATCCTGGAAACGGTCCTCTCTTCGGATGACGGGGAGACGATGAGCCAGGCGCGCGGCGGCGAAGCCGTGAAATTCACGGTCCGGATCCGGGCGACGAAACAGCTCGAAATGCCCGCGATCGGATTCCGCGTGCGCTCCCCGGAAGGGATCAACATCTGGGGCGACACCAGCATTCCGGGCGCGATCCCCGTTCTGGCGGAAGGCGGCGAAATGGAGGTCGTATTCCATTTCGTCCTGCCGCGCCTGGAGAACGGTACATACTCCGTGGGCGTGGCGGTTTCCACGGGAAAACTGGAAGATCATCACATTCAGCTTTGGAACCACAACGCCATGACGTTCCGGATCAAGTCAAGTTATCCGCTCCTGGGGGCCATGGTCGGCCTGCCAATGTCAGCGATCGAATGCCGCGAGGTTAAAAACACATGAGCCACAGAGAAGACGAAATCCTACGAATCTACAACCAGGCCATCCTGCCGGATCTGGTCGAGAAAACGGATACCCCGAAACGCTTTCCGTCGTTCCCGCTTACGTCCGCGCACGAAGTGGAAAACTACAGCGCGGGACTGGAACGTAACCTGATCCTGCTTCAGAAAGAGATCAACGATCTGCTGCTGCAGCTCCGCGAGCTCAGATCGAATTCGGCGAAATACAACGTCGAACGCGCAAACCTGACGAACGAACTCGAAGCCCTCCGCTGGCAGGTCGAATACGACAAGCAGCTCATGCACGACATCCGCACCTCCCGCGCATGGGGCATCGCACGTCTTTTCCATTTCCTCTACGGATACCTGACGCTCAACCGCGAGATCATCAAGGAATCCAAGTCCTACGTCGACGACATCACGGTCGCGCAGGGAAGCTCCGCCTCGAAGCTCACCATGTTCGTCTACTACATGCTGAACGGTGCGGCGAAGACGGCGAAACGGTTCGGCAAACCCGCGACCTCCGTTACGGCGGCAGCATCCGACGGCGGCAACCCTATGCTGGAACAGAATTCCTACCAGTCCTGCTATCAGGACGACGAACCCTTCCGGCAGATCCCGCACGACGTCAAGGTCATCACGTTCTATCTTCCGCAGTTCCACACCTTCCCCGAAAACGACGAATGGTGGGGCAAAGGGTTCACGGAATGGACCAACACGAAGAAGGCAAAACCGCGCTTCCCCGTCCACTACCAGCCCCGTACGCCGCACAAGGACATCGGGTACTACGACCTCTCCGACGTCGAAAACATCAAAAAACAGGTCGCGCTCGCCAAGGCGCACGGCATTTCGGCGTTCTGCCTCTATTACTACTGGTTCGACGGCAAGAAGCTCATGGAAAAACCGCTCGAGCTCATCATGGAGCATCCCGAGATCAAGTTCAACTTCTGCCTCTGCTGGGCGAACGAGAACTGGACGCGCACATGGGACGGCCAGCAGAATTCCGTCCTGATCCAGCAGAATTATTCCGATGAAAACGACGTCAACTTCATCAAGGACCTGAAGCGCTACATCACCGATCCGCGCTATCTGCGCTGCCAGGGCAAGCCCGTGATCCTGATCTACCATGCCAAGATCCTGCCGAACCCGAACAAGACGTTCGCCACCTGGCGGAAATGGTGCCGGCAGAACGGCGTCGGCGAAATCCAGATCTGGTCCTGCCGAACGTTCATCAAGAGCAAGGAGTACAAGATCTTCGACGAGGTCGACCGCGAAGTCGAGTTCCCGCCGCACATGGTCTCCAATCTGGAGCTCTTCCCGCCGTCCAGATTCCACGCGTTCAAGGAAGACGGCTTCTACTACAACTATCAGAAGATTATTTCCGATCTTTACCAGAAGAAGACGTTCGCCGACGAATCCCCGTATCCGTTCTACCGCTGCGCCATGCTCGGCTGGGACAACTCCTGCCGCCGCGAGACCGGGTATTCCGTCTGGCAGTATTTCTCCCTCAATTCCTACCACTACTGGCTCCGGAACATCCTGGAATACACCCGCAAGAACTTCGTCGAGAAAGAACGCTTCATCTTCATCAACGCCTGGAACGAATGGGCCGAAGGGACCTATCTGGAACCGGACGAATGCTTCGGTTACGCCAGCATCAACACGACGACCCGCGCGATCTGCAACCTCCCGCCTGTTCCCGAATACGAAGTCCTCGCTCAGGCGGAACAGACCGTCGCGCAGCCCGGCAAAGTACTCATTCATGTCCATGTCTTCTACCCCGACCTCATGGACGAGTTCATCCATTATCTGAAGCAGATCACGTTCAAGTTCGACTGCGTCGTCACGACGGACAGCCGCCGCAAGCGCACCGTGATCATGGCGCGTCTGGACGAGACCCCGGTCGCGAACTGCGAAAACTGCACGGTCACCGTCACGAAGAACGTCGGCCGCGACGTCGCCCCGTTCTTCGCCGCCTGCTCCGACCTGATCGACCAGTACGATTTCATCGGCCATTTCCACACCAAGAAATCCATGACGGTCAACTGGGGACACGAATGGCGGCATTACCTTCTGGACCAGCTGCTCGGCTCCCCGGAAACCGTTTCCGCGATCTTCCGGCGTTTCGACCGCGACCCGCACATCGGGCTTTACTTCCCCTCCCCGATCCCGACCATGCGCGACTACATGAACTGGGAAAAGAATCTCGACCGCTGCGTGGAACTGCTCAACGCCATGGGAATGCCCTCCTCGCTCCCGCCGAAGCCGGACTTCCCGGTCGGCCAGATGTTCTGGGCGCGTTCCAAAGCAATCGCGCCGCTCTTCCGCGAAGGGATCGTCCGGCAGAGTGAATTCGAGGAGGAAAACTACCAGATCTCCAACACACTGGCGCATGCGATCGAGCGCATTTGGAAATACGTCGCGCAGGGCGCCAGATTCACCGCGCTTTCCGCCGTCGTGCCGCCGCCCGTTCCGAATGAAACACAGGCCGAGCCGGGCGAGGAAAAGGAATACGTGAAGCGCCTGGCGATCTTCGTCCACTATGCGGCCGACCAGAAGGTCTCCAACGCCGACCTGTATCTCCTCAGCGAACTGAAAAAGACCGCCGACATCGTGTTCGTGAGCAACAGCGGGCTGGTCCAGGAAAGCATGAAAAAGATCTCCCGCATCGCGGTCAAGGTCATCACCCGCGAGAACGTCGGTTACGATTTCGGCGCATGGCGCGACGCGCTTGAGGAGACCAAGCTCACCGGATACGACGAGCTGGTCCTCCTGAACAACAGCGTCTACGGCCCGATGTATTCCTTCCAGGAAATCTTCGCCCGCATGAGCTCGAATCCCGCCGATTTCTGGGGCATGACCGAATTCCCTGAAACAAACAATCCCCGCCGCGAGGAGGCGAAATGGCTTCCGAACGGCATCATCCCGCGCCATATCCAGAGCTACTTCCTCGTGTTCCGCCAGCAGGTCTTCTCTTCGAAGGTCTTCAAGGATTTCTGGAAAAACGTCAAGAACGAGACCTCCCTGCCCGCCGTCGTCGCGAACTACGAGACGCGCCTCAGCAACGTCCTGGAAAAGGCAGGATTCAAATCCGACGTCTACCTCCGCGCATCCGCGCGGCTTCAGGAAGTCGACAAGATTACGCCGGAATTCAACGCCATCTATTGCAGGCCGCAGGACTTCCTCGTCCTCGGATTCCCGTTCCTGAAGAAGAACATCTGCTACTACATGAAGCAGCCTGAAATCAACGAGACGGTCCATCTGATCTCGCGTCTGTACCAGTATCCAACTAATTTCATTCATATTACAGCAAAAACGAGGTGAAAAATGAGCGACATCGAAAAAGACAAAAAGCGTGACATCGTACGCAGAAGGATCTTCATGAAGAATGTTCCGAACTATGCGGAACTTTCCGGTCTTGAAATCGGCGCACTTTGCTCCCCTCTGCTCACCAAGGAAGAGTCCAATGTCAAGTACTACGACATCTTCCCGAAGGAAACGCTGATCGAGCATTTCCAGGAGTTCTACCCGGGCAGGACCTTCGTCGACGTCGACTTCGTCGCCAAGACGCGCTCCCTTTCAGAGGTCCTCGGAGACAACAAGTTCGACTACTTCGTCGCGAACCATGTCATCGAGCACATCCCGGACTTCATCGGATTCTTCAAGGCCGTCTACGAAAGCCTCAACGACGGCGGAAAGTTCTTCCTCGCCATCCCCGACCGCCGCTTCACGTTCGACATCGACCGCCCCGAGACCTCCGCGGGACACCTGATCGTCGACTACGAGAACAACGGCAGCGTGGACGCCGCGGAACACATCCTCGACGCCCTGATCTACCACTATGACAGGGACCGCCTGAACATCTACTGGAGCGACATCGAAGGACAGCGCTACAACTTCGTCCACCATCACCACGTGTTCAACTACGAAAACTTCCTGACCCGGATCATCCGTCCGCTGATCCGCATGCGGTATTTCCCCTTCTCCGTGCTGGACTGCCACTACGAGGAAGACCTCGACAACGAATTCGACATCGTGCTGGAAAAATGCACGGACTGGGACGAAATCCATATCCTCGGCGAGAAGGTTCCCGTTCAGCCGCTTCAGGACGAATCCAGCGTGAACATCTACGACTTCCGGCTTCAGATGTCCCAGATCACGAAATCCGGCTGGTTCGATCCCGTGTGGTATCTCACCACGTATCCCACGGTCCGCATCAGCGGCCTGAACCCCCTCAAGCACTACTATTTCTGGGGCGCCTACCACGGGTTCAATCCGTCCGAGCGCTTCGACTCCAAGTATTACCTGGATACCAATCCCGACGTCCGCCAGGCCGGTCTGAACCCGCTGTGGCATTATCTCCACAACGGCGCGCAGGAAGGCCGTTCGCCCCTGCCCCCGAAGCCGGTCGCCCCGGGTCAGGCGTTCGATCCGTCGTCTTCCGTCGGCAAGGAGGATGAAAAGCAGGAGGAAGAGGGTATGGACCTCGGCGCAGGCGTGAACCGTCCGGCCGCGCCCGCTGAATCCGAAGCCTCCGCCTCGGATACTCCTGCCGAAACCGCCGCAAAGGAAGCATCCGCGGAAGCGGCAGCCGTTGCCGCTGCTGCTGCGGCAGCCGAAGCGGCCGTCGAAGCGGCAGCCGAAGCGACCGCGCCGGAAGACAATTCCGCTCCCAAGGATTAACGCCCTCCCCTTATGAGCAAGGCGCAGGTCAGCGTTCTACTCTCCGTACACGGAGACTCCATATTCCTGAAGGACTTCCTCGATTCGCTCGCGAATCAGTCCTTCATGGATTTTGTACTTGTCTGCCGGTTCGACGGAGCACCCTCTCCCGCGATCCAGTCGCTCGTTTCCGACTTCCCGTCCGCCGTCGTCCTGCCGGATCAGACGCACTTTAACGTCGTCTCCTCGTACCAGCGGCTTCTGGAGGCCGCAGCGGAAAAAAGCACGCCTTATTTCATGTTCGCGGACCAGGACGACGTCTGGCATCCGGACAAGATCGCACGGAGCGTTCAGGCGATCAGAGAGGCCGAATCCGCCCGCCCGGCCGGGACGCCGGTCCTCGTTCACTCCGATTTATGTGTCGTGGACGAACACCTGAAGGAGATCGCGCCCTCCATGATCCGCTATCAGAGCCTGAATCCCGCCCGGGTCAGTCTCGCGGACCTGATGATCCAGAACAACGTCACGGGATGTACGACGATCTTCAACCGTGCTCTCGCCTCGCTCGCCCGGATCCCCGAGGAGGCCATCTGCCACGACTGGTATCTGGCCCTCATCGCTGCTGCCTTCGGCGGCATCGTCTTTCTCCCGGAAAGCCTGGTCGACTACCGCCAGCATCAGGACAACGTCTACGGCGCCGTCCCGCGCAAAGGTCTCCTCAAACATTTCTTCCGGCGCCGGCACCTCCATGAGAGAATCCGGCTGACCCAGCGCCAGGCGGAGGCGTTCCTGAACCACTTCCGCGCGAATCTCTCCGACGATCAGGTGCGTCTTCTGGAAGACTGGAGCCGCTGTCAGTCCGAGTCCTCCTATTTCACACGGCTTGGCACGGTCTGGCAGCACGGGTTCAGGAAAAACGACTGGCTCCGCACCCTCGGGCTCTGGTGGGCGGCATGAAAACGGCAGTCGTCGTCCCCACGCTCAACGCCGTGAAACGCGGCTTCTGGTACGAGCTTCTTCGCGCCATTGCGGAACAACGCCTTCAGATCGACCTGAAACTGATCGTCGACAGCTACTCCTCCGACCAGACGGTCGAACTCGCCTCCGCGCTCGGCTGGAAATGCCTCAGGCTTCATCGCCGGAACTTCAATCACGGGGGGACTCGCGCTCGCATCGTCCGCTACCTCGCTTCGAAAGGGTTCGACACGGTCATCTTCCTCTCCCAGGACGTCGTGCTGTCGGAACCCGACACGCTCAAAAAGCTGACCGATTATCTCTGGAAGCACCCGGAGATTTCCGGATGCTGCGGCAAACAGATCAGTCTCCATGAAAAGACCCTCAACGCCTGGCAGAGGGAGCGCTGTTATCCGAACGTCTCGCGGATCAGGACGGCGGCGGACATCCAGCACGACGGCCTCATGGCGGCGTTTTTCTCCAATGCCTTCGCCGCATGGAAGATTCAGGATCTTATCCGGTTCGGGAACTTCCCCGAGACCGATTTCGGCGAAGATATGCTCCTCGCCTCGCACATTCTTGAAAACGGCGGGGCCACCGGTTATTGCGCCGAGGCGATCGCCATCCACGAACACTCCAATGCTCCGTTCGAGCTTTTCAGGCGCGGATGGCAGATCGGCAATTTTCACCGCCTCAATCCCGATCTCCTCCGCCGCTACAAGAATTCCTCCGTCAGAATCGCGCGGAAAAACATCCCCGCCGCCATCGTCGTTCCCCTCGCGATCAAGGCCGCCGGATACTGTTCGGCGAGGTTCCGCGACCTTGTGAGCCCCGCCCTTCTGTTTCTTCTGCTCTGGGTCCTGCTTATCCCGTGCATCCTCCTCGAAGACTATCCTCTGCCGGACGTCGCGATGCGTTATGACCCCATGGCAGAGGCTTTTGCCCGGGGCGACTGGCGTTTCGCGTTCCATCCGCGCATCACGCCGCTCCTCCCCGTTTCCGCCGGCATCATCGCAGCCGTTCTTCAATGCAGCGGATTCCTTGCCTGCAAACTGGCCTCCTCCCTCTTCCTCTCGCTCTCTCTTTTCCCGCTCTATGCAGCGACGCGCCGTCTTTTCGGACGCCCGATCGCGCTCTGTTCTTCCATCCTCTTCATCGTCTGCCCCTACATCCTGCGGTTCGGGTATTACGGCAGCCGCGAATCCGGGACGATGTTCGGGGTCCTGCTCTGTTTTTACGCGGCCGTGCTCCTCGCACAGACGCCGCGCAAATTCGTCCCGTGGTTCTGGTTTGCACTGGGCGAGACCGTCATCCTGCTGAGCCGCGGGGATATGGTCCTGTTTGCCGCGGCGCTGTTTGCCGTTCTCTTTGTCTGGGACTGCATCCGGTTCCGCATCCCCTTCCGGAGCGTCCTGACGGCATTTGCGATCCTGATCCTCATCGTCCCGCAGCTCTGCTGCAACAGGCGGCTGACCGGATATCCCGTGCTGGACACCCGGCATGCCGTGATCTTCCGCATGGCAGCGGACCGCATCCCGGCGCTGAACCGTCTGATCTACTCCGATCCCGTCATGCCGATCGACATTATCGTCCCCGCAACGGAGGCCGCCGATGAATGAGTTCCTTTCCGTCGTCTGGAGCGGCATCTTCCCCTTTTATTTCTTCTTCGCCGTGATCGGGATTATCGGGCGCATACGCCGCCGTCAATGGACCGGGTTCGACACGCTCCTGATCTTCGTATTCCTGCTCTTCGAACTCCTCGCGGCGTTTCAGGTCCTTCTGTTCTACGGACTGCTCACGACGTCCAGACGCTATCTTTTCATCGGCATCCCGCTTTATCTGCCGTTCGCCGCGCTCGGATTCCGCGATTTCTGGCGATTCCTCTCGCATCTCAAGTTCGGAAAAACCATCGCCGGATTCCTCGCCGTCCTTTTCTGCGCGGCGTTCTTCTATAAGCTTTATTCGCCCATTTTCACCGAGTTCTTCCACGATTCCATGAAAGGCATGGAACGCAATCTCCAACTCGCCGCGGCGGAATGGATCCGCTCCGACTGGAACAAACTGGCAGCATCGCAGGAAGGCCCCCTGCGCGTCATGAAGTGCGACCAGTACCAGTCCGGCAAACGCCCCCTCGTCGAAACGAATACCGAGTGGCCGCGCCTCGGCTACATGGCCGGCGGACAGAATTACCCCGGCTTCCTCCGAGGTTCGGACATCCTCCCGGATTATATCGTCCTCCCTGTCGAATTCTTCTCCGGAAACAATAACGGGGATATCCCGGATTTCATCGGGTTCGATGAAAAAATCGTGGACGGAACGGACTCCCGGCAGTACCGACAAGTCCATATCGACACGGTCGACGGCCTCACGTTTGCCGTCTTCAGAAATGCCGATTTGCAGACTAAAGACTGATTCTCAAGCCGGAAACGCGGTGTCGTTCAGACCTTCACGACGCCGCAGAAGAACAGGATCAGCAGGATGGCGCCGAGGACGATCCGGTACCAGCCGAACAGCTTGAAATCGTGCTTCTTCACGTAGTCCATGAACCACGCGATCACGCCCCACGCCACGAAGAACGCGGTCACGAAGCCGATCGTGAGCGCGATCCACTGCGGCGAGGTCAGGTGCGCCCCGCCCTTCACAAGCTTCAGGAGCGAAGCCCCGAACATCGTCGGAATCGCCAGGAAGAACGAGAATTCGGCGGCGCATGCGCGCGAGCACCCGAGGCACATCGCACCGAGGATCGTCACGGCCGACCGCGAGGTGCCGGGGACCATGGCGAGGCACTGGAAGAAGCCGACCGCGATGGCCTTGCCGTAGCTCATCTTCACGATCTCCGCCGTGCTCGACTCGCGCTGCTCAAGTTTCCCGCTGAACACGAGCGCCACGCCCCACACGATCAGCGCCACGGACACAACCACGATGTTGAAGAGGTGCGCCTCGATGAAGTCGTCGAGCAGGAAACCGATCACGGCGGCGGGAATCACGCCGACCACCACGCGCGACCACAGCGGGATCATCGCCTTGAACCCGTCGACGTTCCATTTCCGCGGGAAAATCGTCTTGTAGAAATACACCAGCACGGACAGGATCGCGCCGAGCTGGATCACGACCTCGAAGAGCTTGGCGAACGTCTCGTCCTTCATGGGGTAGAAGCTGTCCACGATGATCATGTGGCCCGTGCTGCTGATCGGGAGGAATTCGGTCACGCCCTCCACGATGCCCTGCACGAACGACTGAAGAGAAAGGGTCAAGTCCATTGTAGCGCCCCTGACCGCCAGAATACAGCATAAGATGATCGCGGCGACCGTGCTGACCGTTTTTGCTTTCATAGGATATCTCCGGACCGGGTCGGACGGGGGAAACCGGCGGCCCGGACATTCAGAATCGTGGTTACTTCGAGCTGTTCAGGAAGATGCCCTTCAAGTTCATCTTCAGGGCGGTGGGCGAACTGGACGCGGCGAGGCCGACTTCCTCGGTGATCTCGCCGTTGTTGATGCGGTCGAGGATTGCCATATTGAACGTCTGCATGCCGGCTTCGCGGGCGCTTTCCATCGCCTCGGGCAGCTTTTCGAACTCCTTCTTGGAAATATAGCGCTGAACGACCGGGTCGCAGATCATGACCTCGACGACGGGGACCACGCCCTTGCCGAGCGCCTTCGGGAGCAGACGCTGTGCGACGGTGGCCTTCAGGTTGGCGGAGAGCGCCTCGAGGATGGTGTCCTGTTCCTGGATCGGGTAGAGGTCGAGGATACGCCCGACGACCTGCGAGGCGTCGGCGGCGTGCACGGTGCTGATGACCATGTGGCCGGTGTCGGCGGCCTGGAGCGCGGCCTCGAAGCTCTCCTTGTCGCGCATTTCGCCGACCATGATAACGTCCGGCGCCTGGCGCATGGCGTGCGTGAGGGCGCTGTAGAACGACGGACAGTCCAGACCGACTTCGCGCTGTTCCACGAACGACTTGCCGTCGCGGAACTCGTATTCGATCGGGTCCTCGATCGTGATGATGTGCTTCGTGAAATGCTCGTTGATGTGCTGGATCATCGCCGCCAGCGTGGTCGATTTG
>CACWOL010000046.1 GCA_902762495.1 uncultured bacterium | reverse complement strand
GTCCTTGTAGTAGCCGATGTATGCGGACGGAACTTCGTACGCATCCACGTTACCGAACAGGACGGAGTCGGCCTTGCCGTCACCGGTCATGTCGAAGTTGCCCAGGTTGTCCCAGTTGGTCGGATGGACGCAGTTGGCAGACTGCCAAGTGCTGGTGCCGTTCATCCAGTAGCCGTGCTGGTAGTTGCCGGGGACGAGCTTGCCGGTCGACGGATCGTAGGTCTGGGTCCAGACGAACATCACGTCGGACACGCCGTTGCCATCGATGTCGCTCTTCGCGATGAACTCGGTCGGAGTCGGCGGAACCGGCTTGTCAGCGATCGTGAGAGCGAGTTCGCTGTTGTCGGTGATGCCGAGCGTGTAGCGGAGGCGAGCAGGTAGGTGCCCTTCGCCGCGGCCGCATCGGTCAGCGTGTAGGTCGCAGAGCCGGCAACCTTGGAGAAGCCGCCGAACTGGGCAGCCGTCGCCGTCGCAAAGGCAGTGTCGAACGCAAACGTGCCGTTGACCGTGATGGCCTCGTCGAACGTGGCAGTGCCAACGACGGTGGCGCCGGCATCGACCGTGATGGTCTTGCTGTAGCCGTCCGCGAAGGAGACCGTGCCTCCGACGACTTCGACCGTGCCGTCAGAGGTGACAGCCTCGATGGCCGAAGCCAGATCCGCGAACGCATTGTAGCCGAATGTTTCGCCTGCAACGATGACCGTTCCCGGTTCCGTCCCGGTCCATTCGCTGTTCACGTATGTCTGGGGCGGGGGGATGTATGTGGCGACCGCCAGAGCAAGCTCGTTGTTGTCGGTGATGCCGAGTGTGAAGTACTTTTCTCCGATCTTTTCGGACTGGTCGATCGTGAGCGTGCCGAGCGTCGTGCCGTGGGTGTCTTTCACGGAAACGGTCTTGTCGAAATCAGCCGCGTTGCCGGCGAGTTTGTAGGAGCCGACCGCTTCCGTGCCGGTGGCCGTGAGCGTGTAGGACGGATCGCCCGAGACAAGAGAAATGTCCTTCACGAGCGCATCGGGGTTCCCCGCGCTGACATTCGTCAGATTGAAGTTCAGGACGCCGTCCTTCGTCAGGCTTATGCTTCCCGAGACGGTTACGGAGCCCGCTTCAACGGTCAGGAAGGAGAATCCTGAAATGGTACCCGCGGAGAAGGTGGTTCCGACCGTGAACGCGCCGCCGTCGCCGGTGATGTTGCCAGTGGCCGTGCCGGTGGTGTTCCCGTTGATGATTACGTCATTATCCCGGTTCAGAACGACCGCTTCCGAGGCGGTGCCGCCTTCAAGGTAGAGCGTGCCGTTGTATCCGATTGCCCCCGCTGCCTTCGCGAAGGAGTTGAACGCGTTTTTGTTCCAGACCAGGGCGACGTCCCCGATGAACTGGCCGGTGACATCCGACTCGGTCCAGTCGGTGTTCGCGAAGGTGTCGCCGACGATGTCGGATGTGACGAGCAGGGTCACGCCGTCTTCCAGGAACTGATAGCCGAAGTCGTCTCCGAGGACGGAGACCGTGACTTCCGGCGCATAGCCGCCTTCCGCGATCATGACTTTCCTCGTGAAGTTCTCGTAGCTGGTCGCATCGATCGTAATGGACGTGCCGGTATAGACCCCGGCGAGCGTGACAAGACAATCCGCGTTGAGCGTGACGCTGTCGAATCCGAGGAAGGAAGCCGCATTTCCGCCGCTGAGGAAGGTAAGGTTTCTGGAAACGCTCGTGTCGCCGCCGATGAAGGCGACCGCCTCGTCCGCCGTGGCGAACGCATCGTAGCCGATGGTGGCCGTGCCGGCGTCGATCGAAACGACCGTATTTTCCTCAAGTCCGGTCCATTCGTCGTTCACATAGACCAGGGTCGGGATCGGACGGACCGGTTCCTCTTCCGTGATCGACAGGACAAGTCCTTTGGTTTCGTTCAGGGAGAGCATGTAATACAGACCGTCTATAAACACGGCCTGCTTGTAAAGCTCCAGCGTGTATTCGCCGAACGAGACGCTGCCTCTGAATTCGGCGGCGTCGGTCGCGAGCAGGTAGGTGCCCTTGATGTCTTCCGCCTCGGCCACGGTCAGCGTGTAGGCCGCGTCCGCGCTGTTTGCGACGGCGGAGAATCCGGTGATCTGGGCGGTCTCTGCGGTCGTGAGCGCGGTGTCGAACGCGACCGTACCGCCGGAGATCGTGATACAGGCGCCTTCCTCGAACGCCGCCTTGCCGGTGAGTATGGAGGCGCTGTCCATCGCTGCAATGCCAGCGGTTCCGATATTGAGTTCGGAAACAGTCGCTCCCGTAAAATGTGCCGTCCCGGTCAGGATCGTCGTGTTGGCGGCGGCGGCGGAAACCACCTCAAGTTGTCCCGCGTTCAACGTCGTATCCTGTATGGAACCCGCGTAAGTGACGAGCATGGTGCCGCCGTTCACGATGGTCCCGCTGCCCGAGGCCGAGCCGATCTCGAGGATGCCGTCGTTCACAGTGGTGTTCTGGGCGAGACCGCCGGAAGACACGCGCATGGATCCGCCGCTGACGACGGTCGCGTTTGCCGTTGCCTCGTTGATTTCTAGTTTGCCGTCGATCAACTTCACTCCGTCGACCGTGTTGGACTTGTTCACGCGCATGGACCCGGCCGAAACGACCGTATTGATCGCCGTGCCGGATTCGATCTCGAGGAAACCTCCGTTCACCGTCGTGTCTGTCGCTTTTCCCGCGGCGGTGATGCGCATGACGCCGCCTGTAAGGACGGTTGTCCCGGACGTTTCCGCTGTGGCAGACTGGACGACAAATGATCCTCCGCTCAAAACGGCCGTGTCCCGCACCGTTCCGCCGAGGTTGTAGAACTTGCCGCCGTCCGCTACCGTGACAAGGTCGGCGGTCGCGCCATCATAGACGAGGCCGTTCCCGCCGCTTTTGACCAAACCTGTAGTAAGGCCGCCTTCAACGATATAAAAATATCCGTTGTTATCCGCCGTGATCTCCGAAGCGGATCCGTAGTTGAAGACCCAAACATCGCCGCCGCTCGCGGTAATCCGCTGAAGCATGCCGCCGTGGACATTGGTTTCCGGGTTTGTATAGTCGGAATCGATGTAGATAATCCCGTTGTCTGTGGCGATGGAGTCGGTGAGCGTTCCGCCCCCCAGGACTATGATATCCCTTGTGCTGTCGGCGGTAAGTCCGGAAGAGACAACTCCGCTGGAGATGATTAGAGTACCCATGATCAGGCTCCTTGTGCTGAATCGTTATGAACAGGCAGTTCAAAAAAGGAGAAAAGGTTGTATTTTTCTAAATACAATAGCACCGCTTCGCCGGATTTCAAGTCGTATAAAAATCATTTGTGCGGAAAAATGGAGACGGGACCGAGCTGGCCCCGGCACAGTTCAAGAGCACGCTGTGCCTTCAGATGAACAGGAATGTCCCGATATTGCGTAAAACGCCCGACTTCCACATGCCGTGCTTCCAGATGAGCTTTCTGCGTCCCCAGAATCCGAGTGTCTGGAATGACTTCAAATCCTCCAGCATTTCCCGGTTCTTTTTGTCCAGAGATTCCGCATAACGCCTGCCGAACTCGACGGCCTGGTCGATGTTCTGCTGGAAACGTCTCCTGATCTTCTCCCTTCCGAAGCTCAGTTTGTGCAGAAACGCAGGGATGGAGTAGTTGGCGGCGCCGTAGAAGTTGTCCGAGTGCTGACGGTAGGATACGGTCGGTTCCGCAAGGTATCCAAACTTGCCCATGGCCGCGGCAACGAGGGTCAGCCAGTGGTCGTGCATGACGGCGGCGGACGGGACCGGCGAGGCGAGTTCGACGAGCGCCCGGTTCACGAGCATGGTATTGCCGGACGGGACGTTCTGGACGATCAGACGGTTCAAGGTCAGGGCATGCACATCGAGGTTCTGATAGCGGAACATGGAATGGGAGATCAAGTTCAGTTCGGAGTCGACTACCTCGGAATCGGTAAAGACCATGATCGGCGTGCCGCTCCCGTATTCGGCTTCCAGTTCGCGGTATTTCTTCAGGGTGACCCGAACTTTTTCCGGCTTCCAGACGTCGTCGTGGTCGCTGAACATGATCAGCGGAGCCGTGGAAGCGGCCAGCAGAGCTGCGAAATTCTCCGGGGCTTTCGCGGAAAACTGCCCCAGAAACCGGATCGTTTCAGGGTATTTGCGCTGATACTCGCCGATGATCCCGACGGTGTCGTCGTCGGAACCGCCGTCCCGGATCAGGAGCTCGAAATCCCGGCAGTCCTGCGCCAGAATGGAATCCAGCTGTTCGCGCAGATACCGCGAGGAATTATATGTGGCCAGCAGGATTTGCAGCTGAACATCGCCGCTGACGGACGGCCGTTTTTCACACATGGCGTTCGTCCTGATAGCACGTCCGATGCAGTTCCGAGATGGCCGTCCAGGCGGATTCCGGCGTCATTTCCGGGATGATCCGGCCTTTTCCCCACGTTCCGATCCGATCGCGCGGTGCCCCGATGTCGAAACAGACCAGCGGCAGGCCCAGCATCATGAGCTCCTGCGTGACGTAGCTGAACGTTTCCGGCCAGACGGAGGAGATGAACCCGATGTTGATCCCGTAGCGTTCGAGCAGGCCGGGCAGCTCGGACAGTTCGTATTCGCCGTGAACGATGACGTTGTCAGGAAGACATCTGGCGTCGATGATGCCGATGACGACGATCTTTGCGTCCGGTGCATGCGTCTTCAGGTAGTTCGCCAGTTCGACGATGAACCCGGCGCCCTTCACTTCGCCGATCGCTCCGACGCAGCCGATCCGGACCGGACCGCCGTTGAACTGCATCGGCCTGAAGCTGATGACCGGTTTGTGTGGGACCAGCTTGATCTGGATATCCTCGGGGGCATACACCTGCCGGAAGACGTCGATGGAATTCTGCGAGAAAAACCGTATTTCGTCCAGATTTGCGATCAGCGGACGCATGGCGTCGCGCCACAGCTCGCCGGTGATCGTCCCGAGATAACGCTCCGTCTTTTCGTAATGCCGCCTGACGGTGATGCATCCGGCGCAGGGAGCCGCGGATGTGCCGGGGTTGCAGTAGACGCGGTTCATATTGACCAGATTCAGATGCGGACAGATCAGGAAGAAGTCATGGAACATGTATTCGAGCCGGGCTCCGTAGTGATCCTTGAGTGCGAGGATTTCGCCGATCAACTTCCGGTACAGGTCGATGGAGAAAACCCGTTTCCCGTAGATATACTGCCACGAAATGAGCTCGTTGACGACGATCCTCCCGATGCCGGAGAAGCACGGGAGATGCAACGTCGCGAAATCCCGCACATGGTAAGAATAGCTCAAATCGCGGAAAGAAACGGTCAGCTTGATGCTGCCGACCTCGTTCTGCGCCAGCAATACCGCCTTCCCGTTCGCCAGCAGTTCGCGGACCATCTTTTCCCGGTATAGATTTGCCCCGCCGCCCCAGTCGTGGTCCAGGATCAGCACCGGATCGTGTTCCGGCTTCAGCATCAGCCCCAGTGTCGCGGCGCAGCGGACGATGTCCCATACCGGCGCGGTCTTCAGATCGTGAGCCGCAAGCGCGGCGTGATAATCCGGGTGCTTCTTCGTCAGGAGTTTCTCATGTTCCTCAAGCAGAACCGAACGCTCGGCGGAGACGAAACTCCCGCCGTGGAAATGCGAAACGAAAAGGTTCGGGGCGATGACGTTTCGGAACCCTTTTTCGGCTGCGCGGCGGCACCAGTCCACCTCCTCGCCGAACCCCTTGCCGAAACTCTCCTCGTCGAATCCGCCGAACTGCCGGATCAGTTCATTCTTCATGGCCATGCAGAAGCCGACGCCGCACGGCGCGGTCCGCGACTCCGGCGGGAGCGAATACTTCCTGATCTCCAGGTCGATCTCCTCCAGCGGGAACACCCTGATGAACTCCCGGTTGTTCCGGTCGTCCGTAAGGGGCAGACTGAAGATGGTCGCACCGTTGGAAAACGGCGTAACGGATGCGATATCGGCTTCTTTTTCAAACGGCGCGATCAGGCGTTCCACCCACTGCGGCGGTACTTCGGTGTCGGTGTTCAGCAGAATGACGTAATCCTGGTCCTTGCAGAGTTCGAACGCGAGGTTTACGGTCTTTACGAATCCGATGTTTTTAGGATTGTTCAGCAGTTTGATTCTCGGGTCGCGTTCGGCTTGAGCATGCAGGAACGGCGCGACGGTTTCGTCCGGGCTGCAATCGTCGATCATCAGGATGGAAACGTCCGCCGGAGTGTTGGTCAAAAGCGACGGCATCAGGCGTTTCAGGTGATCCAGGCCGTTGTAGACCGGGACGACGACCGTGGTTTTTCCGGGGAGGGAGGCCTTGGCCGGGATCGGTTCCGGCGTGCCGATCATGTCATACTTCTGCGAGTCAAGCATCCAGCCGCGGCCTTGTTCCGCGCGGAAGAACGAGGCGATCTTCTTCAGCGTGAACAGAAGTCCGTTTTCCCGGATGCTTTTGATCGTTTTCGGGATCATACCTGTGGATGACCACAGGATCCGGACCGGTTTGGCGATTATTTTCCTGCGCCTGCTTCCGCTCGGAAACACCTTTCCGTAAAATGTGAGCAGCTTGTAGAAAGTGCCGGAAGTCAGATCCCGATACCGGGCGAGCTCCTTGTTGACCTCGCCGATCCTGCGGGCTATGATCTCGGACGTGACAACCGTCTCCATGGAATAACTCAGGATCAGCCGGCATTTTTTCCCGGCGAAATCGGGCGGCAGTTCAAAAAACAACTGAGGGTCGTCCGTGTAGGGGACAATAAACGGAGTAATGTCCTGGCTGTTCGAGTCGAATTCGATCAGGGCATTTGCGGCGCTGCCGAAGTCCGGCCTTAACAGGTTTTCGACCGGATTGTTTTCGGCGGCGATCTGAAGCTTTTCCAGTTTGTAACGGTACCCCGGACGGCCGAGATCGATCCGCAGACGGGGCAATTCTCCGCAGGTGAGATCGATCTCCAGGTCCGCACGGGAGCCGGTCGACTCCCTGAAACTCATCGTAAATGCGGTCGATCGCCATTCCCCCGCTTGGTTCGCCGTAAAAAGCTCCAGGGGGTCGGGCTTGTGCAGCAGTTCCTGCCAGAACGCGGAATCGGGATCATATTCGACGATGCTGTTGAACACTTCGGGAAGCTCGTGGTTGCCCGCAACGGCCAGAATATAATGCGGCTTGCTTAATTCCGTCGATTGCGTTTGGGTCAGACTGTCACACAGGACCATATTCCCCGAGGTGTTATCGTTCCAGATCGCACAGCATCCGTACAGAAAACGCTGTCCGGCGAACTTGATATGGCTGAAATGTTTCTCCAGGAGATCCTTGAATTCCGAGGCGTACAATTCGTGCACATGATAGGGATTGACGTAGCCGCGTTCCTCCGAATAATAGCGTTTCTCCGGAGAAGAAATGAACAGGATCCCGTTGTCTTTCAGGACGCGTTTGATCTCTTCCATCATGCGGACTTGCAGTTCGGCGCTCACATGTTCGATCGTCTCGAACGAAACGACGACATCCACGGAATGGTCTTCCAGCGGGATATGCTCCACGCTTCCCTGTAGATACTTCAGATTGCTTTTCGCATAATGCTCCCTGGAATAATCCACGGCTTTCTGATCGATTTCGACTCCGTAGGCCATCCGTGCCGCCGAGGACAGAAAATGAGTTCCATATCCTGCGCCCGACGCAATATCCAGGACGATCTTGTCTTTCACCAGAGACAAGGCCGCATTGTACCGCTGATAATGCTCCGTCACGGTAGCGGGATCATTCATCTTTTCCGGGATAAAACGCTCCCCGGTCGCGGGTAAATCATTCATGCAAAACCTCGCCTCATTGTATCCGCAGATCGATCTTTTTCATGACCGCGCCGAAAAGTGAAAAAGTATAGGAGGAGTGGGAAACAAAGACCACCGCGTCGTGGAGCCACTGCTGCTGGACATGATTCTCCTGCGTTCCGTCGGCGACCGCGCAGTCGATGCTGTAGTTCCCCGGCTGGAGCGTCGGCATGTAGAACTCGAACTCCGCCACAAGCTTCTGCCCCGCGGCAGCCCTGACCGGAGCGTTCTGGTAGGTGATGTACGTGTTGTCCCCCAGGATCCATTGTCCGAGACGGTCCTTCACCGTAAATCCTACGATCGGACTGCTCATGTCCGTATGGACGCGCACCGCGATCGTGAGCTTCACGATCTCTCCGCCGACGATCCATGACAACGGTTTGCCATTCACATCGGCAAAGTAAACATTTTCGATCTCCGCGCCGCCTGCGCCGAAACAGGACTGGTTCGAGAATTTGAACACCTCCATGTCGTTCCGGTATTTGGATCCGTTGATGAAGGCCCTTCGCATATCGTAATACTCGCCTTCCGTCTGTTCCGCCTGCGGAGGCTGTTCGTGCTGGTTTCCCTCGACCTCCTGGTTGTCCGAGTACAGGACTTTCAAATACTGCTCGGTAACCTCCTTGGGGGAGCCGATCATCTTCACCTGGCCGTTTTCCAGCAGGACGCCCCTGTCGCAGAGGTTCACCACCGCGGCGGTATCGTGGCTGACGAACAAAATGGTATGGTTCTCTTTGAACTTGCGGATAAAGCGCATGCATTTCTGCTGGAAAAAGGCGTCCCCGACCGCCAGCGCCTCGTCCACGATCAGGACGTCCGGGTCCACGAACGCGTTCACGGCGAACGCCAGCCGCACGATCATGCCGGAGGAATATGTCTTGACCGGCTGGTCGATGAACTCGCCGATGTCCGCGAAATCCACGATGTCCTGATACTTCTCGTCCGTTTCCTTTTTCGTGAGCCCGAGGATCGCCGCGTTCATATACACGTTTTCCCGTCCTGTAAATTCAGGATTGAACCCGCTTCCGAGTTCCAGCAGAGCCGCGATCCGGCCGTGCCGCTCCACGGTCCCTTCCGTCGGCTGAAGCGTCCCCGTCATGATCTGGAGCAGCGTCGACTTCCCCGCGCCGTTCGGGCCGATGATGCCGACGCATTCTCCCTTCCTCACTTCGAGGTTGATGTCGGACAGCGCCCGGAATTCGCGGTAGTACGTCTTCCACCGCCCGAACAGCATTTGCTGCAGGCGGTGGCGCGGCTTTTCGTAGATCTCGAACCGCTTCGAGATGTGCCGGATGCGCAGGACCACTTCGTCAGAGGACATCGGCGAACCCTTTCTTCGTCTTGTGGAACCACAGGAATCCCAGATGAAGCACCAGCAGCGAGATCAGGAACGCCGCGCCGAGGAATCGCCAGTCCGGCAGCTCCCCGTACAGGAACACCTTCCGCGCCTCCTCGATCAGGAGCGTCAGCGGATTCATCAGGATCGGCCAGCGGAAACGCTCCGGGATTGCCGAAACCGGATAGAAGATCGGCGTTACGAAAAACAGGATTTGAAGCACCACGCCAACGATATGCGGCGTGTCGCGCACATAGACTCCGAGCGAAGACGTGAAAAACGACACGCCCAGCGTGAACAGGAACAGCGGAAGCAGGATCAGCGGCAGAAGCAGCATCGTGAAGCTCAGTTTGCCGAAAATGAATACCGAGCCGAGGAACAGAAGGAAGAACCAGACCATGCCGACCGCGAACGACGCGATCGTCTGCGACAGCGGCAGGATCTCCAGCGGGAAGATCACTTTCTTCACCAGGTTGGTATTCCCCACCACGATCCCGCAGTTCAAATTAACTGCCTCGGAGAAGATGTTGAAGAGGGCAAGCCCGCAGAACATGATGATCGCGAACGCGCCGCGGCCGCCTTCCGTGTCCACGCCCCAGCGGGCCTTGAACACTACGCTGAAGACGAACGTATACACGCACAGCATCATCAGCGGCTGCGCGAAGCTCCAGAACAGCCCCAGCATCGAGCCGCGGTAACGGGCGGACACGCTGCGTTTCACGAACTGCCACAGCAGAGACCGGTTGGCGACCGTGATCGTCGGCAGCCGCCGGAAATCCAGAATGTCGCGCAGGGGGTTCAGCATCGTTTCTCCATCATGCTTTTTCGTGAGGGGCGGGCTCAGGCGCATCCTCAAAAAACAAAAAAGCATGCGCCGGACTATTCTAAATAATCTACCATGCTTTTTCCTTTTTTTCAAGACTTTTCAAGATGAAGTTCAGCTTTTTTCGCCGTCCGCACCGTCGCGCAATCTGTGCAGGCCCGGATAAACCGGCGGGATGTAGGTGTCCTGCGGGAACACGCCGCCGATCTTCCGCTGTTCGTTGCCCGCCACCTGGTAAATGTCGCTGCTCCGCTGGAACACCCTCAGCCCGAACGTCGGCAGGATCGCCAGCAGATGGTCGAAGATGTCCGACTGGATCTTCTCGTATTCGAGCCAGTCGGTCGTGTTCGTGAAGCAGTAGACCTCGATCGGCAGTCCGGTGGAATCCGGCTGAAGCTGCCGTACGAGCACGGTCATATTCTGGTTGACCGTCTTCAGCGAACGCAGATATTTTTCGATATAGATGCGGAATGTCCCGATGTTGGTGATGCGGCGGCTGTTGATCGGTTTCGCGCCCTTCTCCGCCAGCGCGCGGTTCCACTCCTCGATCTCCTGTTGCTTCTCGTTCAGATAGTCGTCCAGCAGCACGAATTCGTCCAGTCTGGCGATCTCGTCGTCGTCGAGAAACCGGACGCTCCGCATGTCGATGTTCAGCGTACGCTTGATGCGGCGGCCGCCGGATTCGTAGACTCCGCGCCAGTTGATGAACGTTTCCACGGTCAGTTTCCGCGTCGGCACGGTCACGATGGTCATGTCCCAGTTCTGCACCTTCACCATGTGCAGGGCGATGTCCACGATCACGCCGTCCACGTTCTCCGACGGCAGCACGATCCAGTCGCCGATCTGGATCATGTGGTTTGTGCTCAGCTGGATCCCGGACACCAGCGCCAGGATCGTGTCCTGGAAGATCAGGATCAGCACGGCCGCCACCGCGCCGAGCCCGGAGAGCAGCATCACGGGGCTTTTGTTCACCAGCATGGACGCCACCATGATGAACGCACCGAGCACGATGAAAATCTGGATCAGCTGGACCACGCCCCGGATCGAACGGTTCTGCGAATCCGGCTGTTTCCGGTACCATAGCGCCAGCAGGTTCAGGAAACTCAGCAGCGCCCCCACGATGCAGATGATCGCGAGCGCCATGCAGATCTTCCGCATCCGCAGCAGGTAGTCATGCTCGATGTCCATGATGACGAGCAGGATATACACCACCGCGATCGGCGCGATGTATGCCAGACGCGTCGCGATCTGGACCAGCAGGTGTTTCCCTTCGGGGATGTCGATCGGGAGCTTCTGGAAGATCACCTTCATCCCGTACAGCACGACATGCCGCGTGAGCAGGTTCACCAGCAGTCCGCCCAGGATCGCCACGCCCAGGATGCACACGTTGACCAGGATGGGATGGATCGACATCGTTTCTTTGATAAAAGCGGTCAGTTCGGGAAACATGGTTTTAATTCCTTATGGATGGGCGGTCAGGCGGCCGCCGGGACCTGTGAATGAAGACGTCTTCTAATATATCAGCAGGGGAGTGCGTTTTCAAGCTGTTCGTCCGTTTTCAGGTGCTCAAAGCCGTTATCCCTGTCTGCCCGAAGCGCTTTCTTTCCCCTCAAACAGTGTTTCCTCCTTTGTTTTTTTGCGATTCCGGTTTGATTTTTCCTGACGATGCTGTATATTATATAATCTTTTTTCGTTTTGTGCGGCCGGCCCCCGGTTTACTGGAGCTTGACGCCAGCCGTACAGTAAAATCAACCCTTTTTATGAAAGGATACATGGGATGAAACAAGGTCAAGCGAAACACAAGATCTGCCGCCGCATCGGCTACTGCATCTGGAACATGCCGAACTGCCCCACCGTGAAGGGCCGCGCCCGCACCTACGCCGCCGGTCTCCAGGGCAAGAACGCGCACCGCAAGAAACTCACGGCCTACGGCGAAATGATGCTCGAAAAGCAGAAACTCAGAGCCCACTACGCGCTCACCGAAAGCCAGCTCCGCGCCGCGTACCTCTACGCCAAGCGCATTGAAGGCAAGACCAACGAAATCATGATGCAGCGCATCGAAACACGCCTCGACAGCATCGTCTACCACGCCGGTTTCGCGCCCACCATCTTCGCGGCCAAGCAGTTCGTCAGCCACCGCCACATCCTCGTTGACGGCAAGATCGTCGACCGCGCCTCCTACATCGTGAAGCCCGGCCAGGTCATCTCCATCAACGCCGAAAAGTCCCCGAAGATCGCCGAGATCGCCAAGGCCGTCACCGCCGAAGCCCCGGCCTATTTCGAGGTCGACAAGGAACAGCTCAAGATCAAGCTCGTCAGCCTTCCCACCATCGACGCGATCCCGTTCTCCGTCGAATCCATGCGCGTGGTCGAATACTACGCCCGCTAAGTCTGACAGTTTATCTGTTCCGCAACAGATTCTTCTGTTTTCTCAACCGTTCGAGCCCTCCCGGCCCGGACGGTTTTTTCATACTTGCTCGATATCTTTTTGCTGCTTGCCGTCGACCTGAAAACGAACTGCCGGCAGGCGTTTTCGGGGAAAAACGGCGGAAAAACTTGATTTCGGGCGAAAGTGGAGTATAGTAAGAGGATTCTTTCACCCCGAACGGAGCCAGTCATGGGAAAACACAAAGTCCTGAACACGCCCGCCATCCGGCGCATGCCGACCTATCTGCACAAGCTCATGCTCATGCAGGCGGCCGGGGAACGGTTCGTGTCGACGTCCAAACTGGCGGACTATATGGGGCTCGACCCGATCATCGTACGGAAGGACTTCGAGCTGACCGGCATCCAGGGGACGCCCGGCGTCGGGTTCAAGACGGTGGAGCTGATCGCCTCGCTGCGCCGGTTCGTCGGCTGGGACGAACGCACCACGGCGTGCCTCGTCGGCGCGGGCTCGCTCGGCAGCGCCCTGCTCGGTTACGAGGAATTCGCGGAATACGGCCTGCGGTTCACGTATGTGTTTGACGCTGACTCCCGCAAGCACGGGATGCTGATTCACGCGCACGAGGTGCTGGACGTGCGGAAGATGCGCGAGTATCTGACGCCCGCGCCGCCGGACATCGGGATCATCTGCGTGCCGTCGTCCACCGCCCAGATGGTCGCCGACGAGCTCGTGCAGTGCGGCGTGAAGGCGATCTGGAATTTCGCGAACGTGTGCCTGCAACTCCCGCACGACGTGATCGTGCAGAGGGAAGTCATCGCGGGCGGATTCGCCCTGCTTTCCATGAAGCGCCGCAGCCACGGCGCGGAGACCGGCCAGGACGACTAAAACGTCCTTTCGTTTTCTTGAAATGAACTAAGCCGCATCGTTTTGCGGCATTCTTTTTTGTCCTCAATCGAACAGGTCGAGGAACCAGTTCTTTTTCTTTGCCTTCAGCTGGGATTTCCGTACCATGGCGATTTCGCTCTGATCGGTCGTCACGCAGTCCAATACGGCCCCGGAGAATCCGGGCACGCCCTCCGGGATCGCGCGGTTCACGACCTCGGTGGCGGAACGGTCGATCTGAAGCGGGGCGTCGCCGCCGCCGTCGGGGAACGAGAAGCTCCTGGATTTTCAGGGCGTTGTGATAGGTCGCGGTCGCCGTGACCTTGTCCTCGGCGAGCTCCAGCCCGTTGGCCTTGATCGCCTCCAGCATCGGCTTTGCGGAGGCCGTCCACTTCTCGCCCGGCTTGACCTTGCGCGACTTGCCGAGGTATTCCCCCGGACGGTCGAGCGGCGCGGCGAACATGGACCCGATCAGGCGGCGCGCGCCGGGGAGCATTTCGCGGATTTCCTTCGTTGTCTTTTTCTTCGTGTCGGAAGCACCTGAAGCGGAACCGCCGCCCAGCACGGATTCCGCTGCGTCCTCGTCCGTGCCGAGGGGGATGTCCCTCAGATTCACGCCGGACGAGCGGACGATGGCGGTCATGCCCGCGAGGGGGGCGTAGTCGGTCTTTACGCCGTCGACGACCTGTGAAAGCATCTCGACCTTGAACTGGACCACTAGCGGGTCGAGCGACTGGTAGACGAGCTCGCCGACCGCGTGGATCTCGTGCGTCTCGCGGCGGCGCGGCGGATTGTCGATCCCGACCAGCTTCATCCGGTAGGTCCGCACCTGCCGCGTGTTCACGGAGATCACATACGGCTCGCCGACCTTCGGGCGCCCGTCGAACCGCAGCTCGACCTCCTTGGCGTCCTTCGCTTCGAGGTGCGCGGGAAGCAGAAAGAGCCCCGCCGTCAGGAGCGCGGCGCGGCAGAACCGTACGGCTGTGCGGAGATTATTGCTCATACGAATTCGAAATCGTCCATGGTCTGAAGTTCACGGTGCACGAACTCTGCGGCGAGCGCGAACGCGCGGGCGCGATGGCTGAGCTTGCTCTTCACTTCTTCGCCGAGCTCGCCGAACGTCCTGTCGTAGCCGTCCGGGATGAAGATCGGGTCGTAGCCGAATCCCTCCGTGCCGCGCGGTTCGGGCGCGATCATACCAGTCACCTCGCCGCGGAACGTCTCCACGATGTCGCCGCGGTAGGCGAGCGCGATGACGCAGACGAAGCGGGCGCGGCGGTCGTCGAAGTTTTTCAGCTCGGCCAGGAGTTTCGCCATCTTTTCGGGATACGTGGCGTTCTCCCCGGCGTATCGGGCGGAGTAGATGCCCGGCGCACCGCCCAGCGCCAGCACTTCCAGCCCGGAATCGTCCGCGAACGCGGCCATGTCGGCGTAGCGCGCCGCCTGACCTGCCTTGATGCGGGCGTTCTCCTCGAATGTCGTACCGTTTTCGACGATCTCCGGGAAGCCCTTGATCGTGTCGGGGGAGATGATGCAGACGCGGTCGGAATCGGCCGAAGCGTTGAGCATGGCCTGGAATTCCTGGATCTTGTGCTTATTGGTGGTGGCGGCGAGGATCTGAAGCATGGGAGCGTGTCTCCTGTCTTAATTGCCTGTCAGTTCGTTGTAGATTTGTTCGTATTCATCGACCATGTGCGCGACGGAACACAGCACGAAAGGTTTGGAGCGGCCCGCGTTGGCCGCCTCGTACAGCGCCTTTGCCAGCCGGATCCCGTCCGGGTCGTGGTTGAAATCGATGCATTGCGCGAAGCCGTCCTTGTACTGCTCGCAGAGTTCGGGCAGGGAGTCGGCGGTGGAGGTGACGACGGGGAGTCCGAGCGTCATGGCCTCGGTGAGCGTGAGTCCGTAGCCTTCGTAGCGGGAGGGCACCACCATGACGTCGAACGCGGCCATCAGGCTGCGTGCGTCCGCGCGGTATCCCGGCAGCGCGAAGGTAAGGTTCGGGAAGTTCATTTCCCGTACGCGGCGCTCCAGGTCGTCGCGCTCCGGGCCTTCGCCGATGATGACGACGCCCCAGCGTTCCCCCTCAGGTACGCGGTCGGACAGCGCCTTCATGCGGTCGAAGAGCAGGTCGTATCCCTTCTGTCGGTCGAGACGCCCCACGGAGCCGATCACCTTCGTGCAGTCCTCCATCATGCACCACTTGCGGAATTCGCGGCATTCCTCCGGCGCGGCGGGCTCCACGGGGTCGCAGCCGTTGTACACCACGCGGAACCGTTTGCGCGGGATCCGGCAGACAGCGGAGTGGAACCGCACGGCGGCCTTGGAAACAGCAGTCAGCACAGTCGCGTGGCGGACCGACATGCGGTCCAGCATGAAGTAGAAGCCCTGCGTGCGGCGGCGGTCGGCGATATGGATCGTATTCACGAGCGGGATCCCGCTCCCCGCGAGCGCAAAGCGCGCCAGCAGATTGGCGTGCATCATGTGCGAGTGTACGATCTCCGGCTCCAGGCGCTGGAGCGCGTAACGCACCAGGAACGGCAGCACGAAGAAGTCGAGCTTGGTGGCGTTCAGAAACGCCACGCGCGCCCCGGCCGTCTGAAGCGCGTCCACCAGGCTGTCGTCCTGCGGCGGCGCCATCAGGGACAGCACGTCGCACGTGTGCCCCCGGGCGATTAGGTTGCACACGAGATCGGTCAGGACGCGTTCCGCCCCGGCCGGATCCAAATCTGTTATGAGCGATACGATTTTCATAGCGTTTTGATCCAAAAAAGCGAACTGCAACATAAGCCGGATTCTGTCTCCGCGTTTCCGCGGGGGCGACCATCTGTCTAAGCGGCCAGAACCCGGAACTGGTAACGCCGCGGGCAACGGCATCGTTCCCTATTTGGCCTTGCTCCGGAAGGGGCTTGCCATGCGGCCCGGATCGCTCCGGAGCCCGGTGGTCTCTTACACCGCCGTTTCACCCTTGCCGGCCGTCCGAAAACGGTCGGCGGTCTGTTCTCTGTTGCGCTTTCCTTCCCGCGGGGTTGCCCCCGCGACATCCTTCTTGAAGAAGGACTTCCTGCCCTGTGGAGTCCGGACTTTCCTCTTTGCAAAGCAAAGCGGCCGCCGTTGCAGTTCAAGCATCTACTATACCACGCGCCCGCGCAAAATGCAAATCATTTTCATGTTTTTCGATGAGGAATCGCACCGGCGCCGGACGACGGGAGACACCGCTTTTTGTACAGGTCGCCGGGATACGGCGCGAATGCGGCTCACAGGGGAGGGACAGATGCTTTTTCGGACTTTTTTTTGTTCCGCGGTTTGCAATCCGTCCTCTCGCGTGATACATTGTTTTCTGCACTCCATGAGTAATTGAACGGAAAGAACACGGAGCGAACTATGATGTTATGTCAGATCTGCAAGGCCAATCCGGCCACCATTCACATACAGGAAATCGTCAACGGCCAGACCAACACCCTCCATATCTGCCCGGAATGCGCGAAAAAGCGCAACCTGGCCGAGGGGAACGCCGCCAATTCGCATTTTCACGAAATGCTCGAACGCCTCACGCAGGCGATCGCGAACAGCGCTGACCTGAAACTCGCCGAGCTTTTCGACCAGAAGAAGCCGCAGGAGGAGGAAGCGCAGGATCTGCTGTGCGAAGTCTGCGGCGCGAGCTGGCACGCATACAAGAAAAACGGCAAGGTCGGGTGCGCCGCCTGCTACGAACAGTTCAGTCAGCTCCTTCTGGAGGATATCGAGCTCAATCAGCACGGCAGCGTGCATTGCGGCAAGACGCCGCCGGAAACGGTCGAACAGTGGCATGACCCGGTGGTCTCCGAACGCATCGGTCTCCGGCGCGAGCTCGAACGTCTGCGCAAGAGCCTCGATGAATCCATCCGGCGCGAGGAATTCGAGCTTGCCGCCGAGATCCGCGACAAGATCGCCGCGATCGAGACCGAACTCAAGTCCGCCGAATTCATCCCGGACGAATCCGCGCCTGAAACACCGCCGAAAAAGGCGCGTGCCCGCGGAAGGAGGAAAAGCTCATGATATTCCATCCGCGCATCCGTCATCTTGCCAGCAAAGGCCCGGTCTTCATTGGGCAGGGGCCGATCCTCTCCACATTCCTTTCGCTCTCTCGCAACATTGATGGATTCCAGTTCCCCGCGACGGCGTCCACGAACGTCCTGGAGTCGGTCGCCGAGCTCACGCTCGCCGCCATGCATCACGAAGACGTGCACGGCCTGCTCCCGAGCATGTTCCAGATCAAGCACGAACTTCTGACCACGTCCGACCGCGACCTGCTCGTGGAACGCGAGCTGATGGACCGTTCCCAGACGGACATCGCCGCCTGCCGTGTGTTCGTCTGCGCCGAGGACGGTTCCACCTCGGTCCTCCTGAACGGCGACGACCACATCTGGCTCCACATGACCGCGCCCGGATCGGCGTTCCGCGAGACGTGGGACCGCATGTCCGAACTTGAATCCGCGCTTGCGCGCCATCTCCGGTTCGCATTCCACCCGCGTTATGGCTATCTGACCGGCGCGCCCGCGCTTGTCGGGACCGGCCTCAAGATCACGTTCCTGATCCATCTGCCCGCGCTCGGGCTCTCCGGCCGCCGCAAACGCATCCTCGAACGGCTGGAGGATGTCGGCCTTACCGCCGCGCCGTATTTCCCGGTCGACGGGAAGCCCGCCGGAAACCTCTTTCTCATCTCCAACCGGACCACGCTCGGCGAACGCGAGGAGGACCTGGGGCTCCGCATGACGGAGATCGTCACGGCCATCTCCCGCGAGGAGGAACGCACCCGCGCCGAACTCATCAGCCGTCAGAAACTGCTGTTCCTGAACGCCTGCGGCCGCGCCTACGGCCTGCTCCGCAACACCTACCTCATCCCGACCTCGGAAGCGCTCGACGCCCTCTCCATCATGAAGCTCGGCGCGGATTCCGGCGTCTTCCGGTATTTCACGCGGCAGGACTGGGCGGAACTTCTCCTCGAATGTCAGCCGGCGCACCTCTGCTGCCGCATGAACATGGCGCTGTCGCCCATGGAACGCGGCAAATACCGCGCAGAACGTTTCCGTGAACGTCTCCACGGGCCGGAGGCCGCCGCGGAGACCGGCGACGAAATGGAAACCTGAGCACATTCGACCATAAGACGAACCGGATACGCCGCACCGAGCAAACCCGCCTCAGCCTGAGCAGACATGGACACCACGTTTTTCAGCATCGCACTGGCCGTTCTCGAAATGACCTTCCTTTTCGTGACGCTCCTGCTGCTTCACGGCCTGAAGAAACAGCTCGGCGCTCCGGCGTCCTACGTCGCCATGGGCCTGCTCTTCGGATTCACGCAGTTCGCGGGCGCGGGCGGCATCACGATCGTCACCGGGTACTCCGGGTTCGATATCCCGCTTTCGTCCGGCGTGCTCATGCTGCCGTTTCTGGGCATCCTCGCGGTCATCTACATCGCCGACGGTACGCTGTCCGCCCAGCGCGTGATCATCGGGCTCATGATCTCGCTGGCGCTGTATCTCTATCTGGCGCACCTCACCGTGACGCAGGCCGAAATGCTTCCGCCGCCGGACACTGCGTCCGACCAGCTTCCCGTGGCGTTTGCCGCCATGATGCGAAGTAGCCTCCGCGTGATGGCCGCCAACGTGCTTTCCTTCACGGTCGACATCTTCCTGATCCCGATCTTCTACCAGGGTCTCCGAAACCGCCGCATTAACCTCTTCCTATGCGTGGCCGCCTCGCTCATCGCGGTCCAGCTGAGCGACGCGCTGGTCTTCTCCGCCGTATACCGCTGGGGACGCCCGGACTGGTGGCTCGAACTGGAGACCTCCTACCTCTTCAAGACGCTCATGGTGCTGTGGCTCAGCGTCATCATCACGTTCTACCTCTCGCGCATCCGCTACGAACTGCCCGGCGAGGGGCGCGGCGCGCTCGACATCGTGATCGCGTTCTTCGGCAACTACGGCAAGCGCGTCGAGCTGGAAAAGACGCTGCGCGACACCGAGGAACGCTACCGCGTGCTGTTCCGCAACGCCGTCGCGAGCATTTTCCTGACCGATTCCGAAGGCGTTATTTCCGAGGTCAACGACTCTGCCGCCACCATGTTCCGCACCACCGCCGACGACCTGAAAGACAAATCGTTCCTCGAACTCGCCGGGATCGAGCGGGAGAAGTGGGACGCGCTCCTGACGGAACCCGAGGCGCGCTACACCGCCATGCCGCCCGGCACCGACCGCATCCTCGAGCTCGCCATCAACCGCGTCGTCATCGACGAGACCCCGATGGTGCTGGTCCACGGGCGCGACGTGACCGAACGGACGCGGCTCGAACGCGAACGCGAGGTGTGGCGCGAACAGACGTTCCACCGGCAGCGCCTCGAATCCATCGGCGAGCTGGCGGGCGGCATCGCGCACGACTTCAACAATTTCCTTCAGGCGATCCAGGGACACCTCGACCTCATCAAATACATGTACCCCGTCCGCGAGGAGAACGCCCGTCGTCACATCGAGGTCATCGACACCATCACCGAACGCGCCGCCACGCTCACGCGCGACCTGCTCGGATTCGCCCGGCGCGGCAACTTCACCGCCTCCGAGATCGACCTCGCCGCCTTCCTGAATACCTCCGCCGCCATGTTCCTGCCGTCCGCCGCAGGCATCGACTTCAAGCTCGACCTCCCGGACAAACACGCGGATCATGCCCCGCTGATCGTCCGCGGCGACTCCGTCCAGCTTCAGCAGGTCATTCTGAACCTGCTCATGAACGCCCGCGACGCCGTGCGGAAGATACCGGAACACGACCGCCGCATCACCATTTCCCTCGGTACGCCCGCCGCGCTCGGCGTCGATCCGCTCCCGCCGCCGGACGCCGACGTTTCCCCGGACGCGCGTTACTGCGTGATCCGCATCAAGGACTCCGGGCCCGGCGTGCCGGATGACCTTCGCGCACGCATCTTCGAGCCGTTCTTCACTACGAAGCCGGTCGGGCAGGGCACCGGCATGGGGCTCTCCATGGCGTACGGCATCCTGATTTCGCACAAGGGGTGGCTCCAGCTCGATCCCGCCGATCCGGAATCCAGCGGTGCGGCGTTCTCGCTCTTCCTCCCGCTTCAGGACCAGACGGCGAAGGCGTAGATTCCCGGTCGCCTCTTTCCCTCTTTTTCGGGCGTTTCCCGCACGCGCGGTCTTGACTTTTCCCGTTTCCGCGTGTAGATTATCGTGTTTCTTTTTATAAAAACATGACGGCGTCTTTTCGCCCGAATCATCCAAGGAGACCCCTCGATTATGAATATCCTCGTGCTCGGAAGCGGCGGCCGCGAACACGCGATCTGCCGCAGTTTGAAGCTCAGCCCGGAAACGAAACGCCTGGTGTGCATTCCCGGCAGCCCCGGCATCGCCCAGATCGCCGAATGCCCGGCGGACGTCCCCGGTTCCGACTGGCACGCCATCGCCGACTGGGCCGCCTCGAACGGCATCGACTTCGTGGTCATCGGCCCGGAAGCACCCCTGTGCGACGGCGCGGCCGACCTGATCCGCGCGAAGGGCATCCCGGTCTTCGGCCCCTCGAAGGCCGCCGCCCAGCTCGAAGGCAGCAAGGATTTCTCCAAGAAGTTCATGGATAAGTACGGCATCCCGACCGCCGCGTTTGCCACGTTCGACAACGCCGCGGACGCCCGTGCCTATGTGAACGCTCAGTACGAAGCCGGACGCGAACTCGTCGTGAAGGCGGACGGCCTCGCCGCGGGCAAGGGCGTGATCGTCTCGAAGGACCGCGCCGACGCGCTCGCCGCCGTGGACGCGTGTTTCAGCGGGGCGTTCGGCGCGGCCGGTGCCCGCGTCGTGCTGGAGGAGCTCCTCGTCGGCGAGGAAGCGTCCATTTTCGCGCTCGTCGACGGCAAGACGATCACCGCGCTCGCCAGCTCGCAGGACCACAAGCGCCAGCTCGACGGCGACAAGGGGCCGAACACCGGCGGCATGGGCGCGTATTCGCCCGCCCCGGTCGTGACCGACGTCCTCATGGCGGAGGTGCAGAAGAAGGTGCTTGATCCCTTCCTCGCCGGGATTCAGGCGGAAAAACTCGACTACCGCGGCCTCATCTACGCCGGGATCATGGTCACGAAGGACGGCCCGAAGGTGCTCGAGTTCAACGTGCGCTTCGGCGACCCCGAGACCGAGGCCGTGCTTCCGCGCCTGCGTTCCAGCCTCGCCGACGCCCTCTACAAGACCGCGACCGGACGGCTCGCCGAGGTCAAGCTCGACTGGAATCCCGATCCGTGCGTCTGCGTGGTTCTGGCGTCCGGCGAATACCCCGCCGGCCCCATCGTGAAGGGCCACGTCATCAGCGGCATCGAGGAAGCCGAGGCGAAGGGCGCGGTCGTGTTCCACGCCGGGACCGCCATGCAGGACGGCAAGTTCGTGAACAAGGGCGGCCGCGTGCTGGTCGTGTCGAAGAGCGCGCCGACGATCCGGGCGGCGATCGACGCCGTCTACGAGGCGCTCGCCCCGATCTCCTGGGAGAACATGCAGTACCGCCATGACATCGCGGAAAAAGCCCTGAAGCATCTGCAATCCTGAACTCGATTTGAACTCAATCCATACCATACCCGAAAGGAACCCCCGATCATGAGCCTGCAAACCATCGAATACCGCGGCTGGAAAGACTGCCTCCTCCTCGACAACGGCGAGATCGAACTCGTCGTTTCCGTCGGCCTCGGCCCCCGCGTCCTGTCCTTCAAGCGCAAGGGCGGCGCGAACTTCTTCAAGAACTTCGACGACCAGATGGCGAACGTCTCGCAGGACACCTGGCAGAGCTACGGCGGACACCGCCTGTGGCACGCGCCGGAAGTCTGGACGCGCACCTATTACCCGGACGTCCAGCCGGTCAAGTACAAATGGGAAGAGAACGTCCGCATCCACTTCGGCGACATCAACATCCCCTGTTCCCGCCTCACGCTGACCTGCGAGACCGAGACGACCTCCCGCCTCCAGAAGGAGATCGTGATCGAACTCCCGGATTCCGGCACGCTCGTGAAGGTCGACCACCGCATTTACAACCGCGGCCCGTGGGCGGTCAAGTTCGCCCCGTGGGCGCTCTCCGTCATGGCGCCCGGCGGCACGGTCATCGTCCCGCAGGAACCCTTCGTGCCGCACGGACCCGGCAAAGGCCAGTCCTTCGCCGCCGGACGCGCCCTCGTGCTGTGGCAGTTCACGAACATGGCGGATCCGCGGTTCGTCTGGGGCAAACGCTTCATCCGCATGAGCCAGGACGACGCGTATCCGTCCAAGCAGAAATTCGGCGGTATGGTCAAGCCCGGCTGGGCCGCCTACGACTTCAGCTCCGAGCTCTTCATCAAGCGCTTCGCGTTCTTCCCCGGCGCGAACTACCCGGACTACGGCTGCAACGCCGAGTTCTACACCGAGCCCGGCATGCTCGAGATCGAATCCCTCGGCCCGGAGGAGTCGGTCGAACCCGGCGACTGCGCCGAGCACATCGAAACCTGGCAGATCGAACAGGTCGAGGCGTCAAAGGACGACGACGCCCTCGCGGAACAGCTCAAGCCCTTCGGCATCTGAGTCTGTTCCAATTCATTCTTTTTCGAATCATCCCGCCCCGGGCCTCACTCCCGCGGCGGGATATTTTTGTCTCAAACTTTCCTGTAGACGAGTTTTTTTCGTTTTTTTCTTAAAAAACCATGGTTTTTCGCTAAGATTTCCGTTTTTCGCGCGTCTAATAGTCAGAGAATCGTTTTTGATGATGCTTTGGTCTCACCTGCAACACAAGGAGTTGCCCATGGAATAAAACACGCTCGAACTGCCGGACATTTATCTCATTTTTTCAAAAAAACTGTCGGAAAAGATTTGTTCTTTTCCTTGACTTTTATGCTCGTCATGATATTTTAACCCCTATCAAAAGAAGTTCTCTGGCTTTGTTTTTTTCAGATCCAAGGCAAAGAAACTCATTCTCTGTTCAAACAGGGAGAAAGCGAGAAACAATATGAAAACGAACTCGTTCAAACGTCTTTGGGGTGTGGCGCTCGGCCTCGTCTTGCTCGTCACTGTCCCGTTTGCCGCTTTCGCTCAATCCGAAGCAAAACCCGCTGATCCCGAGGAGGTCATCATTACTTTGGAAGGGGTTTTTGGTGGAAAAGGCATCTTCGTTTTTGAAGGGAATACGATTCAATACCGAAAAGAAAGCGGAAATGATCCAAACACATTGAAGGTAAATGGTATTTCATGGAAAGACGTAAATGTGCCGTTTGAGCTTGGTTTTACGCCGGATTTTGAACAGGCTGCAATTGTGGAGAGATCAAAACAATTTTACAAAGAGATTGATTCAAGTCTTAACGCGAGAAAAAACGGTTTTGAGTTATCCATTAACAATCTTTTTGGAGGAAGGGGTTCCTATTACATCGTCAAGATAGCCGCAAAGAATCAAAAGGCAAAAATGAATCCCATATCGCCTGATGCCATTGAATCGACAAACGGAATGAATCATCAGGATGTTCGTGTGAATACAAGCTGTATCGTCCCGCCGGACTATCTTCATGGCGACCGCGTTTTTATTAAAGGGGCGGTGGATCGGATAACAGGATTCCGTATTCGAAAAACTCAAGTGTACTATCTTGTCTTTGATGCTGCACCTTCGGGTTACAGTGGCGGAGGCGGTATTACATTCGACGGCAAATTCGCGTCCAATGTTACTGTCAATGGAAAGGAATGGTCCAATCTTTCCAAACCGTTCGAACTGAGCTTTCCAGTAACTCTTTCGTCATACAGAAGGATGAATTTCAAGGCTGAAAACTGCAATGTCAGCTATTCGGTCAATGGGGACATGATCGAGGTTATCATCCAGAACAACAACAAAAAAACAGTTCCGTTCGAGGTGCAGCTATTCTTTGCCGACTAAACGGCATTTGCCGTGTGCCGGGCTGACGCTCCGGCACAACCCAAGTAGAGGACTTGTCCTCCTCGGCATCCGTTCTCTCCGCGGGAGCGGATGTTTTTTTGTAAAAAAACAGGCGGAAAGAATGCTTTCAAGTTGAAAAGATAAAAAAACACTGTATATTATTATGGCAAATGGTATTGAGAAAACAAAGCCGTTGCCAAGTGTTGACGCGGCCCGGCGCAAATGATCGGAGCAGCTTATGAGCAATCAAAACATCGACGCCTTTATGGCGAACTTCAAGTTCGAAAGCCTCACTTTCGACGACATCTCCCTCCTGACCCAGTATGCCGATTTCCTGCCCTCGGACACCGACATCACCACGAAGTTTTCCCGCAACATCAAGCTGAACATCCCCTTCGTGAGCGCTGCCATGGACACCGTGACCGAGGCGGAAATGGCGATCGCCATGGCGAAGCAGGGCGGCATCGGCGTGATCCACAAGAACCTCGACGTGCAGACGCAGGCCGAGGAGGTCCGCAAGGTCAAATTCTACCTCAACGGCTTCATCAAGACCCCGATCACGTTCCGCGAGGACCAGACCGTGCAGGAGATGCTGAACTACAAGGCCGCGCACAACTTCTCGTTCTCCGGATTCCCCATCGTGGACGGCAGCGGCAAGCTCGTCGGCATCATCACCGCCCGCGACATCAAGTTCCTCTCCAGCTTCGACATCCCGATCCGCGACGTGATGACCAAGCCGGTCGTCTACGCCAACGGCGCGCCCTCGCTTGAGGATGCCTTCCAGCTCATGATGAAGAACAAGGTCGGCAAGCTCCCGACCATCGACAAGGACGGCAAGCTCACCGGCCTCTTCAGCTTCACCGACGTCCGCACGCTCATCGAGAACATGGAGCCGGCGTACAACCGCGACGCCGAGCACCGTCTGCGCGTGGCGGCGGCGGTCGGCCCGTACAACGAGGACCGCATCGAGGCGCTGGCGCAGGCCGGGGTCGACGCGTTCGTGATCGACACCGCGCACGGCCACAGCAAGGGCGTGATCGACACCGTGAAGTACATCAAGGACAAATACGCCGGCATCGACGTCGTGGCGGGCAACATCGCCACGTACGAAGCCGCGAAGGCCCTGCTCGACGCGGGCGTCGACGCGGTGAAGGTCGGCATCGGACCCGGCTCCATCTGCACCACGCGCGTCGTGGCGGGCGTCGGCACCCCGCAGGTCTCCGCCATCTACGAGGCGTACAAGGCGATCGGCGAGGAGGTCCCGATCATCGCGGACGGCGGCATCAAGCAGTCCGGCGACGTGCCGAAGGCCATCGCGGTCGGCGCGTCCTGCGTCATGATGGGCTCCGTGCTCGCCGGCACGCTCGAAGGCCCCGGCGAAAAGACGTTCCGCAACGGCCGCCGCTACGTGCTCTACCGCGGCATGGGCAGCCTCGTGGCGATGCAGAAATCCAAGGGCAGCCGCGAACGCTACGGCCAGAAGGACACCGACGACGTGAAGCAGATCGTCCCGCAGGGCGTCGAAGGCATGGTCCCCTACCGCGGCTCCCTCAGCGAGGTGCTCTGCCAGTTCATCGGCGGTCTCCGCTACTCCCTCGGCTACTGCGGCACGAAGACCATCCCCGAGCTCCGCGCCCGCGCCAAAGTCACGCGCGTCAGCCCCTCCGCCCTGAAGGAGGCGCATCCGCACGACATCATCATGACGCGCGACGCGCCGAACTACATGCAGGAAAACTGAGCCGAATCTCCTTCCGGCTTCCACCAAACACGGGAAAGATCGCGGACCATGTTCAAATTTCTGATCTCTCTGCTGATCTCTCCCGTGCTTTTTCTGCTCGCGCTGGACGGCATCGCCGCTGGCATCTGCTATTGGCTGGTCTCGCGCGGGTTCTCCGGCACGGAATCCGCCATGCACTCGGCGAAGGCGACCGCCTATTTCCTGATCGCGAGCGGGCTCACGCTGAGCGTGATCTGCGTCGCCGCGGGCATCCCGCTGACGGTCCTGTCGTTCATTTTCAAGAGCTGGCGGCGCGCGCTCCTCTGCATCGGCATCACGGTCGGAGCCGCCGCGCTGTGGCGGTATTTCATGCTCCTGCCGTATTTCCTCTGAGGAGGACCGGACCGTGCTCATCGTCGCCGACTCCAAAATTCCGTTTCTCGAGGGCGTCTTCGAGCCTTACGCCGACGTGCGGTATCTCGATCCCGGTGAGATCACGCCGGAGACCGTCCGCGACGCCGACGCCCTCATCGTCCGCACGCGCACGAAATGTAACGCGGCGCTCCTCGAACATTCCCGCGTCGGAATCGTCGCCACCGCCACCATCGGCACCGACCACATCGACATTAACTGGTGCATCACGCACGGGATAGTGTGCGCGAGCGCCGCGGGATGCAACGCCGCGTCCGTGGCGCAGTACATGAACTCGGCGCTGCTCCGCGTCTCGCTCCGGCACAATGTGGATCTGAGGAGAAAAACGCTCGGCGTCATCGGCTGCGGAAACGTCGGCACGAAGGTCGCCGCCGCGGCCGCCGCGCTCGGCATGAACGTGCTCCTGAACGACCCGCCGCGCGTATGCAAAGAGAAGTTATCCGGCTTCGTCGATCTCGAAACGATCCAGCGCGAGGCGGATTTCATCACGCTCCACGTGCCGCTTTGGGACGCCGAGTATGGACCGTGGCGGACAGAACACATGGCGGACGAAGCGTTCTTCCGCGGGCTGAAACGGAAGCCATTTTTCTTCAACGCCTCGCGCGGAGACGTCGTGGACGAATCCGCGTTGAAAGACGCGATCAAATCCGGGCTCATTTCGGGCGCCGTGCTGGACGTGTGGCACAACGAGCCCGAGATCGACCGCGAGTTGCTGTCGCTCGTCGATTTCGCCACGCCCCACATCGCAGGGTATTCCGCCGACGGCAAGGTGAACGGCACGGCGATGTCGGTCGAAGCCGTGGCGAAACATTTCGGCATCGAACCTCTTCTGAACTTCTTCCCGGCGAAGGTCCCCGCGCCCGCCAACCCGGTCATCACGCTCGATCCCGCCTCGCCGCATCCGCTCGCGGACGCCGTGTTCGCGTCCTACGACATTGAGGTCGACGATGCCGCGCTCCGGGCCGCACCGGAACAATTCGAAGACCTGCGCGGTTCCTACCGCGTCCGCCGCGAATTCTCCGCCTACACCGTGCGTTCGGACAAGCCTCTGCCGTCCGAGCTCCGCGACAAGCTCCTGAAGCTCGGATTCCGTCTCGATTGAGCCCTCGGGCGCGCATTTCTTTCTAAAAAGCGCGCGTTTTTGGGAAAAAGATTTCAAAACGGCTTGAAAAACGGGTCAAGCCGGAGTAGAGTATGTTCAGGAATCCTTTCAGTTTCCATCGCGGATTCCGATATGCAACCACACAACACGGGAGACAACTACCATGGGCATCAATATCCTTTCCGAAAGCAATTTCGACAGCATCGTCGGCACGAAGCCCGCATTGATCGATTTCGGCGCAGAATGGTGCGTCTACTGCAAGAAGATCGCCCCGATCATCGAGGAGATCGCCGCCGAGAAAACGGACCTCGTCTTCGGCTACGTCGACGTTGACCTCCAGCCCATGCTCGCCGCGAAATTCCGTGTCCACAGCCTCCCGACCGTGCTGCTCCTGAAGGACGGCCAGGTCGTGAAACAGTTCCTCGGCGCGCAGTCCAAAGAGACGTACCTGAACGCCATCAACGAGCTCTGATCCGCTTTTCTGAATCCGGTATGGCTCCCCCGCCGACCGCATAGAGTCTGTTCACCATGTCCGGCTCCCTCTTCCCCGGTTCCAGCATTCCGTCCGGTATCCGCACCGTCTACGCTTCGTTCAGCGGCGGCGCGGACAGTCTGGCACTGCTTGTGCACCTTTCCGAACTCAGGAAGGATGCGCCGTGGGAACTCCGCGCGGTGCATTTCGAACACGGCATCCGGGGCGCGGAGAGTTTGGCCGATGCGGACTTCTGCCGGACCGTGTGCGAAAAACTTGATGTCCCGCTCCAGGTCATTCCGCTGAACGTTCCCGATCACATTCAGCCCGGCGAAGGCACGGAGGCCGCCGCCCGGCGTCTGCGTCAGGCGGCATGGCGGAAGATCGTCTGCAAAACGGAACAACAGCCCGCGGCCGTCGCGCTGGGACACAATGCCGACGACCGGATCGAATCGCTGTTCCTGCGCCTCATGCGAGGCTCGAACCTCTCCGGGCTTCATGCGCTTCACGCCGTCCGCGAATTCGACGGCATCACCTGGCTCCGTCCGCTGCTGGAGTTTTCCCGCGCCGAGATCGAAGCGTATCTCGCCGAACGCGGCATGAATACGTTCCGCACCGACTCCACAAATTTGCAGAACGATTACGACCGCAACAAGTTGCGCAACGTGGTTCTGCCGATGCTGTACCGCGAGTTCCCGCGCGCCCGTGCCGGGATCCTGACCGCGCTGCACGCCATCGCGGACGATGCCGCGGCGCTTGACGATGCCGCGGAAGAAGCGTTCCGGCAGGCGGTCCGGCCCGGCGGCCTGGATTTGAATGAATTGAAAAAGCTTCCGCCCGCGCTTCTGCCGCGTGTCCTGCGGCTCTGGCTCGACGATATTCCCGACCGGCATTTCATCGGACGCCTCCGCGATCTGCTCGATGATCCAAACTGCGCCGCATCGGGACGGATCCCCGTTGACGGCGGGATTAACTTCCTGTGGGAAAAAGGTTTACTGAAAAAAGAGAGTGCTTCCGAAATAAAAGAGTCCGTTGCTCCCGTCGTCTGGGATTACCGGGCGATTCCGGCGATCCGCTTCGGCAAGACCGTCCTGCGGTTCCGCGGGGAAGTCAGTGAAGGAGAAATACCGTCCGGGATGGATCCTGTTCTCTTTGATGCCGAGATGTTTCCAAATAAACTTGAAATCGCGGCGCGGCGTCCCGGAGACGCCATGACACCGTTCGGTGCAACATATTCCGTTCCGCTGAAAAAGCTTTTTACCGACGCCCATGTGTCTGCCGCGGAACAACCTCTGCGGCCTGTGGTACGGAATGCCGAAGAATCGGCGAAAATTCTATGGATTCCCGGCATCCGGCGGTCCTCTCTGTATTCGGTCGATCGATCAAAACCGTTCCGGGGACTGCTTTTTTCTTCGGAACGTCTTGTGGATGTGACGGCTGCGGTGATCGGCGGCCTGGACGGACGGATATTGGTGTGTTCGCGTCCGGCTGGCAAGCACTTGGCGGGGAAATGGGAGTTTCCGGGCGGCAAAATCGAACCCGGCGAGACGGCGGAAGCGTGCATCCGACGCGAGATCCGCGAGGAACTTGGCATGGAGATCGCCGTCGGCCCGGTCCTGACGGTCATGGAACACGACTACGGCGTTAAGTATGTGCGCGTTACGTTTTTTCTCGCGGTTTCGGACGATGCCCCGTCGGCGAAGGACCGTCAGGAGTTCCAATGGGTCACGCCGGACGAGATCGTTTCGGTGGATTTTCTGGACGCCGACCGCCCGGTTGCCGAAGAAATTCAAAAAAAATCGAAAAAAATATCCGGTATATACAATAAGACGCGTCGTGAAAGCGTTATTTGGATATCGAAGCAACCATAATGGAATTTCGAGACATGGAAACAGATAAAACAGATCTGGAGCTTATCCGGGAATTCCAAAGTGGATCAAGTCCGGCTTTTGATGCTCTTTACGAACGATACAGGCGTCCGTTATACGGCTATGTGAACCGGCAGATGCAGGGACACACCAGCCAGGCGGACGACGTATTCCAGCAGACATGGATGCGCGCGATCGACAATCTGTCGACCTACCGCGATCAGGAGAAATTCTCCGCATGGCTCATGAGGATCGCCCACAACCTCATCATCGATTATTACCGCTCCCTGAAACGGAGAGCCGAGGACGAACTGGACGAGTCTTACGGAGACACCACGGAGGACACCTCCGGCGAAACGCCCGGCAGCGGCATGGACGAACGTGAACGCGCCAGACGGCTCACCGAGGCGCTGAACTCGCTGACGCCCGAACTGCGCGAGGTCTTCCTGCTGCGGCGGGAAAACATCCCGTTCCAGGAGATCGCAAAGATCCAGAACTGCTCCGTGAATACGAGTCTTGCTCGTATGAGATATGCCATCAAACAACTGACGAACAAACTGAAAGACTGGGAATCTGACAATTCCTGAGGTGAAACCATGAACATTTGTGAATTTATTCAAGAGAAGGTCGCGATCGGCGAGATCAATGACGACGTCTTGGCACATCTTCGCATTTGTCCCGAGTGCAAAGCGTTTGCCGACGATCTCGAACGTTTCCTCTCCTGCGAACTGCCGGAGGTCGAGCCCCCGAAGCATGTCGACGACGCCGTCCGCGCCCTCGCCGCCGAGGCCGCGGATGTAAACCGTTTCCTCAGTGCTCTGCCTGATATTGAGCCCCCGACGACGCCGTCCGCGCCCTCGCCGCCGAGGCCGCGGATGTAAACCGTTTCCTCAGTGCTCTGCCTGATATTGAGCCCCCGAAGCATGTCGACGACGCCATCCGCGCCGTTGCGCAGGATGTCGCAGCCGCAAACCGTCTCCACAGCGTTCTGCCGGATCTCGAGCCTCCGAAGCATGTCGACGACGCCGTCCGCGCCGCCGGCGCCTTCACGGCTTCCGCTTATGCACGTAAGAACCGCGTGAAGAAGGCGTTCCGCGTCCTGATCCCGGTCGCGGCGGCTCTCGCTGTCTGCTTCCTCTTCTACTTCGAACCTTTGGCAAAACCCCAGCCGCTGGCGGTCCCGACCCAGGCGACCGCGGCTGCCGACTGGACCGGCGCCGTCATGGACGGCGAACTGACGAAGGTCTCCATGGAGCTGACGAACTCGATGACGGATCTTTCTCTCTCCGACACCGACCTTCTGATCGCCCAGCTCGAAGCCGATTTCGCGTCCTACGCGGAAAATTAAGTTTAAGTTCGGTTTCATCTCACGCCCCGGAAATACCACTATGACCGCTGCCCGGAAAATCCTGCTTGCTCTGTTCTGCACCACCGTTTCCGTCGCGCTCGCCGCGCAGGAAGCGAAGGGCGATACGTCTAAATCCGAGGAAAAACCGAAGGAGGAACAGCGGAATCCCGCGCCGTTCGGTCAGATTCCGATGATCACGTTCCCGGGACAGCAGTGGGGACAGAATCCCTGGACATTCGGCGGTCAGCCCGGCGGCAACGAGAAAAAGGACGACGGGAAGCAAGACGAAAAGAACGATAATCCGTGGCAGAATTCCCCGTGGGGCCAGCCCGGCGGCGGCTTCGGCGGTGCGCCCGGCGGTTTCGGCGGCGGTCCGAATTCGGGTAATCCGTGGGAACAGGACTTTGGCGGTTTCGGCGGCGGCTTCGGCGGCGGTCCCGGATTCAATCCATGGGACGACGGTCCGATGTTCTTCGGCGGATCCGGCAGTTTCTTCGGTATGGAGAGACCGTGGGAAAACCGCGATAACGATAATAAAAAAGAAGATAAAGAGAAAAAAGACGATCCGGCGCCGTTTGGCGGCGGCGGTCGTCCCGGCGGCGGACTGTTCGGTTCCGGCAACCCCTGGACCGATATTCCGGTCTCTCCGTGGACATTCGGTCTCGGCGGCCCCGGTATGGGCGGCGGCTTCGGCGGCAATCCCTGGGAACCCGGTTTTGGCGGTGGTTTCGGCGGCAGCTTCGGTGGCGGCCCCGGCTTTGGCGGCGGCCCCGGTATGGGCGGCAGCTTCGGCGGCGGCCCCGGCTTTGGCGGCGGCCCCGGCTTCGGCGGTGGCAGAGGTAATGCTCCCGGTATGGGCGGCGGCTTCGGCGGCGGCTTCGGCGGTGCGCCCGGTATGGGCGGCGGCTTCGGCGGCGGCCCCGGCTTCGGCGGCGGCTTTGGCGGCGGCCCCGGC
>CACWOL010000045.1 GCA_902762495.1 uncultured bacterium | reverse complement strand
GCGCGGTATTTCGGAGTATAGGCGATGCGCGCGACGCCGGTGCCCTGGATGCCGCCGTTCTGGCCGGGGTGGTCGAGTGCGGCGACGATCTGGTCGACGTAGGGGAGGAAGTCTTTGCCCGTGGAGACGAGGATCGCGTCCTTGGCGTCCGGCGCGATGGCCGTGACGCGGCGGATCGTGGAGCTGCGGTTGTAGCGCTGGATCGCGGAGTTCACGAACGGAAGAACGGCCTCGGAGGTCACGTTCTTCAGCTCGTACACGCGGCTGTCGAAGCGGATCTGCGCGTCGTCCTGCTTCAGATGAATGGTTCTTGCGGAGGCGTCGTCCTGGGAGGCGTCGTCCGCGGCGAGGGAGACGAGACAAAGCGTCCCGGCTGCCAGGCAGAGAAGGATTCTTGCGGTCTTGTTCATGTGTTTTTCGGGGGTAGAGGTGAGGGTATGTGTGTGGGTTCTTGCAAACGATAATAAAAGGGCACTCCGGAACGTGAAGTTCCGTTTTGTCCGTGTTTTGTTTGGTGGATGCCCGGGAGCGCGGTCCGGTGAGTGGATCAGAGGAAATTGAATCCGACGATGATCACGTCGCCCTGGGTGTCATGTCCGGCGAGGACGCGGAACAGCGCTTCGCTGTAGTATTCCTTGTCCTCTTTGTTTTTGAGCACGAAACGGACTTTCCAGATGTACGGGGTGATCGCGATGTGTTCGAGCGCGGTCACGTAGCTGAAGGAGACGGGTTCGCCGAGCGTTTCGGTGATGACCTTGCGCGAGAGCTCGAACTTGTCCTTGCCGAACTCCTCCTTCATTTCGGGCGAGAGCATGCCGATGAAGCCCGACGCGTCGTTCTTCAGGAACGCCTCCAGCAGCTTGCGGGAGTATTCGCGCTCCTCGGCCTGTTCCTTGCTGAGCTCGGTGTCGGCGGGAGTGGTCGGGAGTTCGCGGATGGTCGTGCAGGCGGAGACTGCTCCGGCGAGGAGTACGGCGGCGAGAACGGAGAGGCGGGAGAGGCGGGAGAGGATGGTCATGTCGTGGTCTCTTTTCTGGAAAGTGTCTTTTGTAAAAAATAGTTTTGCTTAAAAGATAATATACATGAAAACTGTTTAAATGCAAATGTAAATCAGTGAAAAAACATGAAAAAACGGAAAAACTGTAAGCTTTTTCGGGGAAGGGGGGAGTGCGAGGAGAAAAAGAGGTCGAAATCAGTCTTCCGAACTGTTGCCGGAAGATTCTTCATCGCGGGGAGCATCGTCCGCGCGGTCCGAGGCGTCGCGGGCGTCGATCACGAGCACGCATTCGCCCTTCCAGTTGACCTTCTTCGCCTGTTCGGCAAGCTGGGCGGCGGGGCCGCGCAGAATCTGTTCGTGGATTTTGGTCGCCTCGCGGACGAGCGCGAGCGGGGTGTCCGGGCCGACGATCTCGCTGACCTCGGCGAGGAGCTTCGCGATGCGGAACGGCGATTCGAAGACGACCGAGGTGCGTTTGTCGGCGGCGATGCGTTCGAGTTCGGCGCGGCGGCGTCCGCTCTTGACGGGGACAAAACCGTGGAACGTGAAGTGGTCGGAGGGGAGGGCGCTGGCGGAGACCGCGAAGGTCAGGGCGGAGACGCCGGGGATGATGACCGGTTCGATGCCCGCCTCGACGGCGGCGCGGATGAGCATGAATCCGGGGTCGGCGATGCACGGGGTTCCGGCGTCGCTTACGAGCGCGGCTGTCAGACCGTTTTGAATGCGCTGGATGAGGGCGGGCGTCCGTGCGTGTTCGTTGAAGATGTGGTAGGATTCCAGCGGTTTTCTGATGTCGAAATGCTGGAGAAGGATGGCCGTACGGCGCGTGTCCTCGGCGAGGATGAGATCGGCTTCTTTCAGGACACGCAGCGCGCGCAGCGTGATGTCCTCAAGATTCCCGATGGGCGTGGCGACGATGTAGAGCGTGCCGGAAGCGGGACGGTCGGCCATGGAAAGACAAGCTCCGCCGATCAGCGGTGCTCGAAGAATTCGGATTTCTTCTGTTCGAGGAGGAGGCCGACGCGGTCGAGGTCGATGGGCGTATAGCCGCTTTCCTCAAGGAAGGCGCAGAATTCGAGCCAGTCCGTGTGGTTCCATTCGCCATTATGACGAGTGACGAAATCTTGTGCGAGGCTGGTTTTCGCGAGTCTCGCCAAATTTTTTTCGGCAATGGATGAAGAAGACATTAGGCTTACCTCTTGGTTTTTACAAAACGGAGTATTAATATACACTCAAAATCGAAAAAAGCAAGAAAAACGAAAGCATTTTTCGGAAAAAATGTTTTTGTGCTTCAGTCGTTTTGAGCGGAAATTATCTTATCGTTTCAGGTTTTTCAACGCTTTTTTTTTGAGCTTGTTTCAGGAGTGAAAATTGGGCTGTTTTTCTTCTGATTCCCCGAGTATCATCATCGGACATTGACATTCAGACGCGCCAGGACGTCGCCGCAGAGATGCAGCGAGCCGCAGAGGACGGTCGGACGCGCAGGATCAAGCGATTCGAGCGCACGGTCCAAGGCGGAATCGGAAGCGGGAATGCCCGGGGCGATGCGCGCGAGCTCGGATACGAGTTCGGCGGCGGACTTGCTGGGCCGGTCGGATTCCGGCTGTACGAAAATGAACTCAAGCGCGAGCGGCGCGAGCACGCGGAGACTGTCGATCGTGTCCTTGTCGGAGAACGCCCCGAAGATGAAGCGGAACTTCTGTCCGGGGAAGACCTCATGAAGCGTTTCCGCGAGCACGCCGATCCCTTCGGGATTGTGCGCGCCGTCCAGCACGAGCCCGAACTCGGGATACAGGTCGAAGCGTCCCTGCCAGGCCGTATGACGGAGCCCGTCAATCGCCGTCGCGAAATCGAATCTGCCGAGGTCGGCAAGATAGCGCAGAACGGAGAACGCGAGCGCGGCGTTCCTGCGCTGGTGCGGTCCGGCCAGCCTGAGCGTGAGCGGGACGTCGTCGAACGTGAAACGCTGTTCCACCGTGCGGCCTCCGTCGAGCAGGCGCACGCAGTCGGGCGCGGAGGGCTTGGGGGGGATGCGGAAGGGTGCATTGAGCTCGGCGGCGCGGAATCCGATCACATTGCGGGCTGCGACCGGGGTGCCGGAGGAACAGTACACGGGGACGCCCGGCTTGATGATGCCGGCCTTTTCGCCCGCGATCTTCTGAATGGTGTTGCCGAGGTACTGCGTGTGCTCCATGGAGATGCCGGTGATGACGGAGACGAGCGGCGTGACGATGTTCGTGGCGTCCAGCCTGCCGCCCATGCCGACCTCCCACACCACATAGTCGCAATGCGCGCGCGCGAAAAGCAGTGCGGCGATCAGCGTGGCGACCTCGAAATAGGTCGGCTTCATGCCGTCCCGTTCCAGTTTCGCGACGGCGGGCAGGACGACGTCCTGAACGGCACAGAGGTCGTCTTCCGAAACCGGACGCCCGTCAATGCGGAAACGTTCGCACGGGGAAACGAGGTGCGGCGAGGAGTAGAAACCCGTGCGGAAGCCCGCGGCGCGAAGCCCGGATTCGATCATGGCGCAGACGGAGCCCTTTCCGTTGCTGCCTGCCACATGGATGAACTTCAGGTCGCGTTCGGGCGAGCCTGCGGCGAGGAAAAGTGCGCGCGTCTGGTCGAGACCGAGTTTGATGCCGAAAAACTCAAGCCCGGCCAGCCAGTCGAGAAATTGAGGGTTCATCATAGGTGGAACAGTAAATCCGATGAGGGAAAAAAACGCTCGGAATCACTTCAGGATGGGCGACCAGTTGGACTGGCCGACTTTGCCCGAACCGGAGATGAGTTTGCGTTTCGCGCCGAGCCGCGTGTCGATCACGTAGATCGCGCCGTTCACGGTCAGCGTGACGTGTCGGTTGTCGGGAGCCCAGGACGGGTCTTCGCCCTGGAACGTGTTATTCCCCTCGATGCCGATCTCCTCCATGACGCCGGACTTGCCGTCGGCGCTGAGCTTCGCTACACGGAGCTCGTAGTTGCGGTTGATCTTGGCGCAGTAGGCGAGCTTGTTGTCGGAGGACCAGGACGGGGCGACGCGTTCGCTGCCGACGAGACCGGAAATCTCGGTGGCTTTGCCGCCCGCAAAGGGATCGATCACGCAGAGCACGGGACGGCCGCTCTTCGCATCGGAGACGAAGCAGAGTTTTTTGCCGTCCGGACTCCAGCGCGGGCTGGCCTCGACGGACTTGCTGGCGGAGAGCTGTTTCAGCGTGCCGCCCTCGGTCGGGCGCGTGTAGAGGTCGACCTGATTGTTGCGGGAAAGGATCATGGCGAGGGTCTTTCCGTCGGGCGAAAGCGAGCCGCCGGCGTTGATGCCGCCGTACTGGGTGAGCCTGCGGGAAAGTCCGGTCTCCATATTGTACTGCACGAGGTTCGTGTAGCTGGGGCCGTAGAAGCTGAAGACAAAGCTCTTTCCGTCGGGAGCCCAGACGGGTTCGACGCAGAGCGTGTTGTGCTTCGTGAGCTGCTTGATGTTCGTGCCGTCGAAGTCGCAGATGAAGATCTCGCGGTTCTTGGACGAGGTGGAGGCGGAGAACACGATCTTCGAGCGGCAGATGCCCTGGATGCCGAAGACCTTGTTCAGGACCGTGTCGACCGCGGTGTGCGCGGCCGCGTCCACGTCCTTGCTGTCCGTGATGCGGAACGAGTGCATCGCGACGCCTGCGCCGTTCGCGACCGTGACCGTGAAGTCCTCCAGAGAACCCTTCGCCGAGACCTGATAGGCGGCGGTGCCGGAACTCAGAACCGTGAACCAGCCGCAGTACTTGAAGTCGGAAAGGATCTTCGCGGACAGAGACAGGTCGGAGAGTCCGCCCGTGAAAACGAGCGTTGGGTTGGCATTTTTCGCCTCCGCGGTGACCACGATGCCACCGCTCTGCGCGAGGCAGGGAAGGGAGGCGGCGAGAAGGACCGCCGCCGTCAGAAGGAACATAATTTTTCTCATAGGGACTTCACAATTCCGGTGTTAGAGGGTGTTTTCTTCCGCCGGTTCCGTTTCGGCTTCGGTTTTATCCTGCGGCTTCTCGTCGGCTTTCTGTTCCTGAGCTGCCGGTTTGGCGTTCGGGCCGGGCATAGCGCCCATTCCTCCGGCGGGGGGCATTCCGCCCATGCCGGGACCCATTCCTCCGGCAGGGGGCATTCCGCCCATGCCGGGACCCATTCCTCCGGCGGGGGGCATTCCCATTCCGCCCGGGATCGGGCCGGGAATGGTGCCGGGGACGGTCCGGGGAATCGTGCCGGGTCTTGCGCCGGGAATCGTGCCGGGTCTCGTGCCGGGGATGGTTCCGGGACGTGTGCCGGGCATGCCGGGCATGCCGGGACCCATTCCGGGACCCATCATGCCGCCGCCCATGCCCATGCCGGGAATCATGCCGGGGGTCCAGCCGCGGCGCGGAACGGTGGGACGGATGACCGGGAATCTGGGCTGATTGCGGTCGGAAGCGGTTTCCTCGGCAGGCTTGGCTGTCGTGGTTTCCGCGGCGGTGCCGTCCTCGTTCTGGATGTATCTCGGGATGTAATTCAGCAGCGTTTCGTACTTCCTGGAGAAGTTTTCGTTTGCGGAGAAGACGTCGGGGATGCCTGCCTTGCAGATGTCGGCAAGCTCGCGGACCGCGGGCTCGTATCCGTTCGCGGCCGCCTCGTGAAGCATGATCAGGGCGATCATTTCATCCTTTTCGACCTTGAAATCCTCGTTGCCATTCATGAATATCCTGGAAAGCGCCATGGCGGCGAGGGGGCTTGTCTGGATGGAACGGAATGCCGGGTCGAGGCTGGTGGGGTCGTATTCCTCGCCCTCGACCTTTTCTAGCTCTTCGAGGTAGGCGTTGAAATAGCTCGGATATTTGAGCTTGTAGTCGTGCTGGACGAGCATGTCGGTGTATTTCTGCGCGAGTTCGGGCACGGGATCGGGCACGCCGTAGCGCGCGCCGCCGCGGGTGTAGAGCTTGACCAGCAGGTCCATGGAGGTCACATGGCCCTTCTCGGCGGCCGCAGTCATATATTCGAGGGACTTTTTGAAGTCGCGGCTCTTGTTGTCCGTGCCGCCGGAACGGTAGCAGACGGAGAGCGTGTACAGCCAGTCGGGATCCTCGGGGTGCGGGTCGAGCTCAAGCGCCCAGATCATGCGGGCGTATTCGCGGCTGCCGGCCTCGCGGAAGTAATCCTCGACGGCAAGGAAGTAGCCGGCGTTGGACGCCATGTGGAGGCGTTCGAAGTAGTCGGACTGCGCGCGCTTGTCGTACTGTTTGAGACGGACTCTGCTGTCTTTGAATTCCTTTGCCTTCAGGTAAATGTCCTCGGCGGACCAGCTCATCTGGACGTTGTCGGCAATCACCTTGCGGGCGCTGCGGAGGTCGTTCGCGAGGACGTTGAACTTGAAGAGGTCGTAGGGATCGTTCTTCTTTTCGGCGTAGCGGAGCATACGTTTCGCGGCGGTTTCCTTCGTGTCGTTCGAAGCGAGCGCGAGGTCGTAGTATGCGTAGCCCTTCTCCTCGTCGACGGGGATGAAGTTCTTGCCGAAGGTGTAGATGTCGCCGAGGTCGATGGCGGCCTTCAGGTCGCCGTAGCGGACCGCGAGCTCATAGATCTCGAGGGATTTCTGGACTTCCTTGGGGAAGATGTTGCCGGAGAAGGTGTTGCTGGCCAGGAAGTAGGCGGCCACGGGGTCGCCGGCGCGCGCCTTGCGCTCCAGGAATTTCGAGAAATCGTTGACCTTGCCGGCCGAACGGAGCATGCCGATGATCTCGGGGATGCGCTTTTCGTTTCTCGTGAAGACGTCGAAGAACTCGAACATTGCGGCGTCCGGGTTGGCCTTGAGCCCGATGGAGTCGATGCCCTTCATGAAAATACGGGCGAGGGCGAGGCGCGCCTTTTCGTTCTGGACGGAGGCGAAAAGGTAGTAGCGGAACGCCAGGTCGAGGTTGGGCTGGACGCCCTTGCCGTTTTCGTAGCATTCGCCGAGGAGGGAATGAACCTCGAAATACTGTTCGGCGGTGAAGTTCCTGGACGGCTGGAGCTTTGCGAGATCGAGCAGATACTCGAACGCGGTCTTCTGCCCGGAACGGAGCGAGCCCATGCCGGAGAGACGGGAGACGGCGAACTGGTACCGTGCGGCAACGCTGCCGAGCTCGGCAGCGCGGTTGAGGTAGCGCTGGGCGGCGCGGTCGTTTTCGTCCTTGCGCGAGTAGAGCTGGCCGCTTTGGGCGAGTTCGTAGAGACGGAACGCGGCGTCGGCGTTGCCCCGGGCTTCCTGTGCGATCAGGGCGGAGTGTTCGGGCCGCTGGGCGTAAAGCGCGGGCGCGAGCAGCGCGGCGCAGCAGATGGCGGAAAAAGTCTTCTTGTTCATGGTCACACCTCGCGAAGTTAAGCGTTTACTTGGAGACCTTTGGATTTGAGGTAGGCTTTGAGCTCGCCGATGTCGATCATGTGGAAATGAAAGACGGAAGCGGCGAGGAGGATGGAGGCGCCCGCCTCGGCTGCCTCGTAGAAATGCTCCATCGTCCCGGCTCCGCCGGAGGCCACGATGGCGGCCCGGCAGTTCTGGGCGAGGGTGCGGATGAGCGGGAGATCGTAGCCGGTGCGCGCGCCGTCCCCGGCCTTGCTCGTCGGGAGGATGACGTTGACCCCGGTGTCGTCGACGAATTTTGCGAATTCGAGCGCGTCGGTTCCGGTGGCGGTGCGTCCTCCGTTGATGTAGACCTCGTAGCCGGAGGGCATGGACTTGTTCGCGTCGACGTCGATGGCCGCGGTGATGCGGTCTGCGCCGAATTCCTTGACCAGGCTGGCGAGGAGCTTGCGGTTCTTGTAGGCCGCGGAGCTGATGGAGATGCAGTCCGCGCCCGCGGAGAGAACGGCTTCCGCGCTCTTCTCATCGCTGATGCCGCCGCCCACGGTGAACGGGACAGTCGCGGCCGCGGCGACGGATTTGACGACATCGAGGAGCGTTCCGCGGTTTTCGACCGTGGCGTTGATGTCGAGCAGGGCGAGCTGGTCGGCTCCGGCGGCGCAGTAGGCTTCCGCGCAGGCGACAGGGTCACCGGCGTCGGCGATATCGATGAAATGGACGCCCTTCACGACGCGTCCGTTCTGCATGTCCAGGCAAGGCATGATTTGAACTTTGTTCATAGGAACTCCTGAGGAAAAGTTGCGGTTAATCTGTTTTACACTATATAATAAAGCCGGAATGAGGCTAATTCAAGCGGAAAAAGCTAAAAACGGCGTTTTTTTTCGAAAAAAAAGGGGGTCGTTTCAGAAAATAAAGCGTTTTGAGAAAAAATACCCGCAAAAACGGGAGAAATCATTTTTGCGGGTACAAGGAGAAAAGGCAGAGTTGAAAAGGATCAGCGCCGGATCGTCGAGGATTTCGCGGTGGATGCCGGACGGCTTGCGACGGTTGTCCCGGTCTTCTTTGTGGTCGCCTTCGCCTGCTGCGCCTTGAGCTGACGGTCGCGCTCCTCGCGTCTAGCCTGGACAAGTGCGTCCTCGCGGACTTTGCGTTCATGCAGGGCCTTCTGCGCGGCGGAACGTTCCGCGAGCCATTCCTCTCTCGAGAGCTGCGGCTGGACGTACATGTATTTGAGGGTGCGTTCGGCGATGGCCTTGAAGGTCGGGCCGGATGCGGAACCGCCGTAGCGGCTGCCGACCGTGGGATCGTCGCAGGTGACGAGCAGGACGAACTTCGGATCCTCGGCGGGGACGAACCCGACGAACGAGGCGTAGTAGCGGTTGGAGTACGCGCCGTTGATGACCTTCTGCGCGGTCCCGGTCTTGCCCGCCACGTGGAAGCCTTCGATGGCGGCCTCCGTGCAGGTGCCGCCCGCCTCGGTCACGCCAATCATCATGTCGGTGATCATCTTTTTCGTGGTCGGGTTCGTGAAGATGCTCTTCTTGTCCTTGATCACGGGCATGACGCGCACGTCATCGCCGCGTTCGATACGGTCGACGATGCGGAGATTGACCTTGTATCCGCCGTTTGCGATCATGCAGTAGGCGCGTGCGAGCTGGAGCGGGGAGACCGCGATGCCCTGGCCGATGCAGAAACGCGAGACGGAGAGGGAGTCCCATTTTTCGAGGGGACGGAAGATGCCGGAGGTTTCGGGTTTGAGCTGGATTCCGGTCCGCTGTCCGAATCCGAAGGAACGGAGCGCGGTGTCGAGGTTTTTCGCGCCCATCATGACCGATATCTTCGCCGTGCCGATGTTGCTGGACTGCTTGATGACTTCGGTCACGGGGACCTTGCCGACGTTGTGCGTGTCGTGCAGGAGACGGCCCGCGTATTTCCAGACACCCTGTTCGCAGTCGACCATCGAATTCGGCGTCACGAAGCCCCGGTCGAGGGCGTAGGAGACGACGAACGGCTTCATGATGGAGCCGGGTTCCAGCGCGAGTTCGGAAAGGCGGTTCGCGGAGGATTCGGGCGTCATGGTGCTGCGGTCGTTCGGGTTGAACGTGGGGCGCTGCGCCGCGGCGAGGACGTCGCCGGTCTTCGGATCGACGAGGATCGCCCAGGCAGCGTGCGGTTTCACGCGTTCGCACATGAGGTCGAGCTCCTCTTCCACGATGGCCTGGAGCGGCTCGCGGATGGTGAGGAAGATATTGTAGCCGTCGAGCGTGGGTTCGCTCTTGCTGTTCACATAGGTCACGGAACGCCCGTTTCTGGCGCGTTCGTAGACCATGGAGCCTGAGGTGGCGGTCATTTCGTTGTTGAGGGTGCGTTCGATGCCCTGGATCGGGACAAAGGTGTCGTAGGAGACGTTCGTGAGGCCGAGGATGTTCGCGAGCATCGTGTTTTTCGGGTAGTTTCTGCGGTAGGAGCTGGTGAAGGAGACGCCGTGGAATGCGAGTTCCCTGACCTTTTCCTTCAGCATCTTCGCGGTCTCGTACTTGACGCCGGTGGCGATGACGGCATAGTGGCAGTCACGCTCGACTTTTTCGCCGCCGGCATTCGTGGTCGTGAACGTGCGGCGGCTGAGGCGGCGGAAGACCTCGTCGGAATTGACGTTCTCGCAGTTCTTCTCGAAGAAATCCGCGATCAGACGGCATTCGGTCTCGGTCTTGTCTTTGTCTTTTTTGTTTAGAATGTAGATGTTCGCCGGGTCGCCGACGATGTCCATCGTGGGCACGTTCCCGACGAGGAGAGAGCCTCCGAAATCGAAGATCTCGCCGCGGGTGCCGTGCGTCTCGATCCGGGTCGTATAGGTGTCCTGGGCTTTTCCGAAAAGCTCGCCGTGACGCGTGATCTGAACGGAATAAAGCACGCGTGCGACGTAACCGAACCCGCAGATAAGCAGGATGTACACGAGAGCCATGCGGATGGCCATGGAGCGGAACAATGTCATGTTGGTCGTCCTTTCTGTGTGCGGGAGTTCGGTTTTAGATTATTGGACTGCTCCCGAGGATTGGACAGTTCCCGCGGAAGTGTCCGCGACGCGCGTGTCGCTGCCGTAGGACGGCGCGGCGACCTGGCCTTCGAAGCGTTTCATGTAGCGGACCTGGCTCGGATTGACGGAACGGAGCGCGAGGTTGTACTGGCGGATTTTGGAGTTGATGTTGTCCCAGGAACGGAGCGTTTCGCGCTGCGCGATAAGCGTCTGGATCTCCGTGCGTTTCTCGCGGATTTCCTCCGTGATACGCGCTTTCTCGCGTGCGAGCTGCTCCGTTTTGTCGTTCAGGTGCACACGGGCATAGAACGCGGCGAAGATGATGCTCATGATCATCGCCATTTTGAAGATCAGCCCGGCGACCCATGGATTGTGCTCATGCCCGGTCTCGATCCCGGGCTCCGACGGATTTATTTTTTTGGTGAATTGGTTCATGTTTGTCCCGCTTTCTCGTGTTATGGTTAAAGTTTCTCTGCAGCGCGTAGTTTGGCACAGGCGGCCCTCGGGTTGGCGGCGAGCTCGCGTTCGTCGGCCTCGACGGGCTTTTTGGTCAGGGGTTTCAGGACGGCCCGCCAGGAACAGATGCAAACCGGGGTGCCGGGCGGACATTTGCAGTTCATGGCCATTTCCCGGATGAAGTTCTTGACGATGCGGTCTTCCAGCGAATGGAAGCTGATGACCGCCATGCGCCCGCCGGGGGCCAGGAGATCGACAGCCGACTGAAGGCCGTCGCGGAGCTCGTCGAGTTCCCCGTTGACGGCGATTCTGAGGGCCTGAAACGCGAGAGTGGGAGCGGGCGGACCTTTGCGTCCGCCTTTGCGGTGGAACCCGCCCAGAACGTCGTCGCAGACGCCGGCCAGATCCCCGCAGGTGAGGAAAGGTTTTGTTTGACGGAGTTCGACGATGCGGCGGGCGAGGCGGCGGGCCTCGCGGATTTCACCGTAGTCGCGGAATATGGAAGTAAGATCCTCTTCTGATTGCGTGTTTACGATGTCCGCGGCGGTGCGTCCGCGGGAACGGTCCATCCGCATATCCAGCGGGGCTTCGGCGAACCGGAACGAGAAGCCGCGTTCCGCGTCGTCGATCTGCCTGGAGGATACGCCGATGTCAAGGAGTATGGTATCGACCTTGTCCCAGCTGAGCGAAGCAGCACGGTCGGCCATGCGGGAGTAGTCGGAATGCATGAGGTGTACGCGGTTCCCGGCGAAAGCGAGGCGTTCGCGCGCGGCGGCCAGGGCCTCTTCGTCGCGGTCGAGGCCGAGCAGTTCCGCTTCGGGCTTGCTTTTCAGGAGCAGCGAGCTGTGCCCGCCGTAGCCCACTGTGCCGTCGATGATGCGGCGGACGGTGCGGGATTCGGGCGCGAGGAAGGAGCAGACGGCCTCCGGGAGCACGGGGATGTGCTTCGGGGCTTCCATCTGTTTTTCCTGTATGTTCATGGTCTGCGTCATGCCGCGTTCTCCTTAATCCAGCACGTCCAGGAAGCTGTCGCCGGTTTCGTTGAACGCCTCGAACTCGGCGCGCCAGCGGGCTCCGTCCATGATCTGGCCGAAGTTGCTGGAGGCGATGAAGGCGACGGTGTCCTTGAGCTGGGCGAAATCCATCAGAATCTGCGGGATCTGGATGCGGCCCTGTTTGTCGCACTGGAGCTTGAACGTTCGGGCGCCCAACTGACGCAGTTTCATGAGGTCTTCCTTGTTCGAAGGCGAAAGCTGGTTCAGTTTGGCTCCGATGCGCTCGTTGTACACTTCCTCCGTATAAAGCTGAAGCGTGCGGTCGCGCCCGGGCATGAGCACGAAACACCCGGTCGGAGTCTGGCTGCGCCAGTCCGAAGGCACTGCAACGCGGTGCTGACTGTCGAGTTTGTACTCGCAGTTGCCGCTCAGGATGCAGAAACTTGAGGTTGTTTTCGTGTCGTTTGCCATGGTCGTTTTTCGAGATTCTCTTTGAGTCCCCTTCGGAACCCCTATTTTCACCTTTCTTCCCCTAATTTACCCTGTCTCCGCCTTTTTTCAAGCCAAAAACAAACTTTTTTTCGTTTTTTTTTCGATTTTTTTTGTTTTAGCCCTTTTTTACCCCCTTTTTTGCCCTTTTTTGTCGTCTGAAAAGCGCGAAAGAAAAGTTGTGGCAGATGCGATACAACAACGGAAAAAAGGTGCGTGCCTGCGCGTGCCCGCGCAACAAGGCGAAACCGAGGTGAAGAGAAAAAGAAGAGGTGAGGTGAAATGAGCTGGAAGAAAAAAAGTTAACTGAGGAAAGACGGAGGGGAGAGATGTGAGGTGAAATGAGGAGAAAAGAAAAACAGAGAAAAGATGAGGTGAAATGAGGAGAAATAATAAGTCGTATATGACCTGTACGGCATATCGTGATAAGTTCAGATCAGTGTAAAGATTGAGCTTGGAGAAAGACGCGGCGAGGCGAAAACGAGGCAAAAAAAGACCGCCCCGAATTTGAGGCGGCTTTCTTCGTACCCAGATTGAAGCGGATAACTATTGATCCGAGCGGAGTCGGGCACTATTGCAGTAGAGGACTTGTCCTCCGTGATTGAGCGTAGTAACGTAGGGCGATTGTCCTCATAGCAGGACCGAATCTGAACAGAAATTGAGGAGGACAGTCTATTCCTCCTGACACAAGCAAACGAAAAATCCGGGGCCGGTTTGGAAGCCGGTCCCGGATTCGTTTTGCCTTGATTAGCCTGAAGAGGGGGATCAGAGTCCGCCGCAGACGGCGAGCAGGACGCCCGCCGCGACCGCGGAACCGATCACGCCGGAGACGTTCGGGCCCATGGCGTGCATGAGCAGGAAGTTCTGGCTGTCGTATTCGAGGCCGAGCTTGTTGGCGACGCGCGCCGCCATCGGGACGGCGGAGACGCCGGCCGCGCCGATGAGCGGGTTAATCTTTTCCTTGGAGAAGATGTTCATGATCCTGGCGAACATGACGCCTGCGGCGGTGGCGATGCAGAACGCGCAGCAGCCCATGACGAGGATGCCGACGGTCTGGAGGCTCAGGAACTGTTCGGCGGAGAGCTTGGAGCCGACCGCGATGCCGAGGAAGATCGTCACGATGTTGATGAGGGCGTTCTGGGCGGTGTCGGACAGACGGTCGACCACGCCGCATTCGCGCATCAGGTTGCCGAGCATGAGCATGCCGATCAGCGGGGCGGCGTCGGGGAGCAGGAACGCGCAGAGGAGCGTGATGACGACCGGGAAACAGATCTTCTCGATCTTCGGCACGTTGCGGAGCTGTTTCATGCGGATCTTGCGTTCCGCCTCGGTCGTGCAGAGCTTCATGATCGGGGGCTGGATGATCGGGACCAGGGCCATGTAGGAGTACGCCGCGACGGCGATGGCGCCGAGGAGCGACGGAGACAGGCGGGAGGTCACGAAGATGGAGGTCGGGCCGTCCGCGCCGCCGATGATGCCGATGGACGCGGCGTCCTTGATGTTGAACGTAATGCCGGGTACGACGTTCAGCGCGAGCGCGCCGAGGAGCGCGCCGAAGATGCCGAACTGCGCGGCCGCGCCGAGCAGGGCCGTGCGCGGATTCGCGAGCATCGGGCCGAAGTCGGTCATGGCGCCGACGCCCATAAAGATGAGGCACGGGAATACGCCGGACTCAATGCCGACCATGTAGATCATGCCCTGGAGTCCGTCCGGGCCGCTGATGCCGGCGAGCGGGATGTTGGCGAGGAGCGCGCCGAAGCCGATCGGGAGGAGCAGAAGCGGTTCGAACCCCTTGACGATGGCGAGGTAGAGCAGGACGAGGGCGACGAACATCATGAGGAGACGTCCGAGGCCGAGGATCCAGGTCTTGGAGAAATCGGTGGTCGTCTGGCGGTAGATGTCGTAGATGCCGGTGCTGTGCCAGAGATTGCCGATGGCGGTGCCGAAGCCCGGGAGGGACTTCGCCTGGCCGCCTTCGCGGACGGACTCGTTGAAGTTCATCATGGGCATGAACTCCGCTACGACGTCGCCGGTTTCGAGGGAGGACGCGACCAAAAGGCCGTCCTTCACGTTCTCGACGGCCATGGACCGCGCGAGGATCACTTTGCCTTTGCTGCGGTTGACCGGCTTGACGATGAGGATTTCGCGGCCGTCGTGAAGGTCCTTGCCCTTCGCGAAGGAGACGGAGTAGACGAGGCCATACCCCTTGGCGGCACGGGTCGTTTCGACAACGCTCTTGGCGCTCTCGAGGACCATCTTCGCGCTGGCTTCGTCGCCCGCCGCGATCTTTTCGGCGGCGACCGCTTCGGCGTCGGCCATGTACTTCGCCATGGTGTCGGCGTTGCCCCAGATGTAGACGAGGAACACGCGGCCCGTGGCGGGGTCTTCGTACCAGTCGAAGCATTCGTCGGGTTCGGACATCTGGTTGATGCGCTTGTAACCGAGGGCTTCGAGCTCGGAAAGTTTCTTCGGGAACGCGGATTTCACGGCCTCGACGGCTTTCGCCGCATCGGCGGCGGCCGTCTGAGCCTGATTCGCGGCGGCCTGCTGGAGAGCGACGGCGTCCTGGGCGGACACTGCGAGCCCGGCGGAGCAAAGGACCGCGAAGAGGATCGTAAGGATGAGATTACGCATGGATTACTTCTCCTCGACTTTGAAGAGGGCCTGGCCGGAGGTGACGACGGCCTTCACGTCGACGCAGATCTCGCGGATGATGCCGGCCTTGTCGGGCTTGATCTCGTTTTCCATCTTCATGGCTTCGACCACGGCGATCACGTCGCCGGCTTCGAATTCATCGCCTTCGGAGACGAGGATCTTGGTGACGGTGCCGGGGAACGGGCTGTTGATGTCGACGGTATTGCCGGACCCGGCGGCCGGAGCGGCGGCCTTCTTGGAGCCGCCTTCGGTGACCTGGCCGGCGAGGTCGGCGGTGATGACGCCGCCTTCCTTGACCTGGACGTTAAAGGTCTTGCCTTCGACCATGACGGTGTAGGCGGCCGGGACGTCGTTCTTCGCCTTCGGGGCGGCGTCGGCGGCGTAGCGGATGCCCATGGGCTTGTCGCCCTTCAGGAACGCGATGCCCTTGTCGCCGCAGGCGGCCGCGATGAAGATGTTCTCATCGGTCACGGGGAGGTTGTTCTTCTGGAGGAGTTCGGTGTTGTACTTCACGCCGAGCTTCGGATTGGCGTCGTTGATCTCGACGACGGACTTAGTGGTCGGCTCGAGCTGGAGCTGTTCCTGCGCCCACTTCACGACCTGCGGATCGGGAGCGACCGGGGTCTTGCCGAAGTAGCCGAGGACCATCTTGCCGTAGCCGTTCGGATCGAGCTTCCAGGAACCGTCGGCGTTCTTGCCCATGACGGCGTTGCGGAACGCCTGCTGGAAGTAGAACTGTGAGACGGGGGTGACGGAGGTGCCGAAACCGCCGCGGGCGACGACTTCGCGCATCTCTTCGATGCAGGAATCGTACTTGTCGAGGCAGTTGTTGTCGCGCATCATCTGGGTGTTGGCCGTGAGGGCGCCGCCGGGCATCGGGCTGAAGATGATCTCGGGGGAGACCTGCATGGACTCGGGCGGCATGAAGTATTTGCTGAGGCACTGCTTGAAGATCTTTTCGACCTTGAGGATCTTGTCCGGGTCGATGTCGAGCGTGTAGTCGGTGCCGCGGAGGCGATGGTACATGGTGAGTATGTCGGTCTCGCAGGTGCCGCCGGAGAGCGGAGCCATGGCGAGGTCGATCACGTCCGCGCCGGCGGTGATGGCGGCCCAGTTGCAGGCGACGGCCATGCCGGCGGTGTCATGCGTGTGGAACTGGATTTCCTTCGCGCCGACGCCGAATTCCTTGTCGAGGATGGCGCGGGCGGCCTTGATCGTGTCGAACACGGTCTGCGGGGTGGATGTGCCGGAGGCGTCCTTGAAGGCGAGGCTGTCGAACGGGATGCCGGACTTGATGATCTCGTTCAGGCGGTCTTCGTAGAACTTCGGGGTGTGGGCGTAGGGTTCGTTGAGACCGGGAGCGAGGCCCATCATGGTGATGGTGATCTGGTGCTTCAGGCCGTTCGCGGCGATGGCGCGGCCGGAGACGTCGAGGTTGCGGACGTCGTTCAGGGCGTCGAAGTTGCGGATCGTGGTGATGCCGTGCTTCTTGAACATCTTCGCGTGGAGCTGGATGATGTCCGTGGACTGGGAGGAGAGGCCGACCACGTTCACGCCGCGGGAGAGCGTCTGCAGGTTCACGTCCGGACCGACCGTGGCGCGCCACTTGTCCATCATCTCGAACGCGTCTTCCTGGCAGTAGAAATAGAGGGCCTGGAAACGGGCGCCGCCGCCGATTTCGATGTAGTTGATGCCGGCCTTCACCGCCGCGTCGAGGGCGGGCAGGAAGTCATCGGTTTTGACGCGGGCGCCGAGGCAGGACTGGAATCCGTCGCGGAAGGAGCAGTCCATGAATTTGATTTTTTTCATAAGGGGTTTGCCTTTTATGTTGAGTATGAATAAATGTTGTTTGTGTTCAGACGATCATTTCCCTGCGCGGTAGAGCTTGACGGCCTCGATCGCCGCCAGCGCGCGAACCCGGTCTTCGGGAGAAAGGGCCCCGGCTTTTGCGCCGGACGTTTTTTTCTTTTTCTGAGCCGGCGGAGCCGGTTCGAGGAAGTTCGAGAAGGGGGCCAGAGCCTTCGACATCAGCTTCATGCATACGATCATGATGGAGAGGAAGCAGAAGACCCAGAGCATTCCGAGGACCATGGCTTCCAGGCCATCGAGAATCAGACTGCCTAAGTTCATTTAGGTTTTCTCCTGTTTGGGTATGGGGTTGAGTATGTGAGATGTACGATCGTGTTTTCAATAAATTCTAAATCTTATAATATACCACACAAACTGCCATTTTTCAACCGGTTTCCAAAGGAAATTCACCCCTTTTTTCCGTCGAAAAGACGGAAGGGAAGAGAAACCGCGCCGCCCTGCGTTATGCAGAGCGGCGCGGCGGGAAAACTTATTTATATTGAAGGGAAAAATTATGCGATCACAGTCCACTGCATGTCGACGCCGCGACCGAGTTCGACCCACTGGCTCTGATCGGCAGAGACATAGTAGCCGAGCATACCGGTCGAGTACTGGCGAACAAGGAGGTCATCCATCTTGTCGCCGTTGTAATCGCCG
>CACWOL010000044.1 GCA_902762495.1 uncultured bacterium | reverse complement strand
TTTTTCCTGCGCTATGCGGATTTCCCGTGGTTCGAATACTGCGGTGCGACGGAATTGCGCGACGTCACGGCGGACCGCTGGGGCGTGTACTGGAATACAATCGGGATCGACCTGCCGATCGAGGCTCTGGAACACCCGGAACAGTTCCCCGAAAAGATATCCGTGGAATCCTGGCTCAAGGCAAGGAGCCGGAACGCCGCGCGGATATTAGGACAGGTCAAATCCGCACGGAAAGCCGCCGCAAGCCGCCGCAACGGATTGAAGGGCGGACGTCCGCACAAGAAGGAAACCTCCCCCCGCCGTTCGACCGCGGCAAAACGGCTTTCCAAGCACGAATCCGCCTGAAAAAAGATTTGAATTCCCCTCTAAAAACATGCCGACGTCCGCAAATCAACGGGCGCCGGCTTTTTTGGTTTTCTTTTGGAAAAAGGATCAGATCGGTTTCACCGTGAAGACTTCGGCCTTCAGCGCGGTCGTGACGACCGGCGCGCCCTTTTCCAGCGCGACCTCGGAAAACGCCGCGATCTCGCGCGTGGAGTCGCCGAGGTCGAGGATGACTTTGCCGCGTCCGCCCGCCGGGATGGCGAGGTACACGGTGCCCTTCTGCCCGATGAGCGACGCGTTCGCGCGCGTGCCGCTCTGCTGGAGCTTCAGGATGGACATGATGAGGTAGGCGGTGATGACCATGGTCACGAGGCCGCAGGCGATGGCGACGCCGAAGCCTTTCCAGCCGTGTTCGCCGAACACCACGCCGCCCCAGCCGAACATGGCGATGAAGGCCAGGATGGAACGGAAGGAGATCAGTTTGAAATCGAAGATGCCGGAATCGGGGTGGACGATGTCGATCTCGCCGTCCATATCCACGTCGACGTCGCCGGACTCCGCGCCGCCCAGCCCGAAGAGAGCCGAGATGGCCGTAATGGCGAAGATCGCGGACCCGCCGATGGCGAATCCCCAGTAGACGGACATCATGCCGCCGCCGTTCATGAACTCATTGATCGTACCGAGAATGATCATATTTGCCTCCTTGTCTCCCCCGGAAAGGGATAGTTTGTTTTGCAAAAAACGGAAACCATTGTTACTTGCGGCCGAGCTCGGCGGAACGTTCCGCCGCCGCAATCACGCAGTTCTCCACGATGCCGCGGAATCCCGCGACGTCGAGCACATGGATTCCGCGCGCCGTGGTGCCGTTCGGCGTGATGACCGCATTTCGGAGCGCGGAAATCGCCTGCGGATCGCGTTTGCACATCTCGGCGGTGCCGAGCACGGTCTGGATGGCGGATTCGACGGCGAGATCGCGCGGCAGGCCGCAGTACACGCCGCCCTCGGCGAGGCCGAGGATGAACTCCATCACGAACGCCGGGCCGCTTCCGCTCAGGCCGGTAACGGCGTCGAGCAGAGATTCCGGCACCTCGCGGACGAGTCCGAAGCTGGACAGAATATCCTGCGCGCTGTCGCGGTCGGCGGCCGTGGCCTTCGGCGACACGGCGAAACACGTCATGCCCTGCTGAACGAGCGCGGGCGTATTCGGCATCACGCGGACGATGCGGTTCGTGGAAGCGAGCGCCGAGAGGGATTCGAGCTTGAGTCCTGCGACGATCGAGATCAGGAGCTTGCCGCGGAGGGCGGGACCGGCTTCCTTCAGCGCAACTGGTGCAACCTGAGGCTTCACCGCCAGCAGAACGGTCGAGGCGTCCTTCAGTGCGGCCGCGAGCGTCGCGGCAGTCTTGCAGCCCGTGGCGGCAGTGAACTTCTTCGCGGCCGCGGGGCTCACGTCGTATGCAAGGATGGACGAGGCGGGGACGCCCTTGGAAACGAGGGAAACGGTAATCGCGGTCGCCATCTTGCCTGCGCCGATGACCGCGATGCGGGATGTCTTTTTGCTGACTGTCTTTTTCATTCTATGCACCTCAAAGGATTAAAGGACGAGGATGTCCGAAACGACGTTCCGGGTAAAGATGATGCGCTTGCCGACCAGGTATTCCGTCCAGTAGCACCAGGTATCCAGCGTGGGCATCGGCGTGCGGAAAGCGCACGGCGGACCGAACGCAAGTTCGACTTCCTGCCGGGTCATGCCCTTCTCGACGATGCCCGCCTTCAGTTTTTCGATCGTGAGCGCGCGGATGCCGACCGTGAGGTCGGACTCGTTCTCCGTGGAGAAAAGCTCGCGGAGATAGTCCTCGGCGGACATCATGCGGTAATCGGTGGAGTATTTGATGCGGAACTCACGTTTGTCTTTCACCGTGGTGAAGCAGATCTCGCGGTCGGACGCGGACGTGATGACGACCTCCGTGCCGAACGGCAGGATCTCGCCCTTGAGCAAGTTCAGGGTATCCATCCGCATCGGGTCGGTGTACCACAGGTTGTAGCGGGTGTAGATCGGGGCCTGTTCCGGGATTTGCAGCACCTCGGAAACGATCATCTCGTGGGCGCAGCCGCAGAGCGTAAACACGGCGGCAAACAGGAAAAGGGAAAGGCAATGGCGAAGTCTCATGATATTATTTCCTTGTTGTGGAATTGGTTTCGGATGCGGGGGCGGATTCCTTCACGGACTCCAGGACCGAGGCGCTGCGGAGGATCTCGACGGCACGTTCCAGCTGGACGTCGCGGACGCCGTCCGCCAGCCCGGGGTCGATCACGCCGGGATAGTCGTTCAGCTGAGCGTAGAACGCCTGCTGTCTCTGAGGCGGGATCTCGACCGTGATGTCGGGCTGGAGCCCCACGTTGTGAATGGGTGTATGCGACGGCGTGAAGTAATGCGCCACGGTAATACGGAGCGCGCCGAGGTCGCCGATGGGCATGATATTCTGCGCGGAGCCCTTGCCGAACGTCTTTTCGCCGAGCACGACCACGCGTTTCAGGTCGCGCAGGGCGGACGCGGAAAGCTCGGCGGCGCTGGCGGAATTGCCGTTCACGAGCAGGATCACCGGGAGATTGTAGTATTTCGTGCAGTTCACCGTCTTGTAGGTCTGGTTCTTAGACGGGTCGCGCCATTCGAGCGTGACGAGCGTCTGGTCTTCCTTCACGAACCGGCTGCACACCTCGACTGCGCTGTCCACGATGCCGCCGGGGTTGTTCCGCAGGTCGATCACGAGCGAGGTCATGCCCTCCGCGGAGAGCTTGGCAAGCGCAGAATCCAGACGGCCCGGCGTATCGCGCGAGAACTGGAGGATGCGGAGATAGCCGATGCCGCCGCTGTCCGGCAGGATGTGCGCGCCGACCACGCTCGGCACTTCGACCGTGCCGCGGACTACGTGCATGGAGAGTTCGTCCTTCACGCCCGCGCGCCGCACGCCGAGTTCGACCGTGGTGCCGACCTCGCCGCGGAGCATGCCGACGCAGTCGGAGAGTTTGAGCTTGTTCAAATCCTGGCCATTGATCTTCACGATCACGTCGCCGGCCTTGATCCCGGCCTTTTCGGCGGGGCCGTCCTCCGTGACGCTCACGATCTCAAGCATGCCGTTGCGTGTGGACAGCGTGACGCCGACACCGCCGAACTGCGCGGAGAAATCCTTCTGCGTCTCCTCGAACGACTGCGGCGTCTCGAAGTTACTGAACCGGTCGAGGTCCTGCATCACGCCGCGCAGCGCCGAACGGAACATGTCGCGGTAGTTCGTCTTGCTCCCGTCCACGTAGTGCGAACGGAGCAGAGAGAGCCCGTACAGGAACGTGACCATCTCCTTGCACGCGTCGTCGTCCAGCCGGATCTCGGGGAGCGGCTGCTGCGGATTCTGCGCGGGCATGGGGACAGTATCGTCCGCATGCGCGAAAAGACCGGCCGTCATGGCCAGCAGGATCAGGATTATCTGGAATCGTTTCATCGGATTGCCTCGCATCGTGAACAAAATCTTTTTCACAATAATCTAATGCCTTTTCCCCCGACTTTCAAATCTTTTTTCCAAAAAAACAAAGTCTTTTTGCCCGCCCATCGGCAGACAATGCGGCAGGAGGGTGGATCCGAGGCGGGAGAAGAGGAGGAAAACGAGGTGGAAATGAAGCTGGAATCAGCCGGATCAGTCGAACATCCTGCGTTTGCCGGTAAACGTCTCGGACATGCCGTCGGCGGGGAAACGTCTCGTAAGGCGGCGCGCCAGAATCAGCGCGATCGTGCCTGCCAGCACGTCGGCCCCCATCTGCGTGGAGAGAAGCAGCGTCAGCGCCGTGCTTTCGTTTCCGGTCAGGCGGAAAAACAGCAGGACCAGCAGGGAGAGCGGCACCAGGAATCCGAGGATGCGCATCACGTTCAGCATCGCAGCGGCCAGCGGGCGTCCGCATCCGGTGAAGAAGAACCCGGAATAACGGTGGATCTCCAGGAACGCGAACCCCCACGGCAGGATCCGGAGCGCGAACGTCATCACGGCGCGCATCTCGACCTTGTCGGGATCCGCCAGGAACTTGCCGGCGATTTGCGGCGCGAAGAGGAAGAACAGCACCGACATGGTCATCAGGTAGAATAACGCAAAACGCATGGCGAAACGTCGGCAGCCGTTGATGCGGCTGTACAGGCGCGCGCCGTAATTCTGCCCGATCATCGGCATCAGGGACACGCCCAGCGACATCGGGAAGAAGAACGCGATCGCCTGGACACGCTGCGCCGCCGTGATCGCGCCGATCACCACGTCGCCGAAATGCGATGTAATCCAGGTCATGATGAACTGTCCGATCGGCAGCATCAGCGAACCGAGACACGCGGGGATCGCGAACGAAATGATACGTTTCCACAGGCTCGCCAGCTTCGCGAACCGGATCGCGCGGAACCGGATTAGATGATGCTTTTTCCAGAGGATGGCCAGCACCGGGGTCGTGCCGATGATCTGCGCCATCACGGTCGCCCATGCCGCACCGACCACGCCCAGCCCGAACCCGAGCGGAATGCCGCACACTTCCTTCTGGAACATGAACACGGGGTCGAGGAAGGCGTTGGAGGCCAGCCCCAGCACCATCGTCGCACTCGCCATCTTCGAATCGTTGGCGGTTACCAGCAGGTTGTTCCCGCTCATGCCGAGCGCGGAGGTCACACACGCCCAGAACCAGATGTCCATGTATCTCGTGGCCAGGCGCGTCGCATCGGGCGAAGCGTGCATCACGTTGCGGTACACGGCGCGTGTGACGAGCGGACCGAGGATGGCGAACGACAGGGAAACGAGCGTGATCAGAAACAGGCCCGTGCTCACGAGCTGTTCTGCGCGCCAGCGGCGTTTCCCGCCGAGCGACTGCGCCGTCGTGGTCATAACGCCCGCGGAAAGCCCGTGGAAGAAGCATCCGCAGATCATCACGAGCGGCCCGGTCAGACCGATGGCCGCCATCGGCGCATCGCCGTCCAGCCGCCCCACGAAATACGCATCGACCAGGTTGTATCCGCTGATCGTGAGCGTGCCGGGCAGCATCACCAGCGCCGTGCGCAGCATCGTGCCCGCGATCGGCCCCTTCGTGTAGGTCTCGTTGTCGCCCTTCCGGCCGCGGATCAGCCCGAAAAGACGCCGGAAGAACGCCATCGGACCGGTCTTTCTGTGGGGAGTGCCGGATGACTGTTGATTGGATGCCATGATAACGGAAAAAAAGAAAAAAAGGGTTCGGGAAAAAATGTGAACATATAATATATATGTTTTTTCCCATTTTTCAATTAATATCCAAAATAATCCAGCAAGGAAATCCCGTTTTTCCGGCTCCTGCCCGAACAAAACGTTTCAGAAACCGCTTTTATCACATGGAATCAGCGGACGTTTTCACGTTAATCTTACGTTATTTTTAGCTTTTTCGGCAAAGGCTGCTTGATTTTTTTTGAATAAAAGATTATAGTTTTCCGTTTACGCACTGCCGCTGACACATTTCTTTGCACATACTTAATCCAAAATATAACACAACAACAGGAGTTTAACCCTTCATGAAGAAGAACAACATCGCGGTCATCCTGATCCTCGCCGTTTCGGCGGTGCTGTTTACGCTGGGCGTCATCAAAAAGATCCAGCACATGACCTCCGGCGCAAGCAAGTCCGGAAACATCATCGCCGTCATCCCGAAAGGCACCGCCTCCATGTGGTGGGAAGTCGTCCGCAGCGGCGCGGAACAGGCCGGCAAGGAAGAAGGCTACACCATCAGCTGGAACGGACCCGAACAGGAAAACGACCGTGAGAAGCAGATCCAGTCGGTCGAAGACGCCCTCACGCACGGCATCAAGGCGCTCGTGCTCGGCCCGAACGACTCCAAGGCGCTCGTCCGCCCGGTCGAAAAGGCCAAGGGAACCGGCATCCCCGTCGTGATCATCGACTCCAGCATCGAGACCGATCAGTACGACTCCTTCGCCGCCACCGACAATGTCGCGGGCGGAGCCGACGCCGCACGCCGTCTGGGCGCGGCCCTGAACGGACACGGCAAAGTCATCCTCACGTGCTTCATCCAGAACTCCGCCTCCACCGACGACCGCGCTAGAGGATTCAAGGAAACCCTCGCGAAGGAATTCCCCGGCATCGAGCTGATCGCCGAACAGTACACGCTCGGCACGGTCGAGGACGCCCGCCAGAAGACCGTCGACATGCTCACCAAGCACAGCGACACCGACGGCGTGTTCGCCGTCAACCAGCCTGTCTCAGTCGGCGCGTACAAGGCGCTCCAGACGCAAGGACTGACCGGCAAGGTCAAGTTCGTCGGCTTCGACTCCGACCCGGTCCTCCTCGAAGGCATCGAAAAGGGCGAGGTCGACTCCCTCATCGTCCAGAACCCCTTCGAGATCGGTTATTCCGGCGTGAAAACCGCCGTCGCGATCCTCCAGGGAAAGCAGGTCGAAAAACTCAAACCGATCCCCAGCATGATCGTCGACAAGTCCAACCTCGACGAGATGAAGGCGAAATTCCCCGCCGCCCTCGGACTCACCTCCGGCAACCCCAAAGACAAGGCTCAGACCGGCAAGACCATCGCCGTCATCCCGAAGGGCACCGCCTCCATGTGGTGGGAAGTCGTCCGCAAGGGCGCGGAAAAGGCCGGCGAAGAGGAAGGCTACAAGATCAGCTGGAACGGCCCCGAACAGGAAAACGACCGTGAAAAACAGATCCAGTCGGTCGAAGACTCTCTCACCCGCGGCGCGGTCGCGCTCGTGCTCGGCCCGAACGACGCGAAAGCGCTCGTCCGTCCGGTCGAAAAAGCGAAAGCCTCCGGCATTCCGGTCGTGATCATCGACTCCAGTCTCGAGACCGACAAATACGACTCCTTTGCCGCTACGGACAACGTCGCGGGCGGAGCGGACGCCGCACGCCGTCTGGGCGCGGCCCTGAACGGACACGGCAAAGTCATCCTCACGTGCTTCATCCAGAACTCCGCCTCCACCGATGACCGGGCCAAGGGCTTCAAGGAAACGCTCGCGAAGGAATTCCCCGGAATCGAACTCGTCGCGGAACAGTACACGCTCGGCACGGTCGAGGACGCCCGCCAGAAGACCGTCGACATGCTCACCAAGCATAACGACATCGACGGCCTCTTCGCGGTCAATCAGCCCACGTCCGTCGGCGCGTACAAGGCGCTCCAGAGCCAGAAGCTCACAGGCAAGGTCAAGTTCGTCGGTTTCGACTCCGACCCCGTCCTTCTCGAAGGCATCGAAAAGGGCGAAGTCGACTCCCTCATCGTGCAGGATCCCTACAAGATCGGCTATACCGGCGTCAAGACCGCGGTCGACATCCTCGACGGGAAAAAGGTCGAAAAACTCAAACCGATCCCTAGCATGATCGTCGACAAGAACAATCTTGAAGAGCAGAAAAAAGAAAACCCGGCCGCATTGGGACTCTGACCTATGGACAACAACTCTCCTCAAACCTACTCCCTGGCGATGCACGACATCGTCAAGACGTTCGGGCCGGTGAAAGCCCTGTCCGGCGTCAGTTTCTCGGCGCGTCCGGGCACCGTCCACGCCCTCTGCGGCGAAAACGGCGCAGGCAAATCCACCCTCATGAAGGTCCTTTCCGGCATCCACACGCCGGACTCCGGCTACATCGAGCTCTTCGGTGAAAAAGTCGAACTCACAAATCCGAAGGATTCCCTTGACCGCGGCATTTCCATGCTCTACCAGGAACTCGACCTGGCGGGCGACCTCACCGTCGCGGACAACATCTTCCTCGGACACGAGATCATGAAGTTCGGACGCATGGACTCCAAGGCCATGCGGGAACGCGCCCGCGCCATCATCAGGGAAAATAACTTCGACCTCGACCCCGACGCGCTCATCAGCACGCTTTCGACCGGCGACTGCCAGATCGTGGAGCTGCTGAAGGCGCTGGAACGCAACGCGAAGATCATCGTGATGGACGAACCGACGTCCTCGCTCTCCGAGAAGGAGGCCGAACAGCTCTTCTCCATCGTGAAGGCCCTCCGAAAACGCGGCCTCACCATCATCTATATCTCGCACCGGCTGGAAGAGGTCATGGACCTCGCCGACGACGTCAGCATCCTGCGAGACGGCGCGGTCGTCTCCTCCGGTCCGCTCTCCGAATACACCGTCCAGCGCATCGTGCATGAGATGGTCGGCCGCGAACTCTCCGACTATTATCCGCCGCGCAGCGTGGAGATCGGCGACGTCTGCTTCGAGGCGAAAGGCCTCGCTTCCGACGAAGGCATCGAGGACATTTCGTTCCAGGTCCGCCGAGGCGAAGTCGTCGGCATGGCGGGACTCGTCGGCGCGGGCCGCACCGAGACCGCGCGCGCGATCTTCGGACTCCAGCCGCTCACCGCGGGCCGGCTCTTCCTGAACGGGAAGGAACTCCACATCAAGACGCCCGCCGACGCCATCGCGGGGCGCATCGCCTACCTCCCTGAGGACCGCAAGCGCTGCGGTCTCTGCGTCGCCCTGCCCTGCCGGGACAACATCATGCTCCCGAACTACGAGGCGACCGGCATGAAATGGCTCCTGAACTTCGGAAAGGAAAAGGAGCTCATGGACGAATACGGCGGCAAGGTCAAGCTTAAATGGGCGTCCCCGTACGACGAGGCGTCCTCTCTTTCCGGCGGCAACCAGCAGAAACTTCTTGTGGCACGCTGGCTCCTCGCCAATCCGGACTTCATCATCTTCGACGAGCCCACACGAGGCATCGACGTCGGCGCGAAGAAGGAGATCTACACGCTCATCAACGAGCTCGCCGCCGCGGGCAAGGGCGTCCTCGTGATCTCGTCCGAACTGCCCGAGCTCTTCGGCATCTGCGACCGCCTGCTCGTCTTCCGCAGGAAACGCCTCGCCACCCAGCTCGAAACCGCAAAAACCACACAGGAAGAAGTCATGCACTTCGCCGTCTGCTGACACTCAACTCAGGAGTATTATCCATATGAACCGCTTCGCAAAACAACTGCTTCCGTTCTGCTCCCTCATCTTCATCATCTCCCTCTGCACGTTCCTGGAGCCGGACAATTTCCTTTCCGCACGCAACCTCGTCAACGTCCTCTGCCGTTCCTCCATCAACGGCATCATGGCGGCCGGCATGACCTACATCATCATCACCGGCGGCATCGACCTCTCGGTCGGCTCCATGCTCGCCATGTGCGGCATGATCGGCGCGGCGTCCATGCTGTTCTTCTCCGGCGGCAACTGGGCGGACATCTCGTCCGGCACGTACATCCATCTGAGTCTTCTCGCCATGATCGCCGGTACGCTCATCAGCATCCTCGCAGGTGCGCTCTGCGGCTTCGCCAACGGCATGCTGATCACGAAACTGAAGCTCGCGCCGTTCATCGTGACCCTCGGCACCATGAGCATCTTCCGCGGCATCTCCTACATCATGAACGCCGGCAAGCCGTTCGCCGTCTCCGACTACAGCTGGCTTGACACCGGACGCGTCGGGCGCATCCCCTCCTCCGTGATCCTGCTCGTCATCGTGATGGTCGCTTTCTGGTTCCTGCTGAAGCACACCCGGTTCGGACGCTACACCTACGCCATCGGATCCAACACGCAGACCGCGTTCCACGCCGGCATCAACGTGAACAAGACGATCGTCTGGATCTACACCCTCACCGGCGCGCTCGTCGGACTCGCCTCCATGATCACCGTCAGCCGCGCCAGCACCGCCCAGCCCACCGCCGGCATCTCCCTCGAACTCGACATCGTCGCGGCCTGCATCATCGGCGGATGCGCTCCCTCCGGCGGACGCGGCACCATGATGGGCACCGTGATCGGCACGCTGCTCATCAGCTTCCTCCGCAACGGACTCACTCTGCTCGACATCTCCACGAACGTCCAGCTCGTCGTGATCGGCCTCATCATCATCGTGGCCGTGACCGCCGACCAGATCGCGACCCGCAGAAAAGCCACCTGATCCTCGAATCCCCTTCAGGCATGCCTGCCTGACGGGGAAGATACAGTTTCGTGTGCGCGAGCATACGCCGCGCACCATTTCAGCACAGCCTGCTGCGCCGCACGGGACATGTTTTCCGTGCGGCATTTTTCGTCATTATTTCTGCTCGTTTCCGCTATATTCAGCAATTAAACATTTTTTTAGCGATTCGGACTTGATAACACTTTTTAGCAGATTATATTTAAGGGACATATTCTGAATCCGTCAAGAACGGATTCGATCCCCCCTCAAAAACACGTTCAAGGAGAATAACAAATGATCGTCGTCAATACCGAAACTATCCCCGGCATGAAGATCGTCGAGCTCAAAGGTCTGGTCCAAGGCAACACCGTCCGGGCAAAGCATGTGGGCCGGGACATCGCCGCATCCTTCAAGAACCTTGTGGGCGGCGAACTCAAAGGCTACACGGAGCTCCTGGTGGAATCCCGCCGCGAAGCCGTGGCGCGGATGATCGCCCAGGCGGAGGAGCTTCACGCCAACGCCGTCGTCAATGTGCGTTTCGCCACCAGCAGCATCACCGCGGGCGCGGCCGAGCTTTACGCCTACGGCACCGCCGTGGTCGCCGTTCCCGAAGACCAGCCGGAGTCCTGAGCATGGACGGGAAAGACATTTTCAACATTTCGTTCAACATCGGCGTGCCTCTGGTGCTTCTGGCCGCCACATGGATGACCCAGCACCGGATCATCCGGGCGCGCAGGAAATATCTGTCGGAGCAGGAAGCGCATTTCAGGGAGACGATCCCGATGACGAATCTGAAACGATTCCCTGACGAGGCATTTTGCGATCCGGCTCTGGTAACGGGTTCCGTGGTGATCGCCACAAACTACTTTATCTCATTCATTTCCTCCTTCAAGCATCTTTTCGGCGGCGAGATGAAAGGGTACACCGGCATGTGCTCCGACGCCCGGCGCATTGCTCTGGTCCGCATGCTTCAGGAAGCGGAACAGCTGGGCGCGGATGCAGTTTTCAATGTCCGTTTCGAAACGTCCACCGTCAATTCCGGCGAGAAGAGAAAGAGTTCCGGCGGCGTGGAGCTGATCGCCTACGGGACGGCGGTCAAAAGACTCGTTTTATGAAAAAACGGGACAAGCTTTTTTCGGTGGAAGACGAGGTCGCGCTGCACACGGATATGAATCGGGAGCGGACGCATCTCGAAGACATGCCCGAAGCCCCGGAGAAGGAAGCGGACTCCAATGCCTGTTATTACTCGTCCACGGCATTCGAGCCGGGCGTGGGAAACGGCGATTCTGTGGAATACCGCGAACTGATCCGGATGGAGCAGGAATGTTTTCCTGCTTCCTCCGCCCCGTTTCTTTCGATCCTGGCCGGCATCGCGGGCGGACTCTTCGCCGTCCCCGCCGTATTCCTGGACACGCTCGGATCTTCACTGGGATTCATTCTCGGACTTGGTGCAACAGTCGTGATCGGTCCGTTCGCCGAGGAGACGCTGAAACAGAGCGGCGCGGTCTTCCAGCTGGAAAAGATGCGCGGTTCGATCCGGCACGACTGGCAGTTCTTCCTGTCCGGCATGCTCGGCGGCGCGGTCTTCAGCGTGCTGGAGAACCTCATTTACCAGTACATCTACCTGAGAACTCTCCCGCCGGAGAAGCTGGCGGATATCATGGCGTTCCGCTGGACCATCTGCACGGCGCTGCACATCCTCTGCACCGTGATCTCCTCCATGGGGCTTCGGCATGTATGGCGGGAAAGCCTCGAAAAAGAGCGTCCCTGCCGGATTTATGAGGCGTTTCCATGGTTCGCGGCGGCGACCGCTGTTCACGGTCTCTACAACCTGTCCATGACGCTCCTGAATCCGTTCGACGTCTGAAAAGCTTTTCCGCCTCATAACCGCCTCGGCCGAACGGCGCTTGCCCCGCGGTCTTCCCGGCGCGCTTTTTAATAAATTATAGTAATTCTTTACTCCGGTATGCTTGACAAGCCCGCATAATGGTGCTATATTAGTGCAATCCGGAGCCATTTTTTCGTACGATTCATAAACAATATGGAAATCTCATGAGTCAAAATCCCAACAACAGAAACTCTCTTCTGCTGTGTTTCCAGGAAATCATCAAGATGATGCCGCAGGCGGGCGACCTCAACGCCTTCCTGTCCGCGCTTGAAAACGTCGAAGACCCCCTGGAACTCTGCCTGAAGCTTGCGAACAAGTTGCGGCTCGCGCCCGAAAGCCGCGGCGACGTTACCATCGAGGAACTCGCCTCCTTCTTCGGCGCGCCGATCTTCCTTCAGCTCAACAACGGCAACTGGGTGCTCTATCTCGGCATCCGCAAGCTCCTGCAGGGCGGCGTCCAGCAGGAACGCTACGCCGTGTTCGATCCGCTGACCAAGGTCCAGGGCAAGATGCTGTTCCTCCAGAAGGATCAGCTCCTCAAGTCCTGGTCCGGCAAGGCCGTCTTCATCCGCATGGAAATGCGCGGCTGCTCGGTCGACGGCAAGCAGACATCCTTGTACTGCCTCGCCTCCATCGTGAAGCATTACGGCGACGACACCGACGTCGGCCGCCTGATGCACGAATACGCGATCTCCGAGGACGAGCCGTCCATCCGCCTCCTCGGCAAGATCGCCGACGACCTCGAGTACAAGACGAAGGAAATCCGCGTCAAGTGGGACAGGATCCCGAAGATCGGCGCGGCGTTCCCCTGCATGGCCATCAAGAAAGACGGCCGTTTCGCGGTCCTCTGCGGCGTGCGCGAGGTCCCGGAAAGCGTCGCTTACCCGAAAAACGAGGAAGACAGCAAGCCGAAACTCACGACCGAGGCCCTGCTCAAGCAGTCCGAAGAAGTCGTTCCCGGCGCCGATCCCGAACCTGAGGAAGCGAAACAGGAACAGGCTCCCGTCGACGACAAGCCGAAGACGGTCCAGCAGGTCGCCATCTGGGATCCTTACGTGGCCGACGGCCACCGTCCGAGCGTCACGTTCATCAACAAGGAAGAGTGGGAGGAGAAGTACTCCAACCGCGTCGTCCTCGTGAAGAAGCACTATTCGCTCGTCGACGAAAACCAGAAGTTCGGTCTCCGCTGGTTCATCCCGGAATTCTTCCGCCAGAGAACCCTGCTGGTTCAGGTCGCCATCGCCATCCTGGCCATCAGCGCCATCGGCCTGGTCGTCCCGCTGTTCTTCCAGATCGTCGTCGACAAGGTGCTCGTGAACGAAGGCGAGATCACGCTCATGACCATCGGCATCGGCGTCACGATCATGCTCTGCATCAACGCCATCCTGGAGTACCTCGAAAAATACTTCCTGCTGTACGCCACGAACCGCATCGACATCCGCCTGGCCGTGAAGACCTTCGCGCGTCTGCTCAGCCTCCCGGTCGACTTCTACGAACGCATCTCGTCCGGCGTGCTCATCAAGCACATGCAGCAGACCGAGCGCATCCGTTCGTTCCTGTCCGGCAGCCTGTTCTACACCGCGCTGGAGCTCCTCTCCCTCGTGGTCTTCCTGCCGTTCCTCTTCATCTACAGCCCGGCCCTCACCGGCGTCGTGTTGCTCTTCACCTTCATGATGGCGCTGGTCATCGCGGTCCTCATCAAGCCGTTCCAGCACCGCCTCGAAGAACTGTACATGGCGGAAGGCAAGCGACAGGCGATGCTGGTGGAGACCATCCACGGCATCCGCACCGTGAAATCTCTCGCGCTCGAGCCCACGCAGCAGCGCAAGTGGAACGACACGGCGGCGTTCGCGATCACGCGTTATTTCCGCGTGGCGCAGATCTCCATCACGGCCAAGACCCTCTCCGGCCTGATCGAAAAGCTCATGTTCATCGCCATCATCTGGATCGGCGCGCTCGCGGTCTTCGACGGCACGCTCACCGTCGGTAAGCTCATCGCCTTCCAGATGCTCTCCGGACGCGTCACCGGCCCGCTGGTCCACATCGTCGGCCTCGTCCACGAATACCAGCAGACCCTCCTCTCCGTCCGCATGCTCGGCGTCGTCATGAACTGCCCGCAGGAGCAGGTCGGCGGCTCCCTCCACCACCAGCTCCAGGGCGAGCTCTCCATCGAGAACGTGAACTTCCGGTATTCCCCGGACACCCCGATGGTCATCAAGGACTTCAATCTCCACATCTCGCCCGGCTCCACCATCGGCCTCGTCGGACGTTCCGGCTCCGGCAAGACCACGCTCACCAAGCTCATCCAGGGCCTGTATCCGCTCCAGACCGGCATCATCAAGTACGACGGCATCGACATCCGCGAAATCGACCGCGCGTCGCTCCGTTCCGCCATCGGTATCGTGCTGCAGGACAACTACTTCTTCTACGGCACCGTCCGCGAGAACCTGTCCCTCACGAAGAAGGACGCCACCATGGAGGAGATCATCTACGCCGCGCGTCTCGCGGGTGCCGACGAGTTCATCCAGAAGATGAGCCGCGGGTACGACTCCCTCCTCGAGGAAAACGCGTCCAACCTCTCCGGCGGCCAGCGCCAGCGCCTCGCCATCGCCCGTGCGCTCCTCCCGAACCCGCGCTTCCTCATTTTCGACGAAGCCACCAGCGCCCTCGACCCGGAAAGCGAGACCATGGTCCGGAAGAACCTGAACATGATCGCCAGAAACCGTACGGTGTTCATCATTTCCCACCGCCTCTCCGTCCTCTGCCGCGCCGACAGGATCGTGGTCATGGACCACGGCGACCTGATCGAACAGGGCACGCACAAGGAACTGCTCGAACAGGGCGGTATCTACGCCGACTTCTGGAAACAGCAAATGGGGTTTAACGAAGATGAGCAATAATACTACGAACGCCAATCTGCCCGTCAAGAGCATGAAATCCGCGCAGGATTTCCAGCCTGATGCCATCATGCTGGAGACCCACGCGCCTCCGGTTCCGCTCCATATCATCTGGTATATCATCATCGCCATCGTTATCGGCTTCATCGTCTGGGCCTGCTATGCCCACGTCGACAAGGTCGTCGTCGCGCCCGGCAAGATCGTCACCGAGCGCCCGAACATCGTCATGAAGCCCTTCGAACGCGCCACGATCGAGAAAGTGCACGTCCGCACCGGCCAGGAAGTGAAGGAAGGCGATCTGCTCTTCAGCTTCGACCAGACCAACAACAAGGCCGAGATGGAGCGCATCACGGAACAGCTCAAGGCGTTCCGGGCGCACCGCGACCGCCTCAAGGCGGAGATCGAAGGCTACGACAAAGCGTTCCCGCTCCCCGCGAACCCGAACATATTCGAAACCCTCCAGCACAACGCCTTCGAGGCGCGCAAGAACTCCTACAACGGCAAGCTCCTCTCCTACGACGCCACGCTGGCGCGCTACCAGAAGACGCTGGAACAGCTTCGTGTCACCATGGAGAAATTCGAGGCCCGCAAGGAGAAACTTGACGAGATCCTGGACATGATGAAAGACTTCGAGGATTCCCGCGTGGTCAGTCTCCGCGACTACCTGAACATCCAGGTCCAGGTCATCGAGACCGCCATCTCCGTCGACCAGCAGAAGGTCTCCATCGTCGAGAACGAACAGGCCATCAAGTCGGTCAATGCCGAACGCGATGCCTTCATCAGCGACTGGCACCGCCAGATCTACGAGGAACTCGTCGAGGTCGACCGCAACATCAGCTCGCTCGAACAGCAGCAGATCCAGACCAAACAGATGGTCGAGTACACCGAACTCCGTGCGCCGTGCGACGCCGTCGTCCACGAGATCGCCCCGTTCCAGGAAGGCTCCGCGGTCCGCGAGGCCGAATCCCTGATCACCCTGATCCCGCTCAGCGACCAGATCGAAGTCGAAGTCAACATCCCCGCCAAGGACATCAGCTGGGCAGCAGTGCGGCACGCGCGACGGCAAGATCACCTCCATCTCCGAAGACGCGTTCACCGGCAACGAACGGATGATGACCGAGGACAGCATGATGAGCGACGCCGGCGGACGCCTCAGCAAGATGGCGCGCGGCGCGACCTATCAGGCGCGCATCCTCCTCGAACCCGGCGATTTCCGCGGCTGGGCCAAGGGCGCGAAGATCCGCCCCGGCATGACCGTCAACGCCGAGATCAAGGTCGGCGACCGCACCGTCATCAACTACATCATCAACCCGTTCGTCAAGGCCCTTGACGAATCCATCCGCGAGCCGTAATCGCTCCGGACATACGGCGGGCGCGCCTCGAAAAAAAAGTCCGCCGAACATTTCCGCCGTGCCCGCGAAAACCGGGGGCGGCGGTTTCTTTTTGCGTGCATGGCGCGAATATGCGACCATGTAAGATTTTGCACACGCGTGTGCGAAATCCCCGGGATATGTTTTTTGCTCATTAAAAAGATATTTGCATAATTCAAAAAAAACAAACTGGGCTTGAAATATGCAAAAAGCACTTGTATATTATGAAAAAAAATCCGGTCACGTTCATAATCGACTCAAAAACAAGCTCAAAATCAGCTCACAATCGGCTCATATTCAGTTCACAACCAGCCCGGCTACCGCTCATCCAATTTGTTTTAACCATAATCAACCAACCGAAAGGAATCCAAAATGGCGCAGGTTTATCTTTCCTGGGGAATTGCAACCATCAGCAAATACACGAGCGACGTTTACCACATCAGCGATCAGGCGATCATGATCGTGGAATCCGGCGGGAACGTCTCCGCTCTGGTAAGCTCCGGCGCGAGTGTTTATGTCAGCAGCGGCGGTTACTTGTTTGGGCCCTCTTTCGATTCCGCCACGCAATTGGATGTTTTATTGGGGGGAACCGTAGAATTTGGCGATTTTGAAAGTGGCGCCGATGTTTACTTCCGGGAGGGATCGATATTAAGTCGCGGCTTCGCTTCCTCGGGTGGGATCGTGCGTGTTTCCGGGGGAAATGTATACGATTTTGAATTAAGGAGTGATGCCAAGCTGATTGTAAGCGGAGGCTCGTTTTATCGAGGCTATGCGAGAGGCATTGATGTGAAATATAAAGGAGCCTATATGGCTTTGTTTTCCGCAGATGCCTCCGCCACCAAAGTATCGTCCGGTGCATCCCTGTATATCGACAAAGGCGGATGTGCCTACAATACGACCTTATACAGCTTCGGGAAGATGACGATCGCATCCGGCGGAACCGCCATCTCCAACACAATCAACTCCGGCGCGTCCATGAACCTCTACAGCGGCGGATACGCGAGAAGCAATTACATCTCAAGCGGCGGACGTGTGGATGTCTGGAACAACGGGATCGTTTCCATGAGCTACCTCTCCAACAGCGCCACGATGAATGTTTCCAGCGGCGGGACCGCGCTCAAGACCACGGTGTCCGCCGGCACCTTAAAAGTCCTCAGCGGCGGCGTTGCGTCCGGGACCGTGATGTCGAGCGGGACAGTATCCCTGCAAGGCTCCAGCTCCGACGGCAAGTATTACGGGGGCGTGGTCTCGATCGGATCCGGCGGCTACTCGTACAACGAAGTCTTTTCCAACGCATCCACATTCGTCTTAAGCAGCGGCAGCGCGAGCGGCGTCGTGTACGGCGGCACGGTCGGCAGCGGATGCTCCGTCATCATCAGCGGCGGCCGGTTCGGCGGCAAGACCGTCTCCAACGCGGTCATTAATGTGACGACCGGCTTCGCCGACGTGTCCGCCCTGAACGGCGCGGTGGCGTCGGTCAAAGGCGGCACGTTCAACGCGTACGCCGGCGGGACCATGACGTCCGCGGTGATTTCCGGATACGGAGGCGCAAAGGGAAAGATGTACGTCATGTCCGGGGCGATCGTAAAAGACGTCAATGTGTCCGCGAATGCGCATCTGGGGATCATGATCGGCGGATCCGTCACCTACGCGAGTGCCGGTCGCAGTTCCGGTTCGGACAGCGCTTCGATCGGCGTCTCCAGCGGCGGACGGCTCGACCAGGCGTTCGTTTACGGCGGCATGCTTGACATCGGTTCCGGCGGAAACGTGACTTCCGCGATCTTCTCCAGCGGCGGGGAAGCCACTGTCTCGGGGACGCTCGGCGTCGCCCTCGTCGGTCCCGGCTCTCCCGTGCAGATCTCAAGCGGCGGCGCCATCAACTCCGCGCTCATCAAAGGCGGCGGGAGCATCAACGTGAACGGGGGCAAACTGTATAATGCGACCGTCGCAAGTTACGGCATCCTGAGCATCGCCAGCGGCGGGGTGGCGTCGGGCGGCACGATACACGGATCGGCACTGGTCGACGCCACAGGGCTTATGAACGGCGGAACCGTCTCCTCCGGTGGAAAGCTGGATATCAACGTGTCGGGAAGCGCCATGGGGACCCTGATCGAATCCGGCGGCAGGGTGATCGTCTCCAGCGGCGGAGTGCTCTTCGGAGGTTCGGCCGGCGCGGGCGGCATCATCTCGGCCCTGTCCGGCTGCAACGCGGCCCTTTGCGTCATCAGCTCCGGCGGCACGATCCAATGCAAAAAGGGCGCGAACGTTACCTTCTCGCTCATTGAAAAAGGAGGAAAGATCACCGGCACATACAACTGCAGCAGCCTCGTTTTCTCCGCCGGCGCGATCGTGGACTTCGATATCTTCAACAGGTATGCGGGCAACGCCTCGGCGTTCGTCTCGGACCTTGGCGAAGCCATATCCCAGTCGGCGGTCTTCACACTCTCGGTCTTCGACACGCAGGAGAACGGCACCTACAAGCTCGCGTCCGGCGCGGCGGGATTCGACAAAACAATCACGGTACAGAACACTGCCGGGACGGAACTCGGCACGCTCAAGATCGGCCAGGCGACGAATATCGGCAACCAGATTTACAAGCTCGAACTCGACAGCGACGATGTCCTGTCCGTGTCGGTCGGCGCAGGCGCTCCGACCGGTCCCGCGAAGAGCGATATCGACGGCAACGGCTTCTCCGATGTCATGTTCGTGTGGACGGGCGAACACGGCGAAGGCAATTACCAGCACGGCTACTGGATGAACGGCACGTCCGAATGGCAATCCGCCAACTGCGGCCATCCGGCAAACTGGGACAACCTCGGCTGCTACGACATGAACGGCGACGGCAAGGCCGATTCCGTGCTCTTCGGCAACGTGGACGCCTACGAGGTGCCAAGCGCTTATATCGGATACTACCAGGACGGCATCGACACCGACGAGAACTGGGTGACGATCGGATTCCTGACGAACGCCGCCGGGATCGACTGGAAGAACGCGGTCGGTAACCTGACGGGCAAGGCGGGCGCGAACTCCATCGTCTGGTACGCACCCGAACTCAACGCGCTCGGCGTATGGAAGGACGGCAAGGAGGACTGGGCGATGATCAGCGGCGACTTCCGCGGCTACGCCTGGAAGCTCGTCGGCTGCGGCGACTTCGACGGCGACGGAAAAGATTCCGTGCTGATGACCTACAACAACGGCCAGATGTTCTACACGGTCGGCATCGACGAAGCACCCGCGAGACTCGGCATCTCTGACTGGTCCGGCTGGAAAGTCTGCGCGATCGGCGACTTCTCCGGCGACAAGAAGGACGATATCGTACTGTTCGACAACGGCACCGGTGCAATGATCCTGTGCGCAGACGGCAACCTCGATGAATACAGGAGCATCGGCCAGCTCGACAAAAAAGACTGGTTCGTGGTCGGCGCGGGCGATTACAACGGCGACAACAAGGACGACCTGCTCGTCCGCCAGAAATCCACCGGCCTGCTCGGCTACTACAGCGCAGGCAAGTCCTTGTACGCGAACTGGAACTGGGTCGAACTCGGCCGCGGCGTAGACATGCAGTGGACCGTGATCGCATAGTATGATTCAGCACGCACTGAAAGGCACTGGAAACCGTGTTTTTTCGGACAAAATCCGGTTTCCGGCTTGACTTTTCCGGCAGACGCAGTATATTAATATCCTGTTTCTTGTATCTGAATATCAACCTTATATAATTTGGAGAACGAAAATGGCACATAAAAAAGGCCAGTCCAGCAGCCGCAACGGCCGCGACAGCAAACCGAAAATGCGCGGAGTGAAAGCCTACGGCGGGCAGTTCGTCACCGCGGGCAGCATCATCGTCAGACAGTGCGGTACGCACATCCATCCGGGCAAGAACACCGGCCTCGGCCGCGATTTCACCATCTTCGCCCTGTGCGACGGTCACGTCAAATTCAACAAAAGCGCGAAGAGATCCGTGGAAATCCTCCCCATCGCGGAAACGATCCCCGCGGAGGCCGCTCAGGCGTAATGCCCGCGGCATCCCCTCTTCTTCTTTTTTGTTCCTCCTGCCCCGGTATGCGCTGTCGTTTGCCGGGGTATTTTTGTAACAACGGCGCGGAGGTCGTTTTCGCCTCGCCCGCGCCGCGCATGAGGTAACGGTATATGTTTGTTGATCGCGCTGAAATCACTGTCAAGGCCGGAAACGGCGGCAACGGCTGCTGCAGCTTCCGCCGCGAGGCGTTCGTCCCGAAGGGAGGCCCCAACGGCGGAGACGGCGGAGACGGCGGGGACGTCATCTTCGTCGCATCCACCGGCGAGCTCACGCTTTCCGATTTCGTCTTCAACCGCCATTTCTCCGCGGAGAACGGCGGAGACGGACGCAGCAAGGACATGCACGGACGCCGCGGACAGAACCTCATCATCAAGGTCCCGCTCGGCACCATCATCCGCAACAAGGAGACCGGCGACATCCTCGCCGACATCGACGAAGCCGGAGCCGAGGTCGTCATCGCCAAGGGCGGACACGGCGGACGCGGCAACGCGCGTTTCGCCACGCCGTCCAACCGTGCCCCGCGAGAACACGAACCGGGCGAGGTTACCGAGCCGCTCGAACTCGGTCTGGAACTGAAGCTCATCGCCGACGTCGCGCTCGTGGGCTACCCGAACGCCGGAAAGTCCACGCTCCTCAGCCGCATTTCCAACGCGCACCCGAAAGTCGCCGCCTACCCGTTCACCACGCTCCACCCCGTCATCGGCGTCATGGAGTACCCAGACTTCCGCAAGGTCACGGTCGCGGACATCCCCGGCCTCATCGACGGCGCGCACCTCAATAAAGGCCTCGGACACTATTTCCTCCGCCACATCGAGCGCACCAAGCTCCTGATCTACCTCGTCGACCTCGGCGGCGTGGACGGGCGCGACCCGAACGACGACGTCCGCATCCTCAAAAACGAGCTGGAGGCCTATATGGAGGGCCTGAGCTCCCGCGCGAAGATCGTGCTGGCGAACAAGACCGACCTCGTGGAGGACCAGGACGTCATCGACGATTTCATCCTGAACGCCGAGGACGGCCTCGAGGTCATCCCGATCAGCGCGAAGAACGACGATTCCTTCGAACAGGTCAAGCAGCGCATCCGCGAACTGCTCGACGAACTCGCCGCCCAGCAGCAGGCGGAGGAATGGAAGAGGTCCCTGTAGCCATGCCCGACCTCGGAGGCAGACGTGTCCTGATCACCGGCGCGGCGCAGCGTCTCGGCGCGGTCATCGCACGCGCGTTCGCCGATTGCGGCGCGGCCCTGGTCGTGCACTGCTTCCGTTCGGTCGAAGACGCGAATAAACTCGTTGCCTCGCTGCCCCCCTGCCCCGCGCCTTTTCAGCACGAAGTCGTTTCCTGCGACCTCGCCGACCTCGATGCCGTGCGCCGCATGGCGGAGGCGGTCGGTCCGGTCGATTATCTCGTGAACAACGCCGCGATGTGGATCCGCGGGGACGCGCCTCGATCCGAACTCGACCGTCAGGAGACCGTGAACCACCTCGCCCCCGTCGAGCTCATCCATCGTTTTGCCGACATGCGCCCGCAGGATCGCGAGTTTTCCGCCGTCAATATCCTCGACGCCGCGACGCTTTCCGCGAGCTCCGCTCCGGTCTCGCCCTACGAAGCCGCGAAAATCGCGCTCCGCCGCGACACGCCCGCGCTCGCCCGCGAGCTTGCGCCGCATGTCCGCGTCAACGCCGTCGCGCCCGGCCCGGTCTTCGCGCCCCGCGAACTTGGCGGCGCAGGCATGAAACATATCCCCGCCACGCTCCCGCTCAAACGCCCCGTCGCGCCCGAAGACGTTGCGCGCGCGGTTGTCTTCCTCGCCTCGGCCCCGTCCGTCACGGGCACGGTCCTCCCGGTCGACTGCGGCCAGTCCCTTCTTTTCCAGCAACCATGAAAGGCATCTGAACATGAAACATTTTGTGTTCCACCTGATTTCCGTCATACTTCTGATCGTCCTGTTCCTCATCACGCTCGAACTGACCCGTGCCCAGCAGCTTTCGAAAAAGGAGCTCGACGAGCTCGCGAAGAAGTGCGCCGCCGCCGAACGGACGCTGGAGAAAGAACGCGCGGAGAATACCGCAAAGGCCGCAAGGATCGAGGCGGAAAATAAGGATTTGCAGGATAAGCTCGCCATTCTGGAGGAATCCGTCGCGGAAATGGGACGCCGCTTCCAGATCGTGTCCGCGCGCGACGTGAAGATGCTCGGCCTGACCTTCGAACAGACGCCGCACACCGACGATGACGCCGCCACGGCCGTTACGCTCGCCGATGCAGCGAAGGCCGCCGCGCCCGCCGACTTCAAGACCGTCGCCGAGACCACGCTCGCGCCGCTGATCGCCGCCCCGCGTGAACTTGTCCTGGATGCCGATTCCGGCTATGTCGTCGACCCGCTCGCCGCGATCGTCGAGACCGCCGCGAAAGCCGCGAACCTCTCCGCTGCCACCACGGTTTTCTGGGACGTCCCCCGCAAGCAGTTCCGTTCCGAGGTCGCCGTCTCCGACCCGGCGAAGAAAGACCTGCCGTCCGCCGTCGTCTCCCTCGGCGGCAACCCGAAGACCTTCCGCGACGTCGCGTTCCAGCTCTCCCCGAAGACCACCATCTTCCCGTTCACGGACATTTCGCTGCTCTCCCGGACCAATGTCGACCTCTTCACGCGCCTCGCGTCCATCCCCGTCGGCGGCCTCTACGTGCATTATTTCCGCGTGTACAGCAAGGGCCCGTGGGTGCTCGAATACGTCTTCCCGGACGACCTCGAGCCCGAGTCCGTGAACATGAACCTGCTCCCGCTCACCCCCGGCTCGTCCATCACGTCCTCCGTCTCCGGCAAGGTCTTTACGTTCCAGGTCGACGCGAAGGACAGCGGCACCGACTTCCTCGTGATCGCCGACAAGCCGTTCTTCCCCGTCCAGGCCTCCATCCACCTGAAATAAGCAGACAACGTCTGCACTGCGGCAGTGCCCGGCTCCGCTCGGGCACGACAACCCGTGCAAAGCTCGTGTCTAAACATTAGTCGTGTATTATTTTGGGAAGACTTCGTCTTCTTTTTGGAAACACGGTTGAAAAATACGTCAGAAACGGGTATATTGATAGAATAACTTTTTTTCCGACCAACCAACAACATTTGAGGAGTTTACCCCATGAAAGTCGTAGTCGCTTACTCCGGAGGACTCGATACCTCCGTCATCGTGAAATGGGTCAAGGAGACCTACAACGCCGAAGTCATCGGTTACTGCGCCGACGTCGGACAGGCCGAAGAGACGTCCGGAGTCGAACAGAAGTGCATCAACACCGGCGCGACCAAGTGCTACGTGGAAGACTTGACCGAGGAATTCGCCAAGGACTTCATCTTCCCGATGATGCAGGCGAACGCCATTTACGAAGGCAACTACCTCCTCGGCACCTCCATCGCACGCCCGCTCATCGCCAAACGCCTCGTCGAGGTCGCGAAGGCCGAGGGTGCGGACGCGATCTGCCACGGCGCGACCGGCAAGGGCAACGACCAGGTTCGTTTCGAGATCAACGCAAACGCCATCGACCCGTCCATCAAGATCATCGCCGCCTGGCGCGATCCGAACTGGCATTTCCGTTCCCGCTCCGAAATGATCGAATACGCCCACAAGAACAACATCCCGGTCTCCAGCACGTTGAAGAAGCCGTACTCCATGGACCGCAACCTCCTGCACATCTCGTTCGAGGGCGGCATCCTGGAGGATCCGTGGCAGGAATGCCCGGAGGACATCTCCGTGATGACGAAGCCGCTCTCCCAGGCCGCCAACGAGCCGGAAGACGTGATCATCGAGTTCGAAAAAGGCGTGCCGGTGAAGGTCAACGGCGAAGCGCTCTCCCCCGCGAACATCATGCGCAAGCTGAACGAGCTCGGCTCCAAGCACGCGGTCGGCCGCGTCGACATCGTTGAGAACCGTTTCGTGGGCATGAAGTCCCGCGGCGTGTACGAGACCCCCGGCGGCACCATCCTCTACACCGCGCACCGCGGCCTCGAAGAGATCACGATGGACCGCGAGGTCATGTTCCTGCGCGACAGCTTCATCCCGACCTACGCCCGCCTGATCTACAACGGCTTCTGGTACGCGCCCGAACGCGAAATGCTCCAGGCCGCCATCACCGACAGCCAGAAGTTCGTCACCGGCGAAGTCCGCGTGAAGCTCTTCAAGGGCGCCTGCCACGTGACCGGACGCCGTTCGCCCTTCAGCCTCTACGACGACAACCTGTCCACGTTCGAGAAGGACGACGTGTACGACCACAAGGACGCCGCCGGCTTCATCAAGCTGAACGCCCTCCGTCTGCGCGTCCTCGCCCGCAGCGCCCAGAAACGCTATTGATTCACGGCTGCCGCTGCGGTCAGAGGTAAAATATGGCTTCTCCTGCAGAGGACAGACACCCGCCCATTCTCCTCCGGGACGATTCGTGGCTTTCGTTCAACGCCCGCGTCCTGGAGGAAGCCATGGACCCCGCCGTCCCCCTGCTCGAACGCGCCAAATTCCTCTCCATCTTCAGCAGCAATCTCGATGAATTCTTCATGGTGCGGATCGCCGGCCTAGCCCGGCACGCGCCCGATGCGGTCGCCCGTTTCGGCGGCCGCTATTATTTTTCCCCGTACGAGCTCAGAAAGAGGCTGATCCGGCGCATCCGCAGTCTCACGGCACGGCAGTACGGCAGCTGGGAACGCAGTCTGAGGCCGGCGCTCGCCGCACACGGCATCCGTTTCGTCCGCTGGGACGAACTACCCGAAGAATGCGCCGCGGAGGCGTCCGCGCTCTTCGAACGCGAATACCGGTCCGTCCTGACCCCGGTCGCGGTCGATCCCGACGCTGAGGAACCGCCGGTCGTGCCCGCGCTCGCTCTGGAACTCCTCATCCGCGTGAAATGTCCCGGGGACGACGAAATTCGCTCCGCGTTCATGCAGGTGCCGACCCGTTCGGGGCGCTTCCTTCGGTTTGAACAGAAAGACAATCCCGGCGAAGTGCTGCTCCTGCCGCTGGAGGAGCTGGTCGGGGCGAAAGCCGCCGGATTCTTCCCCGGCTGCGCCGTGCTCGAATGCGCGGTGTTCCGCGTCACGCGCGACCGCGACCTGACCCCGGATGAGGACACCGGCGACCTGCTCAGTGAAATGCAGGCGATCCTGCGGAAACGCGGCAAGCGCACGATCGTGCGTCTGGAGACGTCCGCCGCCATGTCCGACGAAGCGCGGGCGTTCCTCATGCGCACGCTCGGCGTGTCGCCCGATGAACACTTCTCCGTGCGCGGGCCGGTCGACCTGACGTGCCTCATGGAACTCCGCGATCTCCCCGGCCACGCCGATCTGCTCGACCCGCCGTTGCCGCCCCTGCCCTCGCCCCATTGCCCCGCCGACCGCTCCATGTTCGACTGCATCCGCGACGGCGGCCCGTTCTTCCTGCACGTCCCGTACGAGTCGTTCGACCCGGTGATCCGGCTGCTCAACGAGGCGGCCGACGATCCGGAGGTGATCGCGGTCAAGCAGACGCTGTACCGCGTGGGGCAGGACCCGCCGGTCGTCCACGCGCTGATCCGCGCGGCGCAGGCGGGCAAACAGGTCACGGTCTTCTTCGAGATCATGGCGCGATTCGACGAGGAGAACAACATCCGGCTTTCGCGCGAGCTCGCCGACGCGGGCGCGCACGTCGTGTACGGCGTGCCGAAGATCAAGGTCCACGCGAAGATGCTGCTGATCGTCCGCCGTGAGGGGGACGAGGTGCGCCGCTATCTGCACCTGCCGACCGGAAACTACAACTGCGCCACCGTGAAACAGTACACCGACATCGGGCTCTTCACCTGCGACGACGCGCTCGCGGACGATGTTTCCGCGCTCTTCCACGCCATCACCGGGCTCTCCGCGCCCGCCGCATGGAACAAGCTCATCGCCGCTCCGTACAACATGCGCGAACGCATCCTCGCCCTGATCGACCGCGAGGCGAAGCATTCGACGCCCGGCCAGCCCGGCGGCATCACGCTGAAGCTGAACGCGCTTCAGGACCCGGAGGTCATCGAACACCTCTACAAGGCCGCCCGGCGCGGCGTCCGCATCGACATGGTCGTCCGCGGCATCTGCGCCCTGAATCCCGCCTCGCTCCCGCCCGAAGCCGCCGCGAACGTCCGCGTGGTCAGCATCGTGGACCGCTTCCTGGAACACTCCCGCATCTACCGGTTCGCGAACGGCGGTTCGCCGGAGTATTTCATCGGCAGCGCCGACCTCATGCCGCGTAACCTCTCCCGCCGCGTGGAGATCCTCGTCCCGGTCGAATCCCCCGCGCTGCGCGACGAGCTGGACGTGATCCTCTTCACCTCGCTCCACGACCGCAGGAAGGGACGCCGCCTGCTCGGGGAAAACCGCTATTCGCACACCACCGGCACGCTCCAGTACGAATCTGAACGCGCCCAGGTCTCGCTTTACAACTACTACAAAAAACGCCTGGAACGTCCCGCCTTTCCGCAGGACGCCCCGGGCACGGAGTATTGAAGCCAATATGAACATGTCCGAACTCGAACGCCTCGTGAACGTCATGCGCCGTCTGCGCGCGCCCGACGGATGCCCCTGGGACCGCGAACAGACTCACGAATCCCTCAAGAAATGCCTCGTCGGCGAGGCCGCCGAATACCTCGACGCCGTCGACCACAAGTCCGACGAGGAGATGTGCGAGGAGCTGGGAGACCTCCTGATGCAGGTCGTCATGAACAGCGTCATGGCCGAAGAACGCGGCGCGTTCACGCTGGAGGACGTCGCGCGCGGCATCTCCGACAAGATGATCCGCCGACATCCGCATGTCTTCGGCGACGTCCATGTGGACAACTCCGCGCAGGTGCTCGTGAACTGGGAGAAGATCAAGAAGACCGAGCACGACGACTACCGCAAATCCGCGCTCGACGGTGTGCCGCGCAACCTCCCCGCCGTGCTCCGCGCCGAGAAGCTCCAGAAGAAGGCCGCCAAGCACGGATTCGACTGGACGAACGACGCCGACATCCTCGCGAAGGTCCGCGAGGAGATGGCCGAGCTGGAGGAGGCTTATAAAACGGGTGACAAGGATAAGATCGACGACGAGGCCGCCGACCTCGTGTTCGCCGTCGTCAATTTCCTCCGGTTCCGAGGCGAAAACTGCGAATCGGTCGTGAACCGCGCCTCCGATAAGTTCGACCGGCGTTACCGTGCCGTGGAATCCAAACTCGCCGCCGAGGGGAAGACCGTCGACGGCACCCCCATGGACCGCCTCGACGAACTCTGGAACAAAGCCAAGGCGGAAGAAAAGAAACAGTAATTCATCTTTTCTACTGTCCTATTCAACAAAAAAGTGCCCGAGCAAAGCCGGGCACAGTATCAGCACCGCTTGCAGTGTGCCGTTGCAAAGCAAGGCACAATTGCCGCGGGGGGCTTGCCTTCCCCGTGTCAGGGAACGTACGCGATCAGCGTGATCTCGCTGTAGGTAACCCTGGGGTTGCACTGGCAGCGGCGCACCATGAACTTGTATTCCGGCACCCATTCGTGCAGCAGCGGGACGATCCCGAAGAACTCCTCCGGGTTGTGGTAGATCGCCACGGTGATGAGCGGCTTGTCCCGTTTGATCATCTTCTCCGCGCCGCGGACCACACGCAGGCTCATGCCGTTCACGTCGGCCTGAATCCACGCCACACGACCCGTCACGGACTTTTTCTGTTCGAACATGTCCAGGCTCGCCACGGGCGCTTCCGTCTTGCACGGCTTGCCTTCGCGGTCGCGGTCCTGCAGGACCACTTTCCCCGGCTTGTCGCTGATGCAGAGGTTGTACATCTCCAGGTTCTTGATGAGCCCGGCGCGCGACACATTCTGCTGCAGGAACATCGTATTGGCCTCGGATGGCTCGAACGCGTACATTTTTGCTGGCTTGTACTGATTCATCACGATCAGGGACGCGCCGCAGAACGCGCCGCACTGGTAGAAGATGCCGCCCTCCAGACGGTCCGTCACGGCCTTGTCGAGGAAGACCGCGCCGTGCCGGTAGAAGAACTGAGGCGGATCGAAGTACGGGAATTTTCCGTTCGCGAGCTTCGCATACTCGGGGAAATGCTTCACGTGTTCCTGCCAGTCCTTCCGTTCGTCCTCGGTCGTCATCCCCATCGGGTAATAGAACGACACATTCCGGTATTCGGGCACGGGAAACGCGCCCAGACGGTTTATGCCAAGCCGCACAGCCTGCACGCTCGCCTCGTCGCAGAGCATCGGCTCCAGCGTTTTCAGGGCGTCGGGATGCTGGATCAAGTATCCCCGGAACCACACGGTGTACTGGCAGAATTTTTCCGGTACGCGCATCAGCTGGAACCGCTCGAACAGCTCTTCCTCGCGCGTCAGCTTGCGTTCCGGATGCTTCGCCGCCGGCGCCGTGCCCGCGGTCGGCGCTGCGGCCGGGCCGGAAGCGATGCCGGAGAGGGATTCCTCCTCGCGGTGGCGCGGCGTGACAGGGGGGATTTCCTTCTTCTTCGGCACGGGCGGCGGGGACGGGATCGTCCCTGCGGAAAGCTGCTGGTCGCCCAGCCCGAAATTATCCTCGAATCCGGTTGCGGAAGCGGCCTCGGCTTCTCCGCCGAAATTATCCGCGCCGTCCTCGCCGAAATTGCCTGCGCCGCCCGATTCGGGCGCGGCGTTTTCAGCCGGGTTTACGGCTTCCGGATTTTCCGCTGCGACTGTCTTTTCTTCTTCTGTCATGGTCTCGTTTTCTCCGCTTCAAAAAATGGTATTCAGATCGAGGTCGGGTCGACATGCCCGATTGCCTCGTGGAAATGCTCCAGCATGACCGGCACGAGCGGCGCGTTCGTGCAGAGGATGCCCTCCGACGGCCAGTTCGTCCCGCCGTTCATATCGAGCACAGCCGCTCCGGCTTCGGACGCAATCAGCGCGCCCGCCGCCACGTCGTACTCCTTCAGCGCGATCTCCCAGTACACGTCCACGCGGCCAGCCGCCACGAAGCACAGGTCGAGCGCGGCCGAACCGCAGCGCTTGATGTCCTGGGCGATGGGAAACACGCGGTCGATGATCGGCATATTGTTCTTCTTCAGCCCGGCGCGCAGACAGGCGAACCCGGTCGCGACGACCGCCGAGGAGAGCTTGTCGCACCCGGACACATGGATCGGGCGGCCGTCCTCGAACGCCCCCTTGCCGCGTTCGGCGGAAAACATCATGTTAAGGCGCGGCGCGAAGACGCAACCCGCGATGGTCGTGCCGTTTTCCTTCAGCGCGATCGAGATGCAGAAGAACGGATGTCCGTGCACGAACGACTGCGTGCCGTCGATCGGGTCGACCACCCAGCAGAACGGCGATTCCTGATCTCGATGGCCGTATTCCTCGCCGTACATGCCGTGCCCGGGGAAACGTTTTTTGACCTCGGCGGCGATCAGCGTCTCCACGGCCTTGTCGGCGGTGGACACGATGTCCTTCGGCGTGCCTTTGCAGGAAACGGCGTTCTCCTTGATGTGGTTGAAGTATTTCATCGCCTCGGCTCCCGCGAGCCGCGCGATCTCCTGAATCTGCGTGATGTATTCCATGCTCTTCGAGCTCCTTTCCGTTCAATCCAGCCGGACCTGCCCGACCAGCTCCGACACGGACGCGATCCCGTGCGAATCCAGGTAGGCTTCCAGCTCCTCGATCACGCGGAGCGGGGCGCGCGGATCGGCGAAAATGGCCGTGCCGACCGCCACGGCGGACGCTCCCGCGAGCAGGAACTCGACCGCGTCCAGGCCGTTCATGATGCCGCCCATGCCGATGATCGGGATGGAGACGGCTTTCGACGCCTCGTAGACGAGCTTGATCGCGACCGGCTTGACGGCAGGGCCGCTCATGCCGCCCGTCACGTTCGCGATCTTCGGGCGGCGCGTCTCCACATCGATGGCCATGGCCGGGATGGTGTTGATGAGGCTCAGGATGTCGCTGCCGGCGTCCTGCGCGGCGAGCGCGAAATCGGCAATGCGCGACACGTTCGGGCTGAGCTTGGTGATGAGCGGGATGGTCGTGACTTTGCGGACGGCTGCGACGACTCCGGCGAGCGCCTTCGGATCGGTGCCGAACGACAGGCCGCCCTCCTTCACGTTCGGGCATGACACGTTGATCTCGAGCGCGGCGACGGCGTCGCGTTCTGCTTCGAGGCGTTCGGCTACATACGCGTAGTCTTCCGGCTTCTTGCCCCAGATGTTCACGATCACGGTCGCCTTCGTCTTCTTCAGGCGCGGCAGATAGTGGTCCCCCGTCAGGAAGGCGTCGATGCCCGGCCCCTGCAACCCGATGGCATTCAGCATGCCGCCGGTCACTTCCGCCACGCGCGGCGTCGGATTGCCGTGCGACGGCCACGGGGCGATGCCCTTCACGACCACCGCGCCGAGCTTCTCGACTGGGAAAAAGTCCTCGTATTCCTCGCCGTATCCGAACGTGCCGGACGCGGTCATGACCGGGTTCTTCAGCAAGAGCGGACCGAGTTTTACGTTCAGATCAGCCACAGTACACCTCCTCGGCGGGATACACCACGCCCTCCTTGCAGCTGCGCGAATACCGCCAGCCGTCCGGCGAACTCTTGTCCACGACTTTGATCACGCAGGCAAAACACGCCCCTACGCCGCAACCCATGCGCTGGTCCATGCTGACCTCGCACTTCAATCCGAGCTTCGCGGTTGTCTTCGCCAGCGCGTACAGCATCGGCGCGGGACCGCAGCCGTACACCATTGTGCCCGCCGGGAATGCGTCTTTTTTCGTTTCCATCAGCTCCGTCACGACCCCCTTGAACCCGCTCGAACCGTCGTTCGTGGCGGTCTCCACGCGCCAGCCGAGCGCCTTGTATTCGTCGATCAGGATGAAGTCGGACTCTGTTCGCGCGCCGAGGAACAGGATGCCGGGGCGCGGCGACTTCTTCGCCAGGAACAGCGTCGAGGCCGAGCCGTAGCCGCCCGCCGCGATCACGGGGAACATGTTTTCATCGGGCATGGTGTAGCTCGTGCCGAGCGGACCGAGGATGCAGCAGGAATCGCCCGGCTTCATCTGTGCCAGACGCTCCGTCCCGGCGCCGACGACCTTGAACACCAACGTCAGCTCGCCCGTCGCCGCATCCGCGTCGCAGATGCTGAACGGACGCCGCAGGATATGGTCGAGCGCCTCGCCGATGCGGACATGCACGAACTGGCCCGGCTTCGCCTCGGTCGTCACGTGCGGCGCGTGAAACACGATCCGGTGGTACGCGCCATGCAGGATGCCGCACCGGAGGACCGTACACGGAAAATCATTCATAAAACATGCAGTCTCCTGTCCGGGCCGCCTCATTCCCAGGCCGCCGGACGTTGTCTTGTTCTAACTCAAAAATGCATCAATAATATACAGCCTCGCGCGCGAAACGTCAAGAGAAACTTGATTGTTTTTGGCGGATGGTTTTTTCGCTTTTCTTTCGGTTTTGCTCTTGACATTCTCCTGTTTCGTGTTATGTTATACATGTATAACAAACATGGAGGCAGACACTATGGTCGCAGTACGTTTGAACAAAGAAACCGAGAATCGTCTGGCTTTCCTCGCGAAAAAAACAGGCCGGACCAAATCCTTCTATATCCGGCAGGCACTGGAAGAGCACCTGGAGGAAATGGAAGACGCCTATCTGGCGGAAGAGCGTTACCGTACGCTGGGAAAGACCGTTTCACTGGATGAGTTGCTGAATGAATCCGAAGTGGCGCGTTGAATTCGACGTACGGGCGGCAAAGGAACTCCGTAAGCTCGCGCCCGAAGTCAGGAAAAAGATACTGTTGTTCCTCAAGGAAAAGATCGAAACTGAACTCGACCCGCGCCGTTTCAGCAAGGCGCTTCAGGCAAATCTCGCCGGGCTGTGGCGTTACCGCATCGAGGACTACCGGATCATCTGCATGATCCAGGACGACCGCTTCGTCGTTCTGGCGCTCAAGGTTGACCACCGCCGGGATATTTACCGCTGACGGGCTTTTCCTCCATAAAAAACGTTTCCCGGTTTGCTTTTTTCCGGGTCCGGGTGTATTGTACAACAAGCACTTCCGCACTCCGATCAACTCCATCCCAGAGCCCGTCATGAAATATCTTTCCGCTCCGATCCGCGCCCTTACGTGCCTCGTTTTCGTTTTTCTCTGCACAGCGCCGCTTTACGCCATGAAGTTCGAGACGCCGTTCGACATGGACAATTGCAACGTCACGATCCGCGTCGGGCTCTTCGATGCGCCCGGCGGGAAGGTCGACATCTGTGTAAAAGCCGAGGGGCGCCGCCTCGTTTTCTATGCACCGGACGTTAATCTGAACGCGGGCTCGACAAAAGACGTCGCCATAAAAAAACTCCCGAGCGGAGACCATTACGAGATCACGTTCAGCGTGAACACCCGCACGCCGGAGATCCCCAACGGCGGACGGGTCTCGCTCAAGCCGGACGAGATCGGTCACCCCCGCTGGGACGACGTGCTTTCCATCGACGACCTCAGCTTCATAACGGCGGACGGGAAACTGCTGCAGCCGCTCTATTACACCTTTGAGCTCATGCCTAACGCCAACGCCGTCACGGTCTACCTCGCGGGCGATTCCACCGTATGCGACCAGGCGGACGAACCGTGGGCGACGTGGGGCATGATGCTTCAGGCGTTTTTCGACCAGGGAACGGCGGTGGCGAACCACGCGGAATCCGGCCTCTCGCTCGCGAGTTTCATTGCGCAGAAACGCCTCGACAAGATCCTGTCAACAATGAAGGAGGGTGACTACGTGATGATCCAGTTCGGGCACAACGACCAGAAGGAGACCGGACCGGAGGCGGGCGCGGACAGGGGCTACTCCAAACGCCTCGCATCCATGATCGACGCGGTGAAGGCAAAGGGCGCGCATCCGGTGGTGGTCACGCCCGTGGAACGCCGCAGGTTCCGCGACAGCAAGCCCTACGGTACGCTGCAGGACTACGCCGCCGCCGCGAAACGGGTCGCCGCCGGGAAAGAGGTCCCGGTGATCGACCTGAACGCCATGAGCCTCAATCTCTACGAGGCGCTCGGCGAGGAAGGCTCGAAAAACGCGTTCGTGCATTATCCGGCGAACACCTTCCCGAATCAGCCGCAGGCGTTGAAAGACGACACGCACCACAATCCCTACGGCGGATTCGAGCTGGCAAAATGCGTGGTGCAGGGCATCCGGGACAACGTGCCGGAACTCGCCAAACGCCTCCGCCCCGGCATCATGGATTTC
>CACWOL010000043.1 GCA_902762495.1 uncultured bacterium | reverse complement strand
GGAAAACACTCAGGAAATATAAAAAAGAGTCTCACAAAAGCGGGAAACAAGCAGGCGGCCCCGGCGTCACAAGCACGGAACCGCCGCAAACGGCGCACCGCATCCGCATACTTCATGCGTGCGCAAGCGGAGCTGAGCGCGCTTCCGCAGTGGAGGCTCAGCTTCCCTTCTTCGCGATCTTGGACCAGGAATCCTTCAGCGCGACCGTGCGGTTGAACACCGGATGCTCCTGGGAGTGGTCCTTCGGGTCGGAGAAGAAATAGCCGATGCGCTCGAACTGGACGTGCGTGGACGGCGGAAGCTCGGCCAGGCCTGGTTCGATGCGGCATTTCACGACCTTCAGGGATTCCGGATTCAGGTAGCTCTTCCAGTCGGCGTCCTCAGGGATGGCGGAGAGATCGGGCACGGTGAAGAGCTTGTCGTAGAGCCGGACTTCGGCTTCGAGAGACCGGTCGGCGGAAACCCAGTGGATCGTGCCCTTGACCTTGCGTCCGTCGGGGGCGTTGCCGCCCTTCGTGGCGGGGTCGTACGTGGCGTGCAGCTCCACGATCTCGCCGTTCTCATCCTTCACGAACGAGGTGCAGGTCACGAAATAGGCGCTGCGGAGGCGGACCTCCTTGCCGACCGCGAGGCGGTGGAACTGCTTCACGGGATTCTCCATGAAGTCGTCGCGCTCGATGTAGAGCGTCTTCGTGAACGGGACCTTGCGGGTGCCCGCGACGGGATCTTCCGGATTGTTCACGGTCTCGACCTCTTCGACCTGGCCTTCGGGGTAGTTGTCGATCACGAGTTTGAGCGGGTTCATGACGGCCATGGCGCGACGCGCGGACTTGTTCAGGTCGTCGCGGACGCAGTGGTCGAGCAGCTCGATCTCGGTAAGGCTGTTGAACTTGGTCACGCCGATGGTCTCGCAGAAATCGCGGATGGCGGAGGCGGGAATGCCGCGGCGGCGCATACCGCAGATCGTGGGCATGCGGGGATCGTCCCAGCCGTTCACGAGGTTGGTCTTCACGAGCTCGAGGAGCTTGCGCTTGCTCATGACGGTGTAGGTCAGGTTGAGGCGCGCGAACTCGATCTGCTGGGGCTTGCACGGGGTGTCGAGCGTGTTCAGGATCCAGTCGTAGAGCGGGCGGTGGATCTCGAACTCAAGCGTGCAGATGGAGTGCGTGATGCCTTCGATGGCGTCCTCCAGGCAGTGCGCAAAATCGTAGAGCGGATAGATGCACCACTTCGAACCGGTGTTGTGGTGGTCGGCATGGCGGATGCGGTAGATCGCCGGGTCGCGCATGTGGATGTTCGGCGACGCCATGTCGATGCGGGCGCGGAGCACCTTGCTGCCGTCCGGGAATTCGCCGGCGCGCATGCGCTCGAAGAGGTCCAGGTTCTCCTCGATTGTACGTTTGCGTCCGGGCGGCTCCTTGCCGGGCTCGGTCAGCGTGCCGCGGTATTCCTTGAACTCGTCTTCGGAGAGCTCGCAGACGTAGGCCTTTCCCATCTTGATGAGCTGGACGGCGTATTCGTACATCTGGTCGAAATAGTCGGACGCGTGGAAGAACCTGTCCTCCCAGTCGGCGCCGAGCCATTTCACGTCTTCGAGGATGGATTCGACGTACTCGGTGTCCTCCTTCACGGGATTAGTGTCGTCGAGCCGGAGGTTGAACTTGCCGCCGAACTTCTGCGCGGTGCCGAAGTTCAGGCAGATGCTCTTCGCGTGGCCGATGTGGAGGTAGCCGTTCGGCTCCGGCGGGAAACGCGTCTTGACCGCGCCGCCGTTCTTGCCGGCTTCGAGGTCCTTGCGGATGATCTCGTGGATGAAGTTGTCGGGGAGATTGATCTCGGTTTCGCTCATGATTGTCGCTCCGTACGTGATTCAGTCAAAAACAAAATAATCTATTAGTATAGCATGATTTAGCCCGGCTTTCAAGCCGGAATCCGAAAGTTCAGCAAAAGTTGACGAAGAGGACCTCCGGCGGACAGAAGATGCGTGCGTGGAACCAGGTCGCGCCAATCCCGGCTGACACGTACATCGTCGCCCCGGTCGAACTGTGCCGGTACGCGCCGTATTCCAGACGTTTGCCGAACCGCGAAGAGGTCATAAGCGCGCCGAAACCGGGGATCCTGAACTGGCCGCCGTGCGTGTGGCCGCAAAGGATCAGTGGCGCGCCCTTCAGTTTATCCGCGGAAAGCATGGCCGCCGCGGAATCGGGATTGTGCGAGAGCACGCAGACGTTTTCGGAACGCGGGATCGACGCCTCGCGGGAAAGCCCGGCGCCCTCCTTGGCATCGTCCAGGCCACGGAACAGGATTCCGTGCGATTCGGCGGTCTCGTTCACAAGAAGATGGAATCCGGCCGAGGCGAAAAGACCGCGCCAGCGTTCGGCAGGAAGCCACCGACGGCGGAGTTCCCAGTTGCCGCAGACCGCGAATTTGTCCGGGCCGGACGGGATGGTGCGCAGGAAATCAAGCGATTTGCCGATCCAGGCGGCATCCCCGGCGAGGTCGCCGCCGAACGTAACGCAATCCGGCATCGGAATCGCCTCGAACAGTTCGCGAAACGCTTTCGTGAGCCATTCCGACCCGCCGCCCTGCCGCACGGCAGGGAAAAAGCCGCGGATGCCCGCCGCCCGGATGTGGGTATCGGAAAAAAACAGCAAACTACGCCCGGCGAGACACGGTTTGGAAACGCGCAGAAACCGGACGTGCAGACCGGACGGCAACACGCGCGTCTCCTTCACGAGCGAGGGGGCTGGCTGCCAGAGCAGACCGCCGGCGCGCTGCTCCGCCGTCAGCTTCGTTTTCGGTTTCCGGAGATAAATCCGGGATTGGAACGGAGAAACGTCCGACATGGCCGGTACGCGGGCAAAGGAGGAATTATTCGCCGGAAAGCTCTTTGACCATTTCGGCCGGCAGAGGCTCAAGCTTCGCGATCACGCATTCGCCGAGTTCAGGCAGCTTGACCTTTTCGCCGATCTTGTGTTCCACGAGGGCCTGTCCGAGCGGAGCCTTGTAGGCGATGCGGCCGCGGTCGACGTCGCCGTCCCAGGCGCCGAGGATGTAGTAGGAGACTTCCTTGCCCTTGGCATCCCTCAGGAAGACACGGCAGCCCGGCACGACGGTGTCGGTGATCTCGACGTCGCCGAAATTTGTGACTTCCATGAAGCCGAGCGATTTTTCGAGTTCGGAGCGGCGTCTCTGGAGGAAGCGGCGCTGTTCCTTGGCGGCGTCGTATTCCGCGTTTTCGCGGAGGTCGCCGAAGCTTCTGGCATAGGCCACGGCCTCGGCGTTCTGCGGAATCAGGACCTCGACAAGATGCTTGAGTTCCGCCTGCATGCGCTTCTGCGAAGCGATAGACGCGATCGGTGGCTGTTCGGACGTGCTGGCCGCGCCGATGCCGAGGAGCTTGCTGCCCTCGCCGCTTTCGATGTATTCCATGAATTCGGGGGAGATGCGGCCCATTTTGACCATGACGCTCTGGAGTTCGCTGGCCTGCGTACGGAATTTCTGGAGGCTGCCGACGATGGACGGGATGTCGCCGTCGGCGTTCTCGATGAGGTATTTGCGGAAATCGGCCTTTTCGCCGAGGAGGATGCGTTTGAGCTCGCGCTGGGCCGCGCCCCATTCCTTCGGGAGGTCCGAGCGGTTCAGAGCGGCGACAACGGTCTCCATGTCGACCAGCGAAGTGATGATCTTGGATTTGATGCGCGCCTTGTTCTTCCAGATCCAGAGGCAGACGTCGGCGGACAGGGTGTCCATCGCGGCGATTTTGGTGATGATGTTCTGGACAAGCGAAGCCTCCGCGGCTTCACGCGCGGCGGTTTCCTCCTTCGTTTCGGAGGCGGCTTTCTTCTGCGGCTCGAAGAAGACGGTCATGCAGCGGAGCGGGAGCATCAGGCCGAGAGATACGAACTCGTCCTGCGTGTAGATGGCGCGCGTGGCGGCCAGAAGACCGTCGAGGTCCTTCACGGAAACCTTCGCCCAGATCGCGAGGTTCGCGAGCTTGACGTCGGCCGGGATCGAGGCGGGCCAGAAGGGAACCTGGCCGCGGAGCGGAGTGAACATCGAGGCGAGGATTTCGGGCGAAGCGTCGAGGGAAAGCCAGGAGATGGATTCGGCGAGCATCTGGACGTCCTTCGGGAGAAGTCTGGAGCTGACGCGGACGAACAGCTTTCCGAGCTTTTCGGCGGCGGCTTCATCGACGGACACGGGGTTTCCGCTGTCCACGATGCCCTTCAGAAGCGTGTAAAGCTCCAGCACGCTGCGGGAGTCGCTGAAATGACGTTTTCCGCCGGTCGAGGCGGCAGCAGGCGCGGCATCCCACCAGGCGGTAAACGCCGCGGGAGTGAAGACCTGCGGAACCAGAAGACGCTGGACGAATTCCTGAATCTTCTGTTCCGGAACCTCGACCAGCGCCAGACGGTTCAGGATGCGGCGGTATTCGGACGCGGGACGGACCGAGGAGCCCATCGGGGAGATCAGGTCCATGAGTTCGGGCGTAGTCTCGAAGAAATACGCGGACACGACGGCCGAGGCGATCGGAATGGAGGAGGAACTGGAGCCGTCGATCGGGGTGACGGCAATGGTGCCGGTCACGCGGTCGATGCCGGTGATGCGGCCGCACTGCCCGGTCTCCTGCTGATACATGATCGCGGTGGAGCGCAGGCGCTGGAGTTTTTTGAGGCGGAGCGCGACTTCACGGACGCCGACGTTCGCGTCTTTCGCACCGAGGGCCTTCACGACCGCGCCGCTCACCAGGTAGGGCGGGAGCAGTTTGCGGACCGCGTAGTTCAGCGAACTGCGGAAACTCGCGGAATCCAGGATGGAGAGCTCGGCGATGCGGACACAGAATCTGGCCTTGTCGACGGAGGCGGAAATCTGGTCGTCCCACGCCTCGAACAAAGCTTCGAACTGAGGCGCAGCGGCGCGGAGTTCCTGAATGCCGTCCGCGTTCCCCAGGCGGTTGACGCGGTCAAACAGGACGTTGACAGCGTCGTCCCGCTTTTCCAGTTGAGCGTACAGGATCAGGTCCGGCAGAGAAAAGTCATTGATACTCATAGTGAGTCGTCTCCTTCGACGTCGGTTAGTCAAATAGCATTTATGATTTTATATAACTAATTAATGTACACCCGATTCGTCTTTTTTTCAAGTTTATTTTCGAAAATGAGCCCCTTTTTCACGCTTTTTGATTTGATTTTTCTTCGGAAGAAACTATTTTTATGTTTTGTCCTTTTGTTTCCGACTATTCCTTTTTCAGCTCAATCCGGACTCCCGAACCATGGAATCATTCGACGTCATCATCTGCGGAAGCGGTCCCGCCGGACTCGCCGCCGGACTCGCCGCCGCTTCGAACGGCGCTTCAACGGTCATCCTGGACCCGAACTACGTCATCGGACGTAAACTATGCGCCACGGGAAACGGCCGCTGCAATTTCTCCAACACGCTGCCGCCGCTCAAGTTCATGGCGGAGTTCGGACGGCACGGACGTTTCATGACCGATGCCCTGCGCGCCGCGCCGCGCGAATTCTTCCTGGACCTGCTTCAGAAAGAGGGAATCCGACCGACGGTCGAAAACGAGATCCACTATTTCCCGATGAACGGCAGGGCATCCGACGTCCGCGATGCGTTTCTGCGTGCGGCAAAACGCGCCGGAGCGGAAACACGACTGTCCGTCTCCGCACGGCGCATCCTCGTGGAAGATGGAAAATGTGTCGGGGTTGAAACGGACGGGGGCGAAGTCTTCAAGGCATCGCATGTGATTTTGGCATGCGGCGGCACGGCGGCGCCCTCGCTCGGCGGAACGGCGTCCGGACTGGAGCTTGCAAAAGAGCTCGGGCACGGCGTCCGCGAACCCGTCGCCACGCTTGCGCCGATCCATGTCGACGATCCGTGGATCTCCGAACTCGCCGGGCTGACCGTACCCGACGCCGAACTCGGCGTCATGGTCGGGACCCGCCACGTTTCCATGCGCGGCAGTCTGCTCTTCACCCATACAGGGTTTTCCGGTCCGGCGGCACTGAACCTCTCCGGCACGGTAAACCGGGTCCTTTTGGAAGGGGAGCCTTCTCACATTTTCCTGCGCGTCCTGCCGGACAAAAAAGAACAGAACCTGTACGACTACCTGGTCGACGAACGGGAAAAAGTGCCGGACCATCTGCTGAAAAACTCCCTCGCCCGCATCATGCCGCGTTCGCTGGCGTCGCTCGTCTGCGAACGCCTCTTCGGGGAGGATTTCCACTCGAAACGCCTTACGAACGCCGGAGCGCACGAGCTGGCTCATCTGCTGGACCGGATGCCCTTCACGGTGTCGAAACCGGCCACGATGGACGAGGCCATGGCGATGGATGGCGGCGTCCTGCTGAAGGAAGTCGATCCGCGCACGATGGAAAGCCGTCTGGTCAAAGGCGTGCATTTCGCCGGAGAGATCCTTGATCTGACCGGGGCGACAGGGGGATTCAATATCCAGTTCGCGCTGTCCAGCGGACGCCTCGCGGGCCTCGCCGCGGCGGGCACGCTGTAATCAAATCCGCTTCAGATTCGTTCAGCGGGGAAACAGCGATCCGGGCGGCGGCGGATCAGGCTGTTTCAGCCTGACGAGCGTATCTTCCAGCCAGACACGGAACGACACGCCGCGCATGCGACATTCGTCCGCACAGATCGCGAGCATGGCAAACGGATCGGCGACAGGCGTTTCAGGGTTCGCGCGGGACAGCTCCAGCCTCGGATCATACAGGAATTCGGAAAGACTCTTTTCGTGTTCGACGGCATGACGGAGCGCCTCGGCAAGCGGCGACCGCGGATTCTGAGCTGGAAGCATCTCCCGGCACCGTTCAAAGATTTTCGCTGCGATCCTTGCCGATTCGACGCGGACGGCGCGGCGTTCACGGTACAAGTCCTCCGGTGCGCCGCCGAGACGTTCCGCACGAATCCGGGCATGATCCTCCAGCTCACACAAAGCATGGATCCTCTGCAGGAACTCGTCGGCAAGCCAGTCGCCTCCGGCTTTCGCTTCCTCGAACATGCGGCGGAGATTTGACCAATCGGGAAGCGTCCGCATGACCAAAGCCGCACAGACCGGAGCAATCTCCTCCGCCGCGGCAAGGACCAGATCACGCAAAGCGACTTCGGAGATCACCAGGCCGGATTCCTGCTTCAGGCGTTCGGAGATCGTGCGGAACGACATCCCCGCCAGATGATAATCCGTCACGAAAGCAACAAAGGATGCGTCGAACATCTGTCCGCCTCCGGACGGATCGGAAAACAGCGCGGGTTCAGGCGCGGCGGCGGACGATCCCGAACCGTCGTTGGCCGCATACATCGCGCGGCGGAACGTCCGCCTGACAAGAGCGGAACGCACCGCGACCGCTTCCGCCGATTCGAATGCGATCACTGACATCCCGGCGGATTTGGAGGACGGGAGTTCCAACTTCACGTCGTCCGAAGGGAAATCCGGCGGAACGGAGGTCGGTTCGGAGACATGATAAGACGCGGCAGGCTCACGAAGCGTACCGGCCGTTTTATCCAAAATGCCATGCGGACGTGAACTCTCGGCAGTATCCGTTTCCCCGGTCGGCATCACATATAATCCGGGCATGATGCGACCGTAGACCTGACGCGAAAGAAGATCGATCGTCTTTCTCAGCGCAGCATTCTCGTGCTGACTGGCTTCAAGCTCGCGTTCGAGCTCCGATTTCCGGTCGGACGGCATAAGAAACTGGGGATTGTTGAACTTCCGCCGGGGGAGCGGGATTACAGGCCGAAGAAGGCCAGAGGCCCGTCGTAGCACATGGTCTTCGCCAGCTTCATGGCGACGGGTTCCGGCATCTGCCCAGCCTCGACCATGCCGCCGAGCGTGGAGGAAAGGATCCTGCGGAACATCTCGAAGCGGGAACCGTAGCTCAGGAGCTTGCGGGAATCCGAGACCATGCCGGCGAACGCGCTCAGCAGATCGACGCTGCCGATGTATTCGAGCTGGCGTTTCATGCCGATGGGCGTGTCGCAGAGCCACCAGGCGGAGCCGAGGCGGACCGTGCTGCCGAATGCACGGGAAAGCGCGGCCAGCGTGGCCTGATGCGCCTGGTCCAGGCAGTACAGCACGACCTTCAGACGGCCGTCGAACCGGTTCAGGAACCGGATGAGTTTCGCCTCGTGCGACTGGAAGAGATCGCTCACGTCGCCGCCGGAATCCGGCCCGATTGTGCGGGACAGGAAGTCGCGGACGTCACGAACGGCGCCCATGTGGAGCTGCATCACCCAGCCGCTCCGGCTGTTCATCTCGCCGCATTCGCCGAGCAGATAATCCGCATAGTTCGCGGCTTCTTCGGGAGAGACGGGTTCGCCCGCGAGGGCCTTGCGGAAGGTCTCCGCGGCGGCCGCGGCGTCGCCGGTCCCGCTGGACGCGAGTTCAATCCCGTGGTCGCTGGCGCGGCAGCCGTTCCCGGCGAAGAAATCATGGGATCTCCGAAGGACGTCCAGCGTTTCCCGAGGCGTTCGATGTACGCGGGGAATCCGGGCTTTCCAGCTTTCATTGCCGCATCGGGACGCCAGGTCGGACGCACGATCGTCCGGCCGACACTCTCGTTGACAACCTTATGATATTCAAGCGTGTCGGCAGGATCGTCGGTCGAACACATCACGCCGACGTTCATGCGTTTCAGGAGCGCCTGCGGCCGGCTTTCCTCTTTCGCGAGGATCTCGTTGACTTTTTTCCAGATCAGCTCGCCCGTCTCCGCGCTCAACAGTTCCTCGACGCCGAGGAACCGAAGGTCGAGATGGATCCACTCGTAGACCGGATTCCCGGCGATCTGATCGAAGACCTTCGCCATCGCGATGAACTTGTCATGCGGCGAAGCCTTACCGGTGATCTTCTCCTCCGGCACGCCCGTTTTCCGCAGGATTTCCCAGACATAATGGTCCGTGGCGGCGAAGAGCTCCCACGCATCCTTGAATTTTTCATTGCGCGCGATGGCCGCGACGTCGGCGTGGTTGTGCGGGTCGAGAATGGGAAGGTCTTTGACCGAAGCGAAGATACGTTTTCCGGTTTCGTTGGCGATAAGGTAGTCCTGACCTAGGAACATGGCAAATCCTTTCATTTATGACACAAAAGTCCGTTGATTTCAGGGAAATAATATACCTGAACTCCGTGAAAATACAAGCGGAAACGCATGTTTCTCCAGCGTATTCCGCACCTTATCCGGGGAAAGGGGCGAACTCAGAAGACCTGAACCGCCTCGCGGATCGGGACGATCCAGCAGCAGACGTTGTGAAAATCCGCCCGCGTGATACGGCGTTCTTCGGCAGTGTTCTGAAGCGGCGTCAGCACGACTTCATCGTTCTTGCGCGTGTAAACGGCAAAAAGATACTCCTTCTTTCCGCGGAGTTTCACAAGGACCGTGTCGCCGTCGCCGGGAGCATCCAGCCCGCGGAGCAGGAGACGCGTTCCGGGGGGAAAAAAACCGCTGCGCTTTTTGTCGACCTCGACCGCAAAGAAACCGGCCTGAACCGGCGAAGTGAAGGAGACGACGCGTTTGGATTTTTTCCTGATGATCTCCTCGATCGAGTCGATCTGGGGGTCAAAATCCTTCAGGTCATCCAGCTGAAGCAGCGGAGCCGGCACGTTCTGTGACGCACCATATCGTCCGGCATGTTTTTCGTGCAGGACGTAGGCGGGACTTCCGGCGGCTTTCGGTTCGGACGGATAGGCGGATTCTCCCGATCCCGGCTCCAGGAACTCCTGAATCAGGGGGTGCAGATTGTCCCACACGGTGGAATTGATCTTGCGGGTACGTCCGCTGAGCCAGTAGGCAACGGTCGTATGCGAGACTCCGACCGAACGGGAAAAACTGAGCAGGCTGCCGCATTTGTCGATCGCGGACTGAATGGCTTTTTGAATTGATTCGGTGATGACCATGGATGGATTCCCCTCTCGAATATGGAAAAGCAATCGGCCGGAAAAGAGCCGACCGGGAAAATATCGGGATTATATCACTATACACCGATTTGAAAAAAGTTTCAAGTATTTTTCAAAAAAGAAATCAAAAACTTTCAATTTGTGTTCAACTCCGACAAAGGCTGATAAGTCGTCTTTTTTTTGCGATGCCGGGAAAAAAGCGGGAACTTTTTCTAAAACGCGGTGTCTATGCCAAATGCCGAAAGGACTCCCGCCGGACCATAATCCGGGCAGCGGGCCCTCCCGGCACCGTACCGATACCGTTTTTCAACACCGACCCATTTTGAGGAGATAGTTTTGCATGAGACAGGAAGAACTTCAGGAACTCCAAAGCAAAATCTCGGACGCGTCCGCGTTCATCCGCCCGCTCCGCACCGAAATCGGCCGCATCGTCGCTGGCCAGGAATATCTGGTCGACCGCGTGCTGCTGTCGCTGATCGCGAACGGGCACCTGCTGCTGGAAGGCGTCCCCGGCCTGGCGAAGACGCTGCTGGTGAAGACGGTGGCGCAGGCCATGGACGGCGCGTTCTCCCGTATCCAGTTCACGCCGGACCTGCTGCCCTCGGACGTGGTCGGCACCACGATCTACAACCAGAACGACCACACGTTCTCAGTCAAGAAAGGCCCGGTCTTCGCGAACCTGGTGCTCGCCGACGAAATCAACCGCGCGCCGTCGAAAGTGCAGAGCGCGCTGCTGGAGTGCATGCAGGAACGCCAGGCGACCATCTCCGGGGAAACCATCCCCATGCCGTCGCCGTTCCTGGTCCTCGCCACGCAGAACCCGATCGAACAGGAGGGCACGTACCCGCTGCCGGAAGCCCAGGTCGACCGCTTCATGTTCAAACTGAAGGTGGACTATCCGACCCGCGAGGCGGAACGTTCCGTGATCGACCGCATGGCGCATCCGGAGACGAACCTGCACGCGCTGGCGGTGGCGAAACTCTCCGACATCGAAAACGCCCGCGAATGGGTCGACAAGGTCTACATGGACGAAAAGATCCTCGAATACATCCTCGACATCGTGATCGCGACGCGCCCGAAGCACCACGCGGAGCTTTCCAGCCGTCAGAACGGCGTAAAGCTGGGCGAGCTCGCCGAGCTGGTGCAGTTCGGCGCATCACCGCGCGCCGGCATCGCGCTGGCCCTCGCGGCGAAGGGCGCGGCGTTCCTGGAAGGACGCGCCTACGTGATCCCGCAGGACGTGAAGGCCCTCGCGCCCGACGTGCTCCGCCACCGCCTGATCCTCAGCTACGAGGCCGAGGCGGAAGGGCTCGACGCCGACAGCATCATCGAACGCATCCTGAACGAACTCCGCACGCCGTAGTCCGCACCCGTTTTGCACGTTCATCCGTCGCAGATTCACAGCTATTCAGCGAGGTTCACCCCATGTTGACCAGAGACCTGCTCGCCAGGATCCGGAAAATCGAAATCAAGACGCGCAAGGTCGTCGAAGAGATGACCGGCGGCGCGTACCGCAGCGTGTACCGAGGACGCGGCATCGAATTCAGCGAGGTACGTACGTACACCGAAGGCGACGACGTCCGCGACATCGACTGGAACGTCACCGCCCGCACGGGCGTCGCGCACATCAAGAAATATGTCGAGGAGCGCGAACTGACCGTGATCATCGCGGTCGACATCTCGTCCTCCACGCTCTTCGGGTCCGCCGAAGACGACAAACGCGACAAAATGGCGGAGACCGCCGCGCTCCTCGCGTTCAGCGCCATCCGCAACAACGACAAGGTCGGGCTGCTGCTCTTCTCCGACCGCGTGGAATCCTATATCCCGCCGCGTTCTGGACGCGCCCACGTGATGCGCGTGATCCGCGACCTGGTGGCGACGCATCCGCGCGGACGCGGCACGAACATCGCCGCCGCGCTCGAATCGCTCAGCCGCACGCTGAAAAAGAAGACCGTGATCTTCCTCATCAGCGACTTCATGGACGAGGGGGACTACTGGAAACCGCTGCGGATTCTGAACCGCAGGCACGACCTGGCGGCGATCCGCGTGGTCGATTCGCTGGAGACCGCCCTGCCGTCCGCCGCCGCGCTCGAGCTCGAAGATGCCGAAACCGGAGCGAGCTTCGCGTTTCCCGGCAGCAGAAGAGCCGCCGCACGCTACGCCGCCGCGCAGGAACTGTTCGACCGCCAGCTGGAGGAAAACTGCCGTCAGGCGAAAGTGGACCTGATCGAACTGCCGTGCACGGGCGACATCGTAAAACCGCTGATGGGATTCTTCCAGAAGCGCGGCAAACGCAAATCCAGAGGCTGACGGGATAGTATGAAGTCAAAACTGATCGAAAAAACATGGTTCCGGATGCTCCCGTTCATCCTCGGCGGCGTCCTGCTGCTCCTGATCGCCGCGGGCGCGGCGGTCGCGGTCCGCTGGCACATGTCCGCGAAGGAGGCCGCCGATCCGGTCCTGCTCGGCGAACCTGTCTATGAAATCGAGAACAAAGAACCGACTATCGGGGCGCGTTTCAACGCGGTCCTGAAATACCGCCTGCCGTGGTCCGACTCGTTCAAGCTCGCCGCGGCCGAACCGGGCAAAAATCTTCAACTGACCTCGGATCCGGCGTTTCACCGTTCGCGCATCCGCTGGGGATATTCCGACTGGACGCTCGTGATCCCGCTTCAGGCATACCGCGGCGGAGAATCCGGCGGCGGGTCGGTCCTGGCCGAGTTTTTCACGGGCAAGAGCATCGAAACGCCCCTGCCCGAACTGAAGATCGCCGATCTGGTGCTGCCGCTGGACGACAACGGCACGGATCTTTCACTGGCGCCGCGCATCGACGTGCGCGACAAAAAAATCTCCTGGCTGATCGCGGGCATCGTCGCGGCGGCCGTCATCCTCGTTTCGCTGGCCGTCTGGGCGCTTCTGGCGCACAAGAAACGCGAAGCCGCCAAACACGTCAGGACCATCTGGGAAAATGCACTGGAAGCCATCCGGTCGCTCCGGGCGCAGGTCAGCGGCGGCATGGCGTCGCCCGAACTCGCCATCGCCGGACTCACCGACATCGTCAGGCATTACCTCGAAGCGCGGTTCCGCCTGCGCGCCGAACGCCAGACCACGGCGGAGTTTCTGGCGGACCTGGAATGGAACGACAAGCTGTTGGAGGACAAGGACCGGAAGTTCCTGCGTTCGTTCCTGGTGTCCGCCGACATGGTGAAATTCGCGCGCATGCCTGCCGATCCGCACCTCTTCGAACAGGCGTCCGAAAAGGCTGAAGAACTCGTCTCCGGCACGATCCCGCAGGAAAACGGCGACTTGTCGGCCAAAGGAGGAACCCGCAAATGAAACTTGAATATCCCTGGCTGCTTCTGCTGTTCATCCCGTACGCGACAGTGCTGTATTATGCCTGGACGCTCCGCGCGCCGTCGATCCGCGTCCCCGGGCTGGCGCCGTTCCGGCGCGCTGCCGGCAAAAAAGGGCGCCGCGTGAATCTGCGTAAACTGATTCCGTTCGTGCTCTTCGCGCTCGGCGGAGCGGCCATGATTGTCGCGCTGGCGCAGCCCCGCGAAGGGATCGAGGAGGTCCGCTCGAAAGCGGACGGCATCGACATCATGATCGCGTTCGACCTGTCGCCCAGCATGGAAGCGTACGACCCGCCCGCACGAAACCTCACCGACACGCAAATCATCAACCTGATCCAGCGCGGCACGCTCAAAAACCGCGTCGAGACCGCCAAGGAGGAAATTGCACGCTTCATTGAGGAACGCCCGAATGACCGCATCGGCCTGATCGCGTTCGCCAGCCTGCCCTACGTGGTGTGCCCGCCCACGCTCGACCATGCGTTCCTGCTGGCAAATCTGGAACGTCTTTCCTCGCGCCAGATCGGCGACGGGACCGGGATCGCGGCACCGATCGCCAGCGCGGTGAAACGGCTGAAAAACTCCGACGCGAAAAGCCGCATCCTGGTTCTGTTCACCGACGGCTCGAACACGGTCAACGGCCAGATCTCGCCGCGCGATGCCGGCAAGCTCGCCGACACGTTCGATATCACCATCTACACGGTCGGCATCGGGTCGCGTTTTGCCAGGATCCCTGTTCAAAGCCTCCTCGGCGGCGTCATCCTCCAGAACTACCCGGACGAATTCGACGAGCCGCTGCTCCGCGAACTCGCGGACATAACCGGGGGACGCTACTACCGCGCCGCCGACGCCAAAGGCATGGCCCAGGCCATGGACGAGATCAACAAGCTGGAGAAAACCAGCGTGGAGCAGCCCGTCATGGTCAACTGGCGCGAACTCTACCCCTATTTCTGCTGGTTCGGCCTCGGCGCGATCCTGCTCGGGTTCTGCCTCCGTCAGACGGTCTGCCTGCGACTGCCGTAACCCCAAAGGACGTCTGTGCCGGAGCGATGTCCGGCACTGTATCAGTGGAGGCGATGCCTCCCTTTTTTTTCTAATGCCCGGAGCTTTAGCTCCGTTTCTTTTTCCTAATGATAAAAAGAACGTTCTTTTATGTTTTGCCCTTGACATTCACGGGGACAGTCGCTATATTAATAGAATAAAGCAAAACAACCCTGCCTGAACCGGAGCGGAATAAGGAAAAACCGCGCTGTTTCACGGCTTTTTTTCGGAGTATACAGCATGAGCAAACAACTGGTTATCGTGGAGTCCCCTGCGAAAGCGCGCACCATCGGCCGGATCCTGCCGTCCGAATACATCATCAAGGCCTCGATGGGCCATATCCGGGACCTGCCGGAAAACTCGTTCGGCGTGGACATCGAACACAACTTCGCGCCGCAGTACGAGGAAAGCAAGGCACGCGGACACAACCTCGGCGAACTCAAGACCGCCGCGAAGAGCGCGGAAGACATCTATCTGGCATCGGACCCTGACCGCGAAGGGGAAGCCATCGCGTGGCACCTGCAGGAAGTCCTGCGCAAGATCAACAAGAAGGCGCGCTTCCACCGCGTTTCCTTCCACGAAATCACCCGCAGCGCCATCAACCGCGCATTCCAGTCGCCCGGCGAGATCGACATGAACCGCGTGGACGCCCAGCAGGCGCGCCGCGTGCTCGACCGCATCGTCGGCTACCAGATCAGCCCGCTGCTGTGGTCGCGCATCGAACGCGGCATCAGCGCCGGGCGCGTGCAGTCCGTGGCGCTCCGCCTGGTCTGCGAACGCGAACGCGAAATCCTGGCGTTCATTCCGAAGGAATACTGGATCTTCGAGGCGCTGTTCCATCCGGAAACCGCTCCGGGACGCTCCTTCCGTGCGAAACTGGCGAAAGTCGACGGCAAAAACGCCGACGTGGCGAGCAAGGAACAGGCGGAAGCCCTGCGCAAGCTGATCGGCGACGCCTCCGCCTGGCGCATCGCCAACCTCGAGACCACGCCCCGCCGCAAGTTCGCGCCCCCGCCGTTCATCACCAGCACGCTCCAGCAGGCCGCCAGCTCTGCCATGGGGTTCACCGCGAACCAGACCATGCAGACCGCGCAGCAGCTTTATGAAGGCATCACGCTCGATAACGGCCCCGTCGGCCTCATCACCTACATGAGAACCGATGCCGTAAACATCGCCATCGAAGCGCAGGCCGCGTGCCGCGCCTACATCGAGGCGGCGTTCGGCCCGGACTACGTCCCGCAGAAACCCAATATCTACAAATCCAAGGCGAACGCGCAGGCCGCGCACGAAGCGATCCGTCCCACCGACGTCAACCTGACCCCGGACAAGCTCCGTCCGTTCCTGAACCCGGCCCAGCTGAAACTCTACACGCTGATCTGGCGGCGCTTCGTGGCGTGCCAGATGAATCCGGCCCTGCTCGAAACGACCACCGTCACCGTCGAAAACGCCGCGCCCGCGCCGCACGTCTTCTCGTTCCGCTCCTCCGCGACCGTGACCAAATTCCCCGGATTCCTCGCCATCTACAACATCAAGGACGAGACGCACACAGCCGAGGACGACCAGGACGAATCCGCGCCAGATCCCGAGCTCCTCGGCATGCTCCGCAACGGCACGAACTGCGAACTCGCCGGATGCAAGCCCGAACAGAAGTTCACCGAGCCTGCCCCGCGCTACTCCGAAGCCACGCTCATCAAGGAACTCGAATCCAACGGCATCGGCCGTCCGTCCACGTACGCCACGATCGTGAACACCATCCAGGTCCGCAAGTACGTGAACCGCGAAAAAGGCAAACTCATTCCGACCGAACTCGGGTTCCGCGTGAACGACTACCTCGTAAAGTCGCTCCCCGAACTCTTCCAGGTCGGATTCACCGCCGACATGGAAAAGAAGCTCGACAACGTCGAAGACGGCGAGGTCGAATGGACGGCCATGCTCCGCGATTTCTACGGCATCTTCTCCGAATGGCTCAAAGGCGCAAAGTTCGCCGACGCCCCGGACGACGACAAAGCCGCGGCCCTCATCGGCATCCTCGCCGGATTCCAGGGCTGGGAAAAGCCCGTCGCACAGCCCGGCGCGAAACGCCCGTTCAACGAAAAGACCTTCTTCAACTCGGTCGTCTCCAAGAAGCAGTCAGGCGTCCCGGTCACGGTCAAGCAGTGGAACGCCCTCCTCTCCATCGCGGCGAAGTACCGCGACAAGCTCCCCGGCCTGGAAGAGGCCGCCGCGAAATACGGTTTCACCGGCGAACTCAACGACGCGCAGGAAAAGCTGAACGCGCATCTGCAGGCGATCCGGGAACGTCAGGCCGAACATGTCGAGACGCCGAAATTCGAAGCTGATCCGCGTCTGGAAGCCGTCTTCCAGGCTGCGGAAAAGATCAAATGGAACAAGGCCGAGCGCATTCGCGGCCGCGTGTACGACGACGCGGCGTTCGTGGAATCCCTCCGCAAGCAGTACAAGGCGGGCAAGACGCTCAGCGCCAAGCAGATCGCCGCGCTCCTCCGTGTCATCCGCAAATATCCGGGACAGTTCCCCGAAGGCGAGCTCACCGCTTCGACGCCCGCCCCGGAACAGAACCCCGCCGCGAAGGCGCAGATCGACTCCCTGCTGAACGCGTTCAAGTCGTTTGAAAGCTGGAACGAACCCACGGTCCGCCGCGGACGCACGTTCAGCGACCGCGACTTCATCGCTTCGCTCGCCAAACAGCACGCTTCCGGCAAGGTCCTTAGCGAAAAGCAGGTCGCCGCGCTGGAACGCATGGCCGCCAAGTATAACCTGAAACCGGTATGAGCCGCATCGGCCGCACCAGAAGAATCGTCCTCTTCTGGACGGCGGCGGCCCTGATCGCCGCGCTGGAGGCTGTTCTGACCGCCGGATGGCTGGTCGGAAAGACTTCGGCGCGTATTTATTCCTCCGCGAACGACATCCCGGCCCGCGAGGTCGGGATGGTTCTGGGGTGTTCTGAGTTTTCGAACGGACGTCCCAGTCCGACTCTTGCGGGACGGCTTCAGGCCGCAGCAGAACTTTATCACGCTGGCAAAGTTCATAAATTGGTCGTGTCCGGCGCGGATTATCCTGAAAAGTTCTACAACGAAATCCCCGCCATGACGCGGGGGCTGGTCGCACTGGGTGTGCCGGAAAACGCCATCGCCGGAGACAACAAAGGCCTTCGCACACTCGACTCCGTCCTCCGTATGCGGGACGTCTTCGGATACGATGACTTCATCACGATTTCCCAGCGGAATCACTGCGAACGCGCGCTTTATCTGGCGGACCATCACGGGATTACAACCATCGGGTTCGAGGCTGGAATATCGTCGGGACTGTATTTGGACGAGTGGCTCGGATCCGCGATCCGTGCGTCGTTATCCAACGTGAAGGCGATCCTGGACATCGCAATCGACCGTCACGCGAAATATCCGACCGAACGATAAACACCAAAAACGGACAAGGAAAAGGTAAACGATGAAATTAGTTTCCGATACGGTATTGATCCTGGCCGCGGGCGGAGCGTCCACCCGGTTCGGCGGCGGCTCCAAGCTTTTCGCGGAACTCGACGGCATCCCGGTCTTTCTGCATGCCGTCCGAACCGCCGCGTCCGTACTGATGCCCGGTTCGATCATCCTGTCCGTCCCCGCCGCGGCAGAAACGGATTTCCGTGCTGCTGCAGAAACACATCTCCCTGATGTGCAGCTCCATTTCACGCACGGTGGAGCGACCCGTACGCTGTCCGTCCTGAACGCCCTCGAAGCCGCCGCGAAACTCGGAGAATCGCGGTTCCAACTTGCGGCGGTCCACGATGCCGGACGCCCGATGCTCACGCCGGAACTCCTTCTGGCATGTCTGGCCGCCGCGCGTACGCACGGTGGCGCGATGGCATGCCGCAAAGTCGCCGAAACCGTCAAGCGCATCACCCCGGAGGGATTCCTCGGCAAAACCGTCCCGCGCGATGAACTCCGCACCGCGGAAACGCCGCAGGTGTTTCATTTCGAACCGCTTCTGAACGCCTACCGGCTCGCCGCCGCGTCCGGCGAAGTCTTCACCGACGACGCACAGGTCATGGAGCGGTTCGCCCCGACCCGCGTGTTCCCGGTCGAACACGATTTCCCGAATCCGAAGATCACGTACCGTCCCGACCTGGAGCTCTGCCGCACTTTGCTGCGTCTTCGCCGCGAGGAATCCGGCGCATGAAGCCGAAGGCAAAAGCCGTTTCCGCGCCCTCATCCGGCAAAGCCTCTGCGCGCCGCCGGAATCACCTGTATTTCCCGGTCGTCCTCGCAATTCTCGCCCTGCTCGCCGTCGTGCTCCGCATCATCATGTCGGTCGAGGTCGTCCATACCGATCCCTTCGCGTACAATCCGCCGGACGTGACGGACATGGCGACGTATCACGCGCTGTCCCGGGGCATCCTGAACGGCGTTTTCCCGGCGGAGTTCGTCTACCAGCCGTTTTACTATGCGGTGTTTCTCCCCGTCGTGAAAATCCTGCTCCACTCCGAATATCTCGGCGTGGGAATCGCGCAGTCGTTCTGCGCCGGGGTGATCGTGTGGTTCGCCGGGCTGATCGGAGCGATGCTGAGGTCGCGCCGAACGGGCATTCTTGCAGCGGCCCTCTGCGCGTTCTCCACGATGCTGTTTTTCTATGTGCCGTACGCGCTGATCGAGATCCAGCAGGCGATGTGGTTCACGCTACTGCTGTATTTCACGCTCCGCGCCATGAAGACCGGACGGCTTCTCCACTTCATACTCGCGGGCCTGATCCTGTCGTTCGCGATCCTCTCGCGCGGCAACGCCTGGTGTTTCCTGCCCGCCGTCGTGTTTGCCTACATCGTCGCCCTGCGCCGGAAACGCTTTCCGACGCACGGAAAGGCGGTTCTGGCGGCGGTTCTCTGTCTCGCCGCAGTCTTCCTCCCCCAACTGCCTTTCGCCGTCAGAAACACCCTTGCGACGCATTCCCTGTCCGGCCCCTCGACCGCCGGTCCCGCGGTCCTCACGCTCGGCAACAATCCGGAATCCGCGCCCGGCGGCCTGCCGATCCCGTATCCGCCGACCTATGATGAATGGATGGACCACGAATCCGAATATTCCATTCCGCGCCGCATCTTCGACTGGTTCCGCGCGGAGCCGATGGCGTTCCTTCAGCTCCAGGCGGAAAAGTTTTTCCTGTTCTTCGATTCGCACGAGATCCCGAACAACATCCAGCTGGGCGTAAACGCAACAGGAAGCAATATCTTCCGGGCATGCGGCAACTTCCGCACGGGAATCCTCATCGCTCTTGCTCTCGCCGGGTTCTTCCTGTATTTCCGCCGCCTGAAGAATCACCCCGGACGCCTTCTGCTGTATCTGTTCCTCTTCCTGTACGCGTTTGCAACCGTTGCGTTTTACATACTGGCGCGGTTCCGCGTCCCCGCCATCCCGTTCTTCGCGATCGGCGCGGCGCTGTCCGCCATGGACTTCATCCGGATGGGACGGCGCGCCCCCAAGAATAAAAACCTTCAGTGGATCCCGCTGAAATACTGCTTTGCTCTGCTCGCGGGCATTTATTTTGCATACTTTTTCTATCCGTCATACCGGAAGGCGTACGAACCCGGACTGACGAAGCTGACGCGGCCGGACGGCGTGCGGCTGGAGACAGCGTCAATACTCATGGCGCATGACAATGGCCCGAACTATCTGGACTGCTGGATGGCGGCGAATCTCAACAGCGGCGTTACGTTCTCCAAGACGTTCTCCGCGCATGGCATGGACCTGAGCAAATACGCGAAAGCATACGTGACGGTTACGCTGTATACATTGGAGTCGCGAGCGATCGAGGTCGTCTGCAACGGCAAACACGAAACAGTCAATCTGATCCCGCACGGTCTGTACCGTCTGCCGCTCATCCCGGTCCGCCTCGGACCGTTCCCCGTACCCGAGGACCTGACGTTCACGTTCTCGTTTCCGGGGCTTGCTCCGGACCAGGCCGGACTTGCGGTCGATTTCCACCGCGACTACGGACGCACGACGTACCTCGGCGAGGTCTTCCCCGCGGAGGCGGTCGTACAGATTGAACTTGTTGAAACGGACACGCCGCCGGAGCCCGAACCCGAATCCGGCGACGCGCCCTGAGAACCGCCTGTTCAGTTACTCTCTTTCACGCACATCACATGGTACACGCCGTCGATGGTTTCGGCGCCCTCGTTGACATGTTCGAATCCGGGGAACTCGGCGTCCCATGTTTCCAGCTGCTTCAGGTACTTGATCTGCGGGCAGTCCGCGCCGCCGAAGACCTCGCCGGACATCAGCATCGGGAATCCGGCGAATCTGCTGAATCCGAGGCGGGCGTAGGCGTAGATGCCGGTCGTGGCGTCCGGCCGCGCGTCGGCGAGGATCCGGAACGTATTGGCCAGGAAAAAGATGCCGATGCCGGTGATGATCCACGCGATCAGCACGGCTCCGGCCCCCGCTCCCTGCGACATGTTCTGCGGCAGACTGAAGATGCCGCCTCCGACCATGGCGCTGACGACCAATGCCGCCAGCATCATCACGCCAAGTTTCTTCGATTGTTCTCCCATGAGATACCCTCCCGTTATGATTGTTTCTGTGTGGGGGGAAGGGTCCCGTGGATACGGACGAACGCGGACGCCCCCTCCCCGGATGTCCGTTCTCCGATTAACATAGCACGGTCCGGCAGGAATTCAAACGGGGAATAGCGTCGCCGGGATTTGAACAAGGGGGAAAAATGGCTGGAAAAAACGCCTGTTTTTTAGCGAAGACGGTATATAATATTCCGCAGAAAATCAAGCACCCTGTTTTTTTAAAAACTCATATCCTCCATCCCCGGCAGGATTGCGCCAGGCGGTCATTTCTTCCCGAAATCGAGAATAGAACCGGAGGAACCGGACGGTTCCGGGCGATTTTCGTAGTCCGGGCAGTCGTCCATCGGCTGGACTTCGCAATGCTTGCGCGTGCAGATCACGGCGAAGGCGTTCACGAGCGCATGAGCGCAGTCCCGACAGAAACGGTGTTCCGCGGGAGTGTCCATGTCCATGATCGAGGTTTTCTTTTGAGCGGCGGCATCCTCGTTGCCGAAGAGCGCGTCCAGCGCCTTGCGTCCGGCGGAGACCGAGGCGGAATCCCCGGATTTCGGGGCAGCGGGAGTGCCGGCGTCCGCGCCGCAGAACGAACAGACCAGGTGTTCGCCCTTCACGTCCCAGCCGTCGAGGATCTTTTCGAGCTTCGCGAAGGCGGTGCGTCCGCAGGCGGGACAGGAGAACTGTTCACCCGGCTTCATGATGCGCCGGGGTCGGAAGCATTCCGCGCCTGCGCCAGTCTGCGGCGGCGTGCACGCCGGTTCAGGGTCTGGTAGAAGAGCGGGACGAGGAGCTTCAGGAGGGCGGCGGCAGGTACGGCGAGGATCATGCCGGAGATGCCCGCGACGACCGCGCCGAGCAGCACCACGATGATCGTTTCCACGAGCGTCAGACCGATCGCCTCCCCGACCAGCACGGGATACAGCAGGAGCTGTTCCAGGATCACATGGATCAGCAGGTACGCCAGCGAGATGCCGACGATGGGCATCACGATGCCTTCCTGCGCGAAGATGACGGCCACGATGACGGACAGGATCGCCGCCAGCACGGGGCCAAGGAACGGCAGCAGGATCGTGGAGCCCGCGATGAGCGAGAGGACGGGCCAGAACGGGACGTTGAACGGGATGAAGATCAGCGCGTACAGAATGGTCTCCAGCACGATGATCCAGAAATAGCCGACCAACCACGCCCGGAACATCTTGTAGATGTGGTTGATGATATGTGCCGCGCCGGTGCGTTCATGCTCGGAGGCGTCCGGGAGCCAGCCGCTTTCGTAGATGCTGCTCACGGTCCATTCGCCGAGGTTCTGCCCGAAATCCTCGCGTCCGGCGGCGAAAACGGCCATCTTGAGCAGGAAATAGTAGTAGAAGAACAGGAACATCACGAGGTCGAACGCGAACGTGCCGACCCACGCCGTGATGTGGAATGCGTTTTTCACAAGTTCATTGCCCGCCCGGAACGTGTACTTCGCCAGGTCGGCGTTGTGCTCTTCCATCGCCTCGGAGAACCGGTTGCGCAGGCGTTCGCGGACGTTCATGCCGGAATTTGCCTCCGTGGGCGGGTCGAGGCGGTCCAGCAGTTCGCCGATCTTCTGTTCCAGCTTTTCGACCACGTGGTTGTTCTGCGCCCACTGGGACACGGAATCGCCGGACATTGAGGCGAACGGGCGAAGGAAGTGAACGGCCGTCCAGGCGAGCAGGACGGTCGCGATCACGACCAGGATGACCGTCATGGCGGAGGCATGCGTCGCGATGCGGCGGTTTTCCGCCTCGGAGAGTCCGTTGGACTGTTCCAGCGGGCATTCGGCCTCGGCTGCGTGTTCCGGTTCGTCGCCGAAACGGCGCGTAATGCGTTTGCGGAAGGCGGCGAACGGGGCGTTGAGCTTTACGCCGAAGTCATGCAGGCCGCGCATGAACTTCGTCGCGAAAAAACGGCGTTCGAGGAACTGTTCGAAATGGAACGACAGGACGGCGGCGAGGATGCCGAAGAACAGCGACTTGATGAAGACCGCGGCAAGTATGAACAGGAGCAGGATCACAAAGACCGGGATGAATCCGTGCGCGGGCGCGACAAACGTGTCCGCCTTCGGACGGCGGAGGAACTTACGCGCCCCGGATGAGTTCGGTTCCGCGGGACATGCCGCGGTCTTGTCCTGTTCGGTGACCATGCGCGGTCACTCCGTGACGAGGGACTTGCCGGAACCTTCCCTGACTTCGCCAACGACAAACGCGCGGATTCCGGCGGATTCGGCGGCGTCCATGGCGGTCTTGGCGGCGTCCGGACGGACGAACCAGACCATGCCGACACCCATGTTAAACACGCGGTAGGCTTCCTGCACGGGGAGGCTGCCGATCTTCACCATGAGGTCGAAGATGGCGGGCCGGAACGGAATCTTCGCGGTGTGGAAGACGGCGTCGACGGTTTTCGGCAGGATGCGCGGGACGTTGTCGATGAGGCCGCCGCCGGTAATGTGGGCGATGCCGTTGATCGTGACGCCCGCGGCCTTAGCGGCCTTGATGGCCGGGAGATAGCAGGTGTGGGGCTTCAGGAGGGCTTCGCCGACGGATTCGCCGCCGAGCTCGGCCGGGGTGGATTTCACCGTGTATCCGGCGGCTTCGAAAAGGAGCTTGCGCGCGAGACTGAAGCCGTTGGTGTGGAGACCGTTGGACGCGAGACCGATCGCGACGTCGCCGGGGGCGATGTTTTCGCCGGTGATGATCTCGCTCTTCTCCACGATGCCGGTGATGATGCCGACCAGGTCGAAGTCGTTGCCGTACATGCCGGGCATTTCGGCGGTCTCGCCGCCGAGCACGGCGCAGTTCGCGGCGCGGCAGGCATCGGCGATGCCGCCGAGGACGTCCTCGTAGAGCGGACTGCGGAGCTTGCCGATGCCGATGTAGTCGAGGAAATAGATGGGTTCCGCGCCCTGCACGGCGATGTCGTTGATGCAGTGGTTCACGATGTCGAAGCCGACCGTGTCGTATTTCTGCATTTCCGCGGCGACCATGAGCTTGGTGCCGACGCCGTCGATGCTGGCGACGAGGACGGGTTCGCGGTAGCCCGGGAAACCGGCCTGGAAGAGGCCGCCGAAGCCGCCGATGGGGGCAAGCATTTCGGGACGGCGTGCGGCGGCGAGACGGGGCTTGACGCGGCCGAGAAGTTCAGTTGCGAGGTCGATGTCGACGCCGGCTTCTTTGTAGGAGGAAGGAGTTTGCATACGGCAGGGGTGCTTTCGTGTTGTATGTGAACTTATTTGAGTTTGATGTTGGAGAATGCGGCGCCGAGGCTGCCGAAGGGTTCGCGGCTCTGCGGGAGCGGATAGGCGGAGAGTATCTTGTTCTGCGCCTCGAAGACCGGGGCGAGACCGGCCTGCGCCAGCTCAAGGATCTTGTCGAGCTGTTCGCGGTCGAACGGAACTTCCTCAGCGGTGCCCTGAAGCTCGATGAACTTGCCGGATTCGGTCATGACGACGTTGAAATCGACGTCCGCGCCCGAATCCTCCTCGTAGCAGAGGTCGAGCAGCGGCACGCCGCCGCGGATGCCGACGCTGATCGCGCCGACGTTCTCGCGCATGGGGAAACGCTGGATCTTTTTCTCGGCGAGGAGCTTGCGGAACGCGATCTGAAGCACGACGCTCGCACCGCAGATGGAGGCGCAGCGGGTGCCGCCGTCCGCATCGATCACGTCGCAGTCGATGTACAGCGTGTTCTGGCCGAGCGCCTGCAGATCGATGACCGAACGGAAGGAACGCCCGATGAGGCGCTGGATCTCCATGGTGCGGCCGGACTGCTTGCCGCGGGAGGCTTCGCGGGCGACGCGCGTATTGCCCGCGCCGGGGATCATGCCGTATTCGCTGGTGACCCAGCCGCCGGAAACGCCCTGCTGGCGCATCCAGCCGGGGACGCCCTGTTCAAACGAGGCGGAGCAGATGACCTTGGTCCCGCCGACCTCGATGAGCGCGGAGGCGATCGGGTGGGCGAGGTAGTCGGGAGTGATACGGAATTTGCGCGGCTGGGACGGCGCGCGGCCGTCAATGCGTTTCGTGTTATTCATGGGGTCCGTTTCCACGTTCAAAAGAAAAGCCGCCGCCCGACAGATGGCCTACGCGCAAGGTCTTAACGCTTAGAGCTGCTTTGTTCCCAACCTGACTCGGTTCACGCAATTCCATCGCACAGGGTCCGGCGGACGACGGCAAATTTTATGCTGTTTTCTTTTTGCGGGGAGAATTCTCCGCCTTATTTACTTTACACCGTTTTGTGAAATATTCAAGGCAAAGAGTGAGTTCCGCACGCAAATTTTTCCGTTCAACGATCCGGTCGACGAAGCCCTTCTGAAGCAGGAACTCCGAGGTCTGGAAGCCGTCCGGGAGCTGCGCCTGCGTGGTCGCCTCGATCACGCGGCGGCCGGCGAATCCAACCATCGCGCCAGGTTCGGCGAGGATCAGGTCGCCGAGCGAGGCGAAACTGGCGGTGACGCCTGCGGTAGTCGGATGGGTCAGGATCACGATGTACGGCAGTCCGGCTTCCTTGTGGCGATAAAGCGCGCCGCTGGTCTTCGCCATCTGCATGAGGCTGATAAGGCCTTCGTACATGCGCGCGCCGCCGCTGGCCGTGACGATCACGAGCGGGAGACGCTTCGCGGTGGCGGTCTCGATCGCACGGGTGATCTTCTCGCCGACGACCGCGCCCATGCTGGCGCCGAGGAACCGGAAGTCCATGACGGCGAGGACGTACGGGATGAAGTTGATGGCGGTCACACCGGAGATCACGGCGTCGCGGAGGCCGGTCTTCTCGTGGTTGGAACGGAGCTTGTCGACGTAGGGGGAAACGCCCTCGAATTTGAGCGTGTCGACGGATTCGAGTTTCGGGTCGAGTTCCTGGAAACTGCCGAGGTCGGTCAGCAGGTCAATGCGCTCCAGCGCGGTCATCGGGTAATGATAGCCGCACTTCGGGCAGACCTGCAGGTTTTCCTCCTTGCGGCTGGAGAAGATCAGTTCATTGCAGTTCTTGCATTTTTCCCAAAGCCCCTGCGGGATATCCTTCCGTTTCGCGACTTCGCTCTGTTTCTGGATGCCGTGATGTGCGATGACGCCGACCGGGATCGCGGCGGTCGTCGGCAGAGGTTTGACTTTTTTCACAAATGCAGCCATGGCAGCACCTTATGGATTGGGTTGATTCCGGCTTTGTTATTTCATCGGCGGGCAGCCGAAACCGCGAAGACTTTGGCCGAGCCTGCATCAAGCAGGACGGAAGCCGCCGTGGCAAGCGTGGTGCCCGTCGTCAAAACATCGTCTACAATTAATATAGCACGCTTTTCGCATTTTGTCGAATCCGTCGGCGAAAAAGCACCCGTTAAATTCAGAATTCTTTCCTTGCGGGTCAGACGCGCCTGCTGGCGGGTTCGCCTGACGCGACGGAGCGCCCGGACCACCGGGATGCCAAGTTCCGCGGAGATGCCCTGACAGATCAGATCGGCTTGATTGAATCCGCGCTGCACGAAACGCGTCCAGTGAAGCGGGACGGGGACGATCATATCGACGGGGCACGGCAGCTCGCGTTTCAGTTTGGTCCCGAGCAGTCTGCCGAGCGAACGCGCGAACTCCGGGCGGTTACGGTATTTCAGCATCATGATCGCGAGGCGGGCGTTTCCCTCCATGTGGAAGAGCGAAAACGCCTGAGTCCACGGGCGGGGCGGCTGATGAAGGCATTTCGGGCACACGTCCAGGATGCCGTCCATCGGGCCGCCGCAGCCCGGACAGTACGGAGGGGCGATGAAGGGAAGCGATTCCAGGCATTCCGCGCAGAACATCCCCGGCGTACCGTCGAACGGCGGTTTGCCGCAGACGGGACAGCGGAACGGCGCGACCGCGGAAAGACACGGGATGAGCACGGATTCGAGGCGGAACGGCATGACGATGCCTCAGCGCTTTTTCGAGTAGGAACCGTCCGGGTTCTTGCGGACGCGATGCAGGATCTCCAGTCCGATCATGGTGGAGATTACCGTGGACGGCGGGATATTTGCGGCTTCGGAAATCGCATCCACGTTCGCCGGACCTTTCGCCAGCACGTTCAGGATCGCGGTTTCCTCCTCGGAGAACATGGAATCGTCGAGCGCCTCAGGTTCGCCCTGTGCGCCGTCCGCAACGTCCGCGCCGAACGGACTCACGGGCGTTTCACGGAGCGCGGCGGGATGGAATCCGGGCAGGAAATCAAATTCATCGAGGATGTCGTCGAAGTTCATGACGAGCTTCGCGCCCTGTTTGATGAGTGTGTTGCAGCCCGCCGCCGAAGGATTGTCCGCCTCACCCGGCACGGCGAACACGTGACGGCCCTGTTCCAGCGCCTGCGCCGCGGTGATCAGTGAGCCGCTGTTGACGCCCGCTTCGACCACGAGCGTGCCGCAGGAGAGCCCGGCGATGATCCGGTTGCGCATCGGGAAGGTGTGGCGCGTGGGCGCAGTGGTCATGGGGAATTCGGAGATCACGGCGCCGCCGGTCCTGATGATGGCGCGTGCGAGGTCGAGATTCTCGACGGGATGGAGTTTTGCGAGGCCGCCGCCGAGCACGGCCACGGTTTTGCCGCCCGCGTC